>NZ_CVTU01000094.1:9412-109300 GCF_900004965.1 Pseudomonas sp. 44 R 15
GGCTTTTCCAAAGTGACCCGCCGTCAGGGCGGAACCCTAAGTGGCCGTGACCGCAGAAACGGATATGTACTCGGTCCAACATCCTGGTCGGCCCAGAGGCCGCCATCGGGGGCAAGCCCCCTCCCACATTTAGAGCGCCACAAGGCTCAATTTAAACGCCAGACACAAAAAAGCCCCAACTCACGAGAGCCGGGGCTTTTTTGTGGGTGCGCTACGCAGGCTTAGCCGTTGAACACATCATCCACGCTTTGCAGCGGGTAGTTCTTCGGATACGGCAGGGTTGCCACACCAGTCTCGATTGCAGCCTTGGCCACGGCATCGGAGATCAGGGTGATCAGGCGCTTGTCCATAGGTTTCGGGATAATGTACTCACGACCGAATTCCAGCTTGGCGCCACCGTAGGCGTCGCAGACATCCTGCGGCACCGGCAGCTTGGCCAGTTCACGCAGGGCGTTGGCGGCCGCTACTTTCATTTCTTCGTTGATGCGCTTGGCGCGAACGTCCAGGGCACCACGGAAGATGAACGGGAAACCCAACACGTTGTTGACCTGGTTCGGGTAGTCCGAACGGCCGGTGGCCATGATCACGTCGTCGCGGGTGGCGTGGGCCAGTTCCGGGGCGATTTCCGGGTCCGGGTTGGAGCAGGCGAACACGATAGGGTTCGGCGCCATCGACTTCAGGCCTTCGGCGCTCAGCAGGTTCGGGCCGGACAGGCCGACGAACACGTCAGCACCGTCAAGGGCGTCAGCCAGGGTGCGCTTGGAGGACGGGTGGGCAAACATCGCCTTGTACTGGTTCAGGTCGGTACGCTCGGACTGGATCACGCCCTTGCTGTCGACCATGTAGATGTTTTCCAGCTTGGCGCCCATGCTGATGATCAGCTTCATGCAGGAAATGGCCGCAGCGCCGGCGCCCAGGCAGACGATCTTCGCTTCACCCAGGGTTTTGCCGGCGATCTCCAGGGCGTTGATCATGCCGGCTGCGGTAACGATCGCGGTGCCGTGCTGGTCATCGTGGAATACCGGGATGTCACACTGTTCGATCAGCGCCTTTTCGATCTCGAAGCACTCGGGTGCCTTGATGTCTTCCAGGTTGATGCCACCGAAGGTGATGGAAATGCGTTTAACGGTGTCGATGAAGGCCTGCGGGCTCTCGGAGTCGACTTCGATGTCGAAAACATCGATGCCGGCAAAGCGCTTGAACAGCACGCCCTTGCCTTCCATGACCGGCTTGGACGCCAATGGGCCGAGGTTACCCAGGCCCAGGATCGCGGTGCCATCAGAAATCACTGCAACCAGGTTGCCCTTGCCGGTGTACTTGTATGCCAGCTCGGGGTCGCGGGCGATTTCACGTACGGGCTCGGCAACGCCAGGGCTGTAGGCCAGCGACAGATCACGGGCGGTGGCAGTGGCTTTGGTGAGCTCTACACTCAGCTTTCCTGGACGAGGATTGGCATGATATTCGAGAGCGGCAGTTTTCAAATCAGACATATCGGCATTCCGCTTTTACTGTTGGTCGACGGACCGCCGAGGATACGCGTGTCGTAAAGCCCCTACAAGACTGGTCAGTCACAGGTGTCAAGGCCCTGCTGCGGCGTACTTTAGTCTAAAGCCACGGGATACAAGGGCTAGACTGTTCACAATCGAATAAAAAAATGTCTACAATTTTTTATTATTGCGCTCAGCCAAGCATGCTCGGATCGGTGAGCGGCAACAGCCAACGTGCCTGAGGGTCTTTCGGCCCGCCGCGCCTGGAGCGGTCCTGCACCCAGCCACGCGCCTCGATTGTCTTGCCTTGCAGACCATTGAGCATGGCGGTATCGAATAAACGGACCCGATCAGGCGCAATGCGTAATACCAGTGAACCCTGCAACTGGATCCAGACGCCACCGCGATTGCGTTCGATCGTGCTGACCCGTCCGCTGACCAAAGCGAACCCGGACCGCTTGAGTTGCGCCACGCTCTGTACCGGCGATTGCCGCCAAAGCCCCAACCGCGCGTCACGCGCACTGTTTTCAGCAGCCTGCTGACAGGCGACCAGCTCGACATTCGGCGCGACACCCACCTGAAACCCCAGGCCCTCAGCCAGCAATTGCGCCTCAAGGTTGTTGCCGTCGGCGCCATACAGGTGGGCAAGGGTTCGCCCGTAGCGATCTTTACCCTCGCGCCCCGGCACCAGCCCGAGACGCCCGTCACTGGCATTGACCAATGCCTGCAGACGCTGGCGCGCGGCAGCCGCAAACGGCTCGTCGGAGCGGCCCTTCTTACCGGTCTCCGGCGCGTTGATACCGATCATCCGAACGCTGCGGCCATCCTTGAGACGCACAGTGTCGCCATCCACCACGCGCTGCACATGTACACGCGCCACCGACGCCGGCGCGGGGCAGAACACGTGGGCCTGGGCGGCGGATAGCCAAATCGCAGGCACAAAAAAGGCGCCCGCGAGGGACGCCTTTTTCAACAGCTGGCAAAAGCCCATAAGGCTTTTGAGCCTTACTCTGCCGGAGTAGCAGCAGCAGGCTTCTTGCCGAAAGCACCAAAGCGATCTGCGAAGCGCTGTACACGGCCGCCGGTGTCCAGAGTTTTCTGCTTACCGGTGTAGAACGGGTGGCACTCGTTGCATACGTCAGTACCCAATGGCTTGCACAGGTTCGAACGGGTTTCGAACTTGTTGCCGCAGCTGCAGGTAACTTCGATGGTTTCGTACGCTGGATGGATATCGGCTTTCATGGCACTTCCTCGGGCTAGCGTGCCGCCACTCGACACTATTGTCGAATACCGCACGTAATTAGGCCGCGAATTCTAACAGACCTTTTCAATCACGCAAGCCGCACATCCGACTGAAAACCGCCTTTCATCAGAAAACCACGGCATACCCAAGCCCTCCCCTGTCTGCTAGGCTCCCGCCCCTGCGCCACCACCTGCCTAGATGAGACCCTCCGCGTGCCCGACGCCATTTTGCGCCTCGCCCTGCCCTCGCCGCTGCGCCGCCTGTTCGATTACCGGGCGCCGGCGGGTGTGCCGCGTGCGCAGTTGGAGCCCGGCATGCGCGTGCGCGTGCCGTTCGGGCGCAGGGAAATGATCGGTATCCTGGTGGAAGTCACCGACCAAAGCGAAGTGCCCGCCGAAAAGCTCAAGCCGGCCATCGCCATCCTCGACGCCACCGCGCCGCTGCCGCCCGCGCTGTTCAAGCTGTGCCTGTGGACCGCGCAGTATTACCAGCACAGCCTGGGCGATACCCTGAGCTGGGCGCTGCCGGTGCTGCTGCGCCAGGGCGAACTGGCCGAAGCGCGCCAGGAACGTTTCTGGTCGATGGTTCCCGGCGCGCGCCTGGACGACCCACGCATCGCCCGCGCGCCGCGCCAACGTGAAGCCCTCGCCACCCTGGCGCAGCACCCCCACGGTGTGGCTCATCAGCTATTGAGCAAGCTGATGCTGAGCAAGGACAGCCTCGACCTGCTGCTGGCCAAGGGGCTGGTGCAGGTGGAGATCCGCAAGCACGCCCCCGACCCGCGCCATGAACACTGGCTGGCCCAGCCGGAGCTGCCGCTGAACCCCGAACAACGCGCCGCCTATGAAGCGATCCGCGCAGGGTTCGACAGTTTCCATGCGTTCCTGCTGGCCGGCGTCACCGGCAGCGGCAAGACCGAAGTGTATTTGCAGTTGATCCGCGAAACCTTGCAGGCCGGCAAACAGGCGCTGGTGCTGATCCCCGAGATCAACCTCGGCCCGCAAACCCTGGCGCGTTTCGAACAGCGTTTCAACGCCCGCATCGCCCTGGTGCACTCGGCGGTCAACGACCGTGAGCGCCTGGAGTCATGGCTGGCGGCGCGGGACGGCGAAGCCGACATTATTATCGGCACGCGCTCGGCACTGTTCACCCCGATGAAAAATCCGGGCCTGATCATCATCGACGAAGAACACGACGGCTCGTATAAACAACAGGAAGGCCTGCGTTACCACGCCCGCGACCTGGCCCTGGTGCGCGCGCGCCAGGAAGACATCCCGATTGTGCTGGGTTCGGCCACGCCTTCCCTGGAAAGCCTGCATAACGCCTACACCGGTCGTTATGGCCTGCTACGCCTGAATGAACGCGCAGGTGGCGCCAAGCAACCGCGTTTCCTGCGCCTGGATGTCAAAAGCCGACCGCTGGACAGCGGTATTTCCGGCCCGATGCAGCAAGCCATCGGCCAGACCCTCGCCGCCGGCCAGCAAGTCCTGGTGTTCCTCAACCGCCGCGGTTTTGCGCCGACGCTGTTGTGCCATGACTGTGGCTGGATGTCCGAATGCGAGCGTTGCGATGCGCGCATGACCGTGCATCAGCGCTACGGCGAACTGCGCTGCCACCACTGCGGCCATGTGGAACCTGTGCCCCGCCACTGTCCACAATGCGGCAAGGTCGACCTGCGCCCGGTCGGCGCGGGCACCGAGCGCGCCGAAGAGCGCCTGGGCATTCTGTTCCCGGATTACCCGGTGCTGCGGGTGGACCGCGACAGTACGTCGCGCAAAGACGCGATGAACCAACTGTTCGCCACCATCCAGAAAGGCCAGCCGTGCATTCTGGTCGGCACGCAGATGCTTGCCAAAGGGCATCACTTTCCACGGGTGACCCTGGTGTCGATCCTGGATGCCGACGGTGGTTTATTCTCCGGCGACTTCCGCGCCAGCGAGCGCATGGCGCAGCTGATCGTGCAGGTCGCCGGCCGCGCAGGGCGCGCCGAAGAGCCGGGCCGAGTGATTATCCAGACGCACCTGGCCGACCACCCGCTGCTGATTCAACTGACCGAACAAGGTTACTTTGCCTTCGCCGAACAGGCCTTGAGCGAGCGCCGCGCCGCCGGGCTGCCGCCGTTTGCGCACCTGGCGCTGCTGCGCGCCGAGGCGCATAAACCGGGCCAGGCCGAAGGCTTTCTGGACGAAGCCTGCAGCGCCGCTGAACGTTTGCTGGCAGAGCTGGGTCTGAGCGGCATCGAGCTGCTCGGCCCGGTGCCCGCGCCCATGGAACGCCGTGCCGGGCGGTATCGGGCCCAGCTACTCTTGCAGGCAACGTCCCGCGCGCCGCTGCATCGGCTATTGAGCAGCTGGTTGCTGGCCCTGGAGCAAATGCCCAGCGGCCGACAGGTGCGATGGTCACTGGATGTGGACCCGGTCGATTTGTATTAAGCCGTCCCCTGTAGGAGCGAGCTTGCTCGCGAAAAACTCAAGCACACTGCGTTTATTCTGGATAAACGCGACGCCCTCAGGTTTTTCGCGAGCAAGCTCGCTCCTACAGTGAGTAGGGTCACCTAAAAAGGCTCCGCAGGTCCTGCGAAGGTTGGCAAGCCCGCCCTCGCCACGGATAATGCCCAGTTTTTCCACCTGCGCATCGCGCGCCGCCGCTTGCGGTCGAAAGAGAACACCATGAAAGACACCATTCGCCAGCTGATCCAACAAGCCCTCACCCAACTCGTCAACGAAGGTGTGTTGCCTGAAGGCCTGTCGCCGGCGATCCAGGTGGAGAACACCCGCGACAAGACCCACGGCGACTTCGCCAGCAACATCGCGATGATGCTGTCCAAGCCTGCGGGCATGAAGCCTCGCGACCTCGCGGAAAAAATCATCGCCGCGCTGCCGGCCGACGCCAGTGTCACCAAGGCCGAAATCGCCGGCCCGGGCTTTATCAACTTCTTCCAGAATACCCAGGCCCTGGCCGCGCGCCTGGATGCCGCCCTGGCCGACGCCCACATCGGCGTGCGCAAGGCTGGCCCGGCGCAGCGCGTGGCGATCGACCTGTCGGCACCTAACCTGGCCAAGGAGATGCACGTCGGCCACCTGCGCTCGACCATCATCGGCGACGGCGTGGCGCGGGTCCTGGAGTTTCTCGGTGACACCGTCATCCGTCAGAACCACGTGGGCGACTGGGGCACCCAGTTCGGCATGCTGATGGCCTACCTGCAGGAAAACCCGATCACCAGCAACGAGCTGGCCGACCTGGAAAACTTCTACCGCGCCGCCAAGAAGCGCTTTGACGAATCCGAAGAATTTGCCGACCGTGCGCGCAGCCTGGTGGTCAAGCTGCAAGCCGGCGATAAGGAATGCCTGGCGCTGTGGGGGCGTTTCCGCGATATCTCCCTGTCCCACTGCCAGGAAATCTACGAGCTGCTCAACGTCAAGCTGACCATGGCCGACGTGATGGGCGAAAGCGCCTACAACGACGACCTGATCAATGTGGTCAACGACCTCAAGGCCGCTGGCCTGCTGGTCGAGAGCAACGGTGCGCAGTGCGTGTTCCTTGAGGAATTCAAGACCGCCGATGGCGAGCCGCTGCCGGTGATCATCGTCAAGGCCGATGGCGGTTATCTCTATGCCACCACCGACCTGGCCGCCGTGCGCTACCGCAGCGGCGTGCTCAAGGCCGATCGCGCGCTGTATTTCGTCGATCAGCGCCAGGCCCTGCACTTCCAGCAAGTGTTCGAAGTGGCGCGCCGCGCCGGTTTCGTCACCCACCCGATGCATATGGAACACATGGGTTTCGGTACCATGAACGGCGCCGATGGCCGCCCGTTCAAGACCCGCGATGGCGGCACCGTGAAGCTGATCGACCTGCTGACCGAAGCCCAGGAGCGCGCCTACAGCCTGGTCAAGGAAAAGAACCCCGAACTGGCCGAGGCCGACCTGCGCAATATCGCCCGCGTGGTCGGCATTGGCGCGGTGAAATACGCCGACCTATCCAAGCACCGCACCAGCGACTACAGCTTCAACTTCGACCTGATGCTCAACTTCGAAGGCAACACCGCCCCGTACCTGCTGTACGCCTACACCCGTGTGGCCGGTGTGTTCCGCAAACTGGGCAAGGACTTCAGCGAAGTCGAAGGCCAAATCGTGCTGGACGCACCTCATGAGCAGGAACTGGCCGCCAAGCTCGCGCAGTTCGGCGAAGTGCTCAACAGCGTCGGCGAGAAAGGCACGCCGCATATCCTCTGCACCTACCTGTACGAAGTGGCCGGCCTGTTTTCCAGCTTCTACGAGAACTGCCCGATCCTCAGCGCCGACGATGAAGCCCAGAAGCAAAGTCGCCTGCGCCTGGCCGCACTGGCTGGACGGACCCTAAAGCAAGGCCTGGAGCTGTTGGGCCTGGAAACTCTGGAGCGCATGTAAGTTGGCCGCCAAGAAAAAACCTGCACCCAAGCGCGGCGCCAGCCGCTACCAGGCCCCGGCCAAGCAGCCGATTCCGGGTTGGCTGTGGATGGCGATCGGCCTCACGGTCGGCGCATTCGTTGTCTTTCTGATGAAGCTGGAGCCCGGCCAGGGCGATGACGTCAAGCGCGTCAAACAGGAGCAGCAGAAAGCCACGAAAATCGCCGAGGCCAACAAGACTGCGCCGAGCCCGACGGTTCCGGTGAAGCCCAAGTACGATTTCTACACGCTGCTGCCGGAATCGGAAGTGATCGTGCCGCCCGACGCCGTGCCGGAAAAAACCCTGCCGACGCCGCAAGTGCCGACCACGCCGGTAACCCCAGCGGAAGCGGCGAAGATCGATACCGCGCGCGCCCAGGCGGCATTGGCCGGCATCACCCCGCCGCCGGCGCCTCCAGTGGCAGAGACCAAGGCCGCGCCGGTGACCAAGTTCTTCCTGCAGGCGGGCTCGTTCCCCAAACAGGCGGACGCAGACCGTGTACGCGCGCAGATCATTCTGCTGGGCCAGTCGGTGACGGTGGAATCCGGCACCGTGAAGGAAGCGACCTGGTATCGCGTGCTGGTAGGCCCGTTCAGCAACCGCGAACAGCTGACCGTGGCGCAGAAACAATTGGCGGGCGCCGGGTTTAGCAACCTGCTGTTACAACAACGCCAGAGCCGCTGATCTCGAAGACATAGCAGGGCTAATGTGGGAGGGGGCTTGTCCCCGATGGCGGTAGACCAGTCAATATATTCAGCGACTGATACACCGCAATCGGGGGCAAGCCCCCTCCCACATTTGGTTTTGCGGTGTTCTTGAACAGGTGTCGGATCAATAAACACCACTCGTCCGCACTGCCGTCCTACGGTTGAAATCCCCCTCGCCACCCCCATATGAGTTCCATCAGGGCATTTTCGCCCCGCTGCGTGGAGACTCTCCCCTTGACCACCATCGTTTCAGTACGTCGCCACGGCAAAGTCGTCATGGGCGGCGACGGCCAGGTTTCCCTGGGCAATACCGTGATGAAAGGCAACGCCAAGAAAGTACGTCGCCTGTACCACGGCCAGGTGCTCGCCGGGTTCGCCGGCGCTACCGCCGATGCCTTCACCCTGTTCGAGCGTTTCGAAGGCCAGCTCGAAAAGCACCAGGGCCATCTGGTGCGTGCCGCCGTCGAACTCGCCAAGGAATGGCGCACCGACCGTTCCCTCAGCCGCCTCGAAGCCATGCTGGCGGTCGCCAACAAAGACGCGTCCCTGATCATCACCGGCAACGGCGATGTGGTTGAACCTGAACACGGCCTGATCGCCATGGGTTCCGGTGGCGGCTATGCACAGGCTGCGGCCAGCGCGCTGTTGAAGAAGACCGACCTGTCGGCCCGTGAAATCGTCGAGACCGCCCTGGGTATCGCCGGCGATATCTGCGTGTTCACCAACCACAACCACACCATTGAGGAGCAGGACCTCGCCGAGTAAGCCGTAGGCTTATTCCCGCTTGAGGCCGCCAAACACTATGTCCATGACTCCCCGCGAAATCGTCCATGAACTCAATCGCCATATCATCGGCCAGGACGATGCCAAGCGCGCCGTTGCCATTGCGCTGCGTAACCGCTGGCGCCGGATGCAACTGCCCGAAGAACTGCGCGTTGAAGTAACGCCCAAGAACATCCTGATGATCGGCCCGACCGGCGTCGGTAAAACCGAAATCGCCCGGCGCCTGGCCAAACTGGCCAACGCCCCGTTCATCAAGGTCGAGGCCACCAAATTCACCGAAGTCGGCTATGTGGGCCGCGATGTGGAGTCGATCATTCGTGACCTGGCCGACGCCGCCCTGAAGATGCTGCGCGAGCAGGAAGTGACCAAGGTCAGCCATCGAGCCGAAGATGCTGCCGAAGAGCGCATCCTCGACGCGCTGTTGCCACCGGCCCGCATGGGCTTCAACGAAGACGCCGCGCCGTCATCGGATTCCAACACCCGCCAGCTGTTCCGCAAGCGCCTGCGTGAAGGCCAGTTGGACGACAAGGAAATCGAGATCGAAGTGGCCGAAGTGTCGGGCGTCGATATTTCCGCGCCCCCGGGCATGGAAGAAATGACCAGCCAGTTGCAGAACCTGTTCGCCAACATGGGCAAGGGCAAGAAGAAAAGCCGCAAGCTCAAGGTGAAAGAGGCCCTGAAACTGGTGCGCGACGAAGAAGCCGGACGCCTGGTCAATGAGGAAGAACTCAAGGCCAAGGCCCTGGAAGCGGTCGAGCAGCACGGCATCGTGTTTATCGATGAGATCGACAAAGTGGCCAAGCGCGGCAACTCCGGCGGCGTCGATGTGTCCCGCGAGGGCGTACAGCGCGACCTGCTGCCACTGATCGAAGGCTGCACGGTCAACACCAAGCTGGGCATGGTCAAGACCGACCACATCCTGTTTATCGCCTCAGGTGCTTTCCACCTGAGCAAACCAAGCGACCTGGTGCCTGAGCTGCAAGGCCGTCTGCCGATCCGCGTGGAACTCAAGGCGCTGACCCCGGGCGACTTCGAGCGCATTCTCAGCGAGCCGCATGCCTCACTGACCGAGCAGTACCGCGAATTGCTGAAAACCGAAGGCCTGGGCATCGAATTCCAACCGGACGGGATCAAGCGCCTGGCGGAGATTGCCTGGCAGGTCAACGAGAAGACCGAGAACATCGGTGCGCGTCGCCTGCACACCTTGCTTGAGCGCCTGCTCGAAGAGGTGTCCTTCAGCGCCGGCGACATGGCCGGTGCGCAGAATGGCGAAGCGATCAAGATCGACGCGGATTACGTCAACAGCCACCTGGGCGAATTGGCGCAGAACGAAGACTTGTCGCGCTATATTCTGTAAGCCTCACACAGAATTGCTTCGCTTCAATGTGGGAGGGGGCTTGCCCCCGATAGCGGTCTGTCAGACAGATGTATGCTGACTGACACACGGCTATCGGGGGCAAGCCCCCTCTCACATTGTTAGGCCGGTTCCTTCAGGGTTATCTCCAATGTCGAAATTTCCTACTGCTGTAAACCTGCATAAAACCTCCAACACCCTGGGCCTCACCTACGGCCCGAACGAAACCTACCAACTGCCCGCCGAATTCCTGCGCGTGCACTCGCCTTCCGCCGAGGTCCAGGGCCACGGCAAACCCATCCTGCAATTCGGCAAGCTCAACGTTAAATTGATCAAGCTGGAACCGGCCGGCCAGTACGCACTGAAATTGACCTTCGACGACGGCCATGACAGCGGATTGTTCACCTGGGACTACCTTTATCAACTGGCCGTGCGTCAGGACGCGCTGTGGGCCGATTACCTGGCCGAACTGAAAACGGCCGGAAAAACCCGCGACCCGAGTCAGTCGGTCGTGCGGCTGATGCTCTAGTCCAGGCCTCTTGCTCTTTAGAGGGCATTTTCTAATTTCATCTGCTTGAATGCCCTGTCTCGTGGTCAACGATTGGCCCGCTTGCGAAAAAAATTAAACTCGGGTAACCAATGGAACTGGCAAGTTCCCTGCATTTGACGATGTGGTATCAACGGTCACCCGAGCGCAGTACCAGGCTGGTGTCGTGTATCGAAATGGGTGCGCGGAAATCGCCGGTACTCGTCTTTCGGACAATGGAGCGTCGTAGATGAGTAACAAGAATAACGATGACTTGAAACGCCAGGCCTCGGAAAACACCCTGGGGTTGAACCCGATCATCGCGTTACGCAAAAAGGACTTATTGGCCTCGGCGAAGATGGTGCTCACCCAAGCCATCAAGCAACCGTTACACAGCGTCAAACACGTCGCCCATTTCGGGGTGGAGCTCAAGAACGTCATGTTCGGCAAATCGGCGCTGGTGCCGGAGAGCGATGACCGTCGCTTCCATGACCCGGCCTGGAGCCAGAACCCGCTCTACAAACGCTACCTGCAGACTTACCTGGCGTGGCGCAAGGAGCTGCACGACTGGATCGGTGACAGCAATCTATCGGAACAGGACATCAGTCGCGGCCACTTCGTGATCAACCTGATGACTGAAGCCATGGCCCCCACCAACAGCGCGGCCAACCCGGCGGCCGTCAAACGCTTCTTTGAAACCGGCGGCAAAAGCCTGCTCGACGGCCTGTCCCACCTGGCCAAGGACATGGTGCACAACGGCGGCATGCCAAGCCAGGTCAACATGGGCGCCTTTGAAGTGGGCAAGAGCCTGGGCACCACCGAAGGCGCCGTGGTCTTTCGCAATGATGTGCTGGAGCTGATCCAGTACAAGCCCATCACCGAGCAGGTACACGAGCGACCGCTGCTGGTGGTGCCGCCGCAGATCAATAAATTCTATGTATTCGACCTGAGCCCGGACAAGAGCCTGGCGCGCTTCTGCCTGCGCAATGGGCAGCAGACCTTTATCGTCAGCTGGCGCAACCCGACCAAGGCCCAGCGCGAGTGGGGCCTGTCGACCTATATCGAAGCGCTCAAGGAAGCCGTCGATGTGATCACGGCGATTACCGGCAGCAAGGACGTGAACATGCTGGGCGCCTGCTCCGGCGGCATCACCTGCACCGCGCTGCTGGGCCACTACGCGGCGCTGGGGGAGAAAAAAGTCAACGCCCTGACCCTGCTGGTGAGTGTGCTGGACACCACGCTGGACACCCAAGTGGCGCTGTTCGTCGATGAACAGACGCTCGAAGCGGCGAAGCGTCATTCCTATCAGGCCGGCGTACTGGAAGGCCGTGACATGGCCAAGGTGTTTGCGTGGATGCGGCCCAACGACCTGATCTGGAATTACTGGGTCAACAATTACCTGCTGGGCAACGAGCCGCCGGTGTTCGACATCCTGTTCTGGAACAACGACACCACACGCCTGCCGGCCGCCTTCCATGGCGACCTGATCGAGCTGTTCAAGAACAACCCGTTGGTACGCGCCAATGCACTGGAAGTGTGCGGCACGCCCATCGATCTCAAGCAGGTCACGGCCGATATCTATTCACTGGCCGGCACCAACGACCACATCACGCCCTGGCAGTCCTGCTACAAGTCGGCGCAGTTGTTTGGCGGCAAGGTGGAGTTCGTGCTGTCCAGCAGCGGGCATATCCAGAGCATCCTCAACCCGCCGGGCAACCCCAAGTCGCGCTACCAGACCAGCGACGGCCTGGCGGGCACGGCACTGCAATGGCAGGAAAACGCGACCAAGCATACCGATTCGTGGTGGCTGCACTGGCAGGCATGGCAGGCGGAGCGGGCGGGGAAATTGAAAAAAGCCCCGACGACATTAGGTAATAAAACCTACGCTGCGGCCGAAGCGGCACCAGGCACCTATGTACACGAACGCTAAATTGAAATGCGGTCAATGTGGGAGGGGGCAAGCCCCCTCCCACATTTTGACCGCATTTCTCCTGTAACACTTCACAGGGCTTGAGCATGCCGCAACCGTTCATCTTCCGCACCATCGACCTGGATGGCCAGGCCATCCGCACGGCGGTACGACCGGGCAAACCGCACTTGACCCCGCTGCTGATCTTCAACGGCATCGGCGCCAACCTGGAGCTGGTGTTTCCGTTCATCCAGGCCCTGGACCCGGACCTGGAAGTGATCGCCTTCGATGTGCCAGGGGTGGGCGGCTCCTCTACGCCCAACCGGCCCTATCGCTTCCCCGGCCTGGCCAAGCTGACGGCGCGCATGCTCGATTACCTGGATTACGGCCAGGTGAATGCGGTGGGGGTGTCCTGGGGCGGTGCACTGGCGCAGCAGTTCGCCTATGACTACCCCGAGCGCTGCAAGAAGTTGATCCTGGCGGCCACGGCTGCCGGCGCCTTTATGGTGCCCGGCAAGCCCAAGGTGCTGTGGCTGATGGCCAGCCCCCGGCGCTATATCCAGCCGTCCCACGTGGTGCGCATTGCGCCGATGATTTACGGCGGTTCGTTCCGCCGCGACGCCAAGCTGGCCGCCGAACATGCCAGCAAAGTGCGCTCGGCCGGCAAGCTGGGCTATTACTGGCAGCTGTTCGCGGGGCTGGGCTGGACCAGCATCCATTGGCTGCACAAGATCCGCCAGCCGACCCTGGTCCTGGCCGGGGACGACGACCCGCTGATTCCGCTGATCAACATGCGCATGCTCGCCTGGCGCATCCCCAATGCGCAGTTGCACATCATCGATGATGGCCATTTATTCCTGATCACCCGCGCGGAAGCCGTGGCGCCGATCATCATGAAGTTTCTCGAAGAGGAGCGTCTGCGTGCCGTGATACATCCGCGACCGGCGGTGTGAAGGACCACACCGCCGCGCAACTTGCCAGGAACCGACTATGGTTCTGAATTGGCGTGCCTCTTGATGGCTTGACGAAGGAGTGTTGGCTCATGCGAGACAGACCCGTGACGAACCCGGCGCCCACCCCCGCTGCGTTCATCAACGCGCAAAACGCGATCACCGGCCTGCGCGGTCGCGACCTGCTGTCGACCCTGCGCACCGTGGCGGCCCATGGCCTGCGCAACCCGTTGCACACCGCACGCCACGCCCTGGCCCTGAGCGGCCAACTGGGCCGCGTGTTGCTGGGGGACACGGTGCATGAGCCCAACCCCAACGACAGCCGCTTCAAAGACCCCACCTGGGCGCTCAACCCGCTGTACCGGCGCAGCCTGCAAGCCTACTTGAGCTGGCAAAAACACACGCGCAACTGGATCGACGACAGCACCCTCAGCGCGGACGACCGTGCACGCGCACAGTTCGCGTTCGCCCTGCTCAACGACGCCGTATCGCCCTCCAACACGCTGCTCAACCCGCTCGCCATCAAGGAGTTGCTCAACTCCGGCGGCAACAGCGTGGTGCGCGGCGTCAGCCATTTGTTCGAAGACCTGCTGCACAACAACGGCCTGCCGCGTCAGGTCAGCAAGCACGCTTTCGAAGTGGGCAAGACCGTTGCCACCACGCCGGGCTCGGTGGTGTTTCGCAATGAGCTGCTGGAGCTGATCCAATACAAGCCCATGAGCGAAAAACAATACGCCAAGCCCTTGCTGGTGGTGCCGCCGCAAATCAACAAGTTCTACATATTCGACCTCAGCCCGGCTAACAGCTTTGTGCAATATGCGCTGAAAAACGGGCTGCAGACCTTTATGGTCAGCTGGCGCAATCCGGATGTGCGACATCGCGAATGGGGCCTGTCCACCTACGTTGCGGCGCTGGAAGAAGCCCTCAACGCCTGCCGGGCAATCACCGGCGCACGCGCGGTCAACCTGATGGGCGCCTGCGCCGGCGGCCTGACCATCGCCGCACTGCAAGGCCATCTGCAAGCCAAGCGCCAGTTGCGGCGCATCGCCAGCGCCAGTTACCTGGTGAGCTTGCTCGACAGTCAGATCGACGGCCCGGCCATGTTGTTCGCCGATGAACAGACCCTTGAAGCCGCCAAGCGCCGCTCTTACCAACAAGGTGTACTGGACGGTCGCGACATGGCCAAGGTGTTCGCCTGGATGCGCCCCAATGACCTGATCTGGAACTACTGGGTCAACAACTACCTGCTGGGCAAGGAACCGCCCGCCTTCGACATCCTGTACTGGAACAACGACAACACACGCCTGCCCGCCGCCCTGCACGGCGACCTGTTGGATTTCTTCAAGCACAACCCGCTGAGGCATCCGGGAGGCCTTGAGGTGTGCGGCACCCCCATCGACTTGCAGAAGGTCACCGTAGACAGCTTCAGCGTGGCCGGCATCAACGATCACATTACGCCGTGGGACGCGGTGTACCGATCCACCCAACTGCTGGGCGGCGAGCGGCGCTTCGTCCTGTCCAACAGCGGGCATATCCAGAGCATCCTCAACCCGCCCGGCAACCCGAAGGCCAACTACGTCGAGAACCCCAGGCTGAGCAGCGACCCGCGCGCCTGGTACTACGACGCCAATCACGTCGAAGGCAGCTGGTGGCCGCAATGGCTGGCGTGGATTCAGCAACGTTCGGGCGTGCAACGCGAAACCCTCACCGCCCTGGGCAACCAGAACTACCCACCGATGGAGGCGGCGCCAGGCACCTACGTGCGCGTGCGCTGAGCTCAACGATCAGACTAAGAGGCTGGATGAAGACCCGCGACCGTATCCTTGAATGTGCCCTGCAGTTGTTCAACCACAAGGGCGAGCCGAATGTGTCGACCATGGAGGTGGCCAATGAAATGGGGATCAGCCCCGGCAACCTCTACTACCACTTCCATGGCAAGGAGCCGTTGGTGCTGGGGCTGTTCGAACGTTTTCAAGGCGAGTTGGCACCGCTGCTCGACCCTCCTGCCGATGCGCAGCTGGAGGCCGAGGATTACTGGCTGTTCCTGCACCTGATTGTCGAGCGCATGGCCCACTACCGGTTCCTGTTCCAGGACCTGTCGAACCTGGCCGGGCGCCTGCCGAAGCTGGCCAAGGGCATTCGCAACCTGCTCACGGCGCTCAAGCGCACCCTGGCTTCATTGTTGGCGCGGTTGAAAACCGCAGGGCAACTGGTCAGTGACACCCAGGCGCTGGGGCAGTTGGTGGAGCAGATCACCCTGACCCTGCTGTTTTCCCTGGATTACCAGCGAATCCTGGATCGCAAGGGTGAAGTGCGGGTGGTGGTGTACCAGGTCATGATGCTGGTGGCGCCGCATCTGCTGATGCCGGCACGGCTGGCGACCGAGAGGTTCGCGCTGAAATATCTGGATGACTTGGATTGAAGCCCCCCTGATCACACAGGTGACGCAGAGCATCACGGGCTGCATTCCCACGCGGGAGCGTGGGAACGATCTGTGATAAAAAAACGCCCGACCTTCGCAGGCCGGGCGTTTTTGTGCCCTGTGAAAATCAGGACTGACTGGATGGCGTCGGCGTTACCGGCGTTGCAGTCGGGGTAGCAGCCGTGTGCGACGGTGCAGACACCGAATTGGCTGTCGAAGCGGCCGGTGCTGTCGCTGTTGCCGGCTTGGCCGACGCAGCAGTCTTTGGCGCTGCTGGCTTTTTCGCTACCGCGGGCTTTTTAGCCTCTGCAAGTTTTGCCGCAGGCTTGGCTGCTGACTTCGCAGCGGCTGGTTTGGCAGCCGGTTTAGCCGCAGGTTTTGCAGCGGCTTTAGCGGCCACTGGCTTAGCGGCAGGCTTGGTGGCCGGTTTGGCGGCAGCGGTTTTGGCTGCGGGCTTGGCGGCAGGTTTTGCAGCAGCCTTGGCGGGCGCCTTGGCCGCAGGTTTTGCAGCGGGTTTGGCGGCCGCTTTAACCACACGCTTGGCGGCCGTTTTCGCGGCGGGTTTTGCCGGTGCGGTTTTAGCCGCAGGTTTGGCGGCCGGTTTTGCCGCAGGCTTGGCCGCAGCCGTCTTGGCTGGCGCCACTTTGGCGCCTGTGAGTTTTTCGATTTGCTTGGTCAGGGTGTCGACCTTGCTGTGCAGCGTTTTCAGCTCAGCCTTGCTCGGCACGCCCAGTCGCGAAATGGCACTGTTGAGGCGTTTGTCGAAGGTTTCTTCCAACTTGTTCCACGTGTCGGAAATGCTCGACTTGGCCGAACCTGCGCTCGCCTTGGCCGCATCGACTTTTTTACCCACAGTGCTCTTGGTCAACTTCTCGGCCTTCTCGCCGTCCTTGACCAGCGTCTCGAAGTATTTGCCGCCGTCACTGCTCACCTTCGAGTACACGCCTAAACCAGCAAGCCAGATCTTTCGGGAATATTTTTCAACTTCCCCGACCCACGAGCTGCCTTCTTTCTGAGTAGTTTTTTTAACAGCCATCCCGATGTCTCCTTAGTGTTTACGCGCGACACGTTCGAGCAATGCCGTCAGCTCTTCGAGCTTAGCAGAGAGTGTCTCAACGTCATGTTTAGACGCAATGCCGATTCGATTCAAGGCACTTGCAACACGCGAGTCAAATGCTTTTTCAACTTTATCCAGTTGAACTTCAACCCGGCGGCCGACACTCGAGACGTTACTCTTTACTTGATCAATCTGACTGTTAGCGGCATCAAGTTGTTCAATAGCAACTTTTTTGCTTTTACTTTCAATATGTTGACCGCTCTTAACCAGCTCATTGAAGTATTCGCCGCCCTCGCTGCCGACCTTGGCGTAGGCACCAAGACCCGCCAGCCAGATCCTGCGGGCATAGCGTTTGACCTCACTCAGGGCAGTGGTCTGACTGTCGATTTTTTTCTGCAAAATAACGTTGGCCATGGTGCACCTCACATAGAACCGGGTGGAGGAACCGCCCGCCGGAGTTGGGGGCTTGGGCACAACGTAGGGTGAAAAATTAGAATCGGCACCCTAAGAGCGTCGAATCAGGCCAGCGCTTTATCCAGGGCTTTTTCGATTTCGGACTTGAGGGTACCGCTCATGGCCGACATCAACAGGCCCAGTTCAACATCGATACGCAATGCATCATCAAAGACCTGAACGGTGCCTTTAACGCCCGACCGCTTGAGGTTCAGGGAATCGCCGGACCACGACGACTCCACGCCATATTTATCCTTGAGTTTCTGCGCCAGCGTGTCGGCCTTCGCCCGTGCGGCGGCTTTACCCAGGGAATGCTCACGCTCAACGGTTATACGCGCCATTGCAATGGCTCCTTTCTATGAGGGCTTGGAAACCTTCCATGCGGCAAAAGGTCTCGATAAGCACCTATCTTACCTTCAGCCTTGCCAAGACAAAGCAGGCCCCGGGGATTATCATGTCCCGCATTCTCTTTTGGTGACAGCGATATGACTGATCAGCGCAAAGGCAGCGATGCCGAACCCACCACTCACTTCGGCTTCAAGAACGTCCCGGAAAGCCAGAAAGCGGAAAAAGTCGCTGAGGTGTTCCACTCCGTAGCCGCCAAGTACGACTTGATGAACGACGTGCTCTCCGGTGGCATGCACCGCCTGTGGAAGCGTTTCACCATCGAATTGTCGGGCGTACGCACCGGCAATCGCGTGCTCGACATCGCCGGCGGCACGGGCGATTTGGCCGCCAAGTTTTCCAAGCTGGTAGGGCCTACCGGCCAGGTGGTACTGGCCGATATCAACGGCTCGATGCTCAAGGTCGGTCGCGACCGCCTGCTCGACAAGGGCGTGGCCGGCAATATCGAATTCGTCCAGGCCGATGCGGAAAAACTGCCGTTCCCCGACAACCACTTCGATTGCGTGACCATCGCTTTCGGTCTGCGCAACGTCACCCACAAGGAAGACGCGATACGCTCGATGCTGCGCGTGCTCAAACCGGGTGGCCGCCTGCTGGTGCTGGAATTCTCCAAGCCGACCAACGCGCTGATGTCCAAGGTGTACGACACCTATTCGTTCGCCTTCATGCCGTTGATGGGCAAGCTGATCACCAATGATGCCGAGAGCTACCGCTACCTGGCCGAATCGATCCGCATGCACCCCGACCAGGAAACCCTGAAGTCGATGATGGTGGAGGCCGGTTTCGACCGCGTGACCTACCACAACATGACCTCGGGCATCGTCGCCCTGCACCGCGGCATCAAGCCCTGATGCTGCTCGCAGGCCTTCTCGCCAGCGTCGAGCACGGCCTCAACCGTGTTTTGCGCCTGGACAGCACCGCCCTGGCGCGGCTTGCGCACCTGACCGGCAAAGTTATCGCCGTCGATTGCCGCAGCCCTGCCTTGCAGCTGTTCATCCTGCCCAGCGATGAGGGCCTGCTGCTCGCGTCGCAATGGGCCGCCGAGGCCGACTGCACCCTGCGTGCGCCCGCCGCCAGCCTGGTGCACCTGGCCCTGAGCCGCAACAAGACCGCTATCCTGCACAGCCCCGAAGTGGCGCTGGAAGGCGACAGCGCGGTGCTGATGGACCTGGCCGCCGTGCTGCAGGACCTGGAGCTGGACTGGGAATACGAACTCTCGCGCTGGCTCGGCCCCGTCGCCACCCAGTTGCTCGGCGGGCACCTGCGCAGCCGTTCGCGCTGGTACCAGCAAGGGTTCGCCAGCCTCAACCAGAACCTCGCCGAATACTTGAGCGAAGAATCGCGCACCCTGGTCGGGCAACGGGAAGCGCAAGCGCGCTTTCGTGAGCTCGACAAGGCCAAAATCGACCTGGAACGTCTCGAGGCCCGCTTCGAGCGCCTGAGCCGTTCCCTTGATCCAAGCGATAACGCATGAAGCTGCTCGCCGTCCGCCGTTTGTTTCGTATCCAGCGCGTCGTAATCCGCTACCGCCTCGATGACCTGCTGTTTGCCCTGCCCCTGCCATGGTTCCTGCTCGCGGTGCGCTATGTGCTGCCGTGGCGCTGGTTGCCGCGCAGAAAACTGGAACTGAGCCGAGGTGCTCGCGTGCGCCTGGCGTTGCAGGACCTGGGGCCGATCTTCATCAAGTTCGGGCAGATTTTGTCGACGCGCCGCGACTTGCTGCCCGAAGACATCGCCGATGAGCTGATGCTGCTGCAGGACCGCGTACCGCCGTTCGATTCGCAGTTGTCGATGAAGCTGATCGAAGAGCAACTGGGCAGGAAGATCAGCGAGGTGTTCAGCCGCTTCGATGTCGAGCCGCTGGCTTCGGCCTCGGTTGCGCAGGTGCATGCCGCGCAGCTCAAGAGCGGTGAAGAAGTGGTGGTGAAGGTGATTCGCCCGGGCCTCAAGCCGATCATCGGCCAGGACCTGGCGTGGCTGTTCATCCTGGCCCGCGCCGCCGAACGGTTCTCCGCCGATGCGCGCCTGCTGCATCCGGTGGATGTGGTGGCCGACTACGAAAAAACCATCTACGACGAACTCGACCTGCTGCGCGAAGCGGCCAACGCCAGCCAGCTGCGCCGCAACTTCGAAGGCTCGCAGCTGCTGTACGTGCCGCAAGTGTATTGGGACTGGTGCCGCCCCAAAGTGCTGGTGATGGAGCGCATCTACGGCGTGCAAGTCACCGACCTCGCGACCCTGGCCGACCAGCGCACCGACATGAAAATGCTCGCCGAGCGCGGCGTGGAGATTTTCTTCACCCAGGTGTTCCGTGACAGTTTCTTCCACGCCGACATGCACCCGGGCAACATCTTCGTCAGCACCGTCAACCCGTGGAGCCCGCAGTACATTGCGATCGACTGCGGCATCGTCGGCAGCCTCACGCCGGAAGACCAGGACTACCTGGCGCGTAACCTGTTCGCCTTTTTCAAGCGTGACTATCGCCGCGTGGCGCAGTTGCACATTGATTCGGGCTGGGTGCCGGCGGAAACCAAACTGAATGAATTCGAAGCGGCGATCCGCACCGTGTGCGAACCGATCTTTGAAAAACCGTTAAAGGATATTTCCTTCGGTCAGGTGCTGATGCGCCTGTTCCAGACCGCGCGGCGCTTCAATATGGAAGTGCAGCCGCAGTTGGTGCTGCTGCAGAAAACCTTGCTCAACATCGAAGGCCTGGGCCGCCAGCTGTACCCGGACCTCGATCTGTGGAACACCGCGCAGCCGTTCCTGGAACGTTGGATGCGTGAGCGGATGAGCCCGAAGACCATGCTGGGCAACCTGCACAGCCAGATGGAACAGCTGCCGCACCTGGCCAACATGACCCGCGACCTGCTTGAGCGCATGTCCCAGCCTCACGCCAGGGACCCTGAGCCGCCATGGCGCAAGCGCAAGGACGACTGGTTCCTGCGCCTGCTCGGCGCCGCGCATCTGGTGGGTGGGGTCATGCTGGCGATTGGCGGACCGTTGAATCAACTGAGCTACTGGCCGGCCGCGATCATGGTCGCCGTGGGCGTTTATCTGATCGTGCGTCGATAACCCATCCGGTTATACACTGTCGCAAATTGCCGGAGCCGAACATGAAAGACTGGCTGGACGAGATCAAGTGGGACAGTGACGGCCTGGTGCCGGCCATTGCCCAGGACTACAAGACCGGGCGCGTGCTGATGATGGCCTGGATGAACCGCGAGGCCCTGAGCCTGACTGCCGCCGAGCAGCGCGCCATCTACTGGTCACGTTCGCGTGGCAAACTGTGGCGCAAGGGCGAAGAGTCCGGGCATGTGCAGACCCTGCATGAGCTGCGCCTGGACTGCGATGCCGACGTGGTGATCCTCAAGGTCGAACAGATAGGCGGCATCGCCTGCCACACCGGCCGTCACAGTTGCTTCTATCGCGTGTTCGAGAACGGCGAATGGAAGGTGGTGGAACCGGTGCTCAAAGACCCGCACGCCATTTATTCGGCAGGACACTGACCATGAGCGATACCCTCAACCGCGTGGCCCAGGTGCTGGAAGAGCGCAAGGGCGCGGATGCCGACAGTTCCTATGTCGCCAGCCTGTATCACAAGGGTTTGAACAAGATCCTGGAAAAACTCGGCGAAGAATCCGTCGAGACGATCATTGCCGCCAAGGATGCGCAGATCAGCGGCGATTGCAGCGATGTCATCTATGAGACCGCCGACCTGTGGTTCCATAGCCTGGTCATGCTCGCCCAACTGGGGCAGCATCCACAGGCCGTGCTGGATGAACTGGACCGTCGCTTCGGCCTGTCCGGGCACGCCGAGAAGGCTGCACGCCCGTCCACCTGAACAACTTTTATCGAGGATTTGCAGCATGGGTATTTTTGACTGGAAACACTGGATTGTCATTCTGGTGGTCGTGGTACTGGTGTTCGGCACCAAGAAACTCAAGAACCTGGGCACCGATGTCGGCGAGTCGATCAAGGGCTTTCGCAAAGCCATGAACGACGACGAAAAGCCGGCCGAACCCACTGCAAACCCGGTTCCACCGGCCCAGCCCGTGCACCCGCAGGCCGCCCAGCCGATCACCGAGCGTCGTACCTTCGACGTGCAGGCTGAAAAAGTCGAAGAGCCGACCCGCAAAGACTCGTGAGCACTGACTAATGTTTGGTATCAGCTTCTCTGAACTGCTGCTCGTCGGCCTCGTGGCCCTGCTGGTATTGGGCCCCGAACGCCTGCCCGGTGCGGCACGCACGGCCGGCCTGTGGATCGGGCGCCTGAAACGCAGTTTCAACGCGATCAAACAGGAAGTTGAGCGGGAAATCGGTGCCGACGAGATCCGCCGGCAATTGCACAACGAGCACATCCTGTCGTTGGAGCAGGAGACGCGCAAGATTCTGTCGCCCGTGCAGGAGCCCGCCAAACCGGTGGAACCTGTGGCCCAGAACAGTATCGCGCCGGCGACTGAAGCCGCCCCCCCGGCACCGACCGCGCCAACCGAGCCTGCGCCGACGCCCGTTGCGTCGCCCGCGCCCCATGACCCTACATTGCCGCCGCGAGCCCCATGAGCGCTGATAAACCGGAAAACGACCAGCACATGCCGCTGGTCTCGCACCTCACCGAGCTGCGTACCCGCCTGCTGCGTTGCGTAGCGGCCATCTTCATCATCTTTGCCGGGCTGTTTGCCTTCACCCAGCAGATCTATACCTTCGTCTCCACGCCGCTGCGCCAATATCTGCCGGCCGGCGCGACGATGATCGCCACCGACGTGTCCTCGCCGTTCCTGACGCCGTTGAAGCTGACCATGATGGTCTCGCTGTTCCTGGCGATCCCGGTGATCCTGCATCAGATCTGGGGCTTCATCGCGCCGGGGCTGTACAAGCATGAGAAGCGCATCGCCGTGCCGTTGCTGGTGTCGAGCATCCTGCTGTTCTATACCGGCATGGCCTTCGCCTACTTCCTGGTGTTCCCGCTGATCTTCAAATTCTTCGCCGCCGCCACCCCGGCCGGCGTGGAAATGATGACCGACATCACCAGCTACCTCGACTTCGTGATGACGCTGTTCTTCGCCTTCGGCGTAGCCTTCGAAATTCCGGTGGCGGTGGTGTTGCTGGTGTGGATCGGCGTCGTCAACGTGGCTTACCTGAAGAAAATCCGCCCCTACGTGATCATCGGCTGCTTCGTGGTCGGCATGATCCTTACCCCGCCGGACATCTTCTCCCAGACCCTGCTGGCCGTGCCGATGTGGATGCTGTTCGAGATCGGCATCCTGTTCAGCGGCTTGATCAGCAAGCGTGGCGAGCACCCGGACGACCAGACTGCCGACGACGACCAGCCGCCAGCGACCCAGCCGTGAACCTGCTGCTGCTGGAAGACGCCGACTTTATCGCGGCCGACCGGGTGGTGCTGCGTGATCGGCGCCTGGTGCATATGCAGGAGGTGCACCGCGCCGTGGTCGGCGACAACGTGCGTGTGGGCCGCATCGGCGGGCTGATGGGTAATGCTCAGTTGCTGCGCCTGGAAGCCGGGGAAGCCGAGCTGCACGTCGGCTTCGACCAGGCGCCGCCGGGCAAACTGCCGCTGACCCTGCTGCTGGCCCTGCCTCGTCCGAAAATGCTGCGTCGGGTGCTGCAAACGGTAGCCGCCATGGGCGTGCCGAAGGTTGTACTGGTCAACAGCTACCGCGTGGAAAAAAGCTTCTGGCAGACCCCGTTCCTGGAGCCTGAAGCGATTCGCGAGCAGCTTATTCTCGGCCTGGAACAGGCGCGGGACACAGTATTGCCCGAGATCATTATCGAGAAGCGCTTCAAGCCGTTCGTTGAAGATCGCTTGCCGGCCATGACCACCGGCACGCTTGGCCTGATCGGCCACCCCGGCGACTACCCGCCCTGCCCCCGCGGCCTGGATGAACCGGTGACCCTGGCGATCGGGCCGGAAGGTGGCTGGATACCCTATGAAGTCGAATTGCTGAGCAAGGCCGGCCTGCAGCCGGTGCAACTCGGTGCGCGCATCCTGCGGGTTGAAACCGCCGTGACCGCCCTGCTCGCCCGCTTGTTCTGACACCAGTCCAGTGTGGGAGGGGGCTTGCCCCAATGCCAGTCAGCTAAGGCTTTTTGTAGGAGCGAGCTTGCTCGCGAAAAACGTCAACGATAACGCGTGCTTCCTGAATGAACGCGGTGCCTGTGAGTTTTTCGCGAGCAAGCTCGCTCCTACAGGGGGTGGTGTACGCTTAAATGATTGGCATTAGGGCAAGCCCCCTCCCACATTGGATCGTGTTGCTACAGAATCCTGCGTACATGCCGATAACCCCGGAATAAGTCCAAGCCTTGTTCCAGGGGAGTTTGCAGCATGTATCGTTGGTTAGCCGAAAAGCTGGGGAATGTCAGCGTCAAAACCAAGTTGGGCGTCGGCTTCGGCCTGGTGTTGCTGCTTACATTAATCATCACACTCACCGGCTGGGCCGGGCTCTCGGGCGTGATCAGCCGTGGCGACAAACTGGGCTACATTGCCAGCCTCAACGACTTGAGCAAGGAACTGCGCATCGCGCGCCTGGACTTTGAAATGCGTCGTGGCGAGCAGGGCCCGGGGGCAGTCAACGGATTTCTGGGCCAGCTGGAAAGCGGCCTGAAAACGGCCCGGGCGCTGATTGAACAGCCCGCCGATATCGCGCTGGTCGATGACCAACTCGCCGCCGTTGACCAGTACAAGCGCGCCTTCGACACCATGGTCCAGGCCGGTGCCAATCGCGAAAACGCGCGCAGCAAGCTCGGCGATACTGCTGACAATGCGGTGCTCAAAGTCGGTGAAGTGGAAAAGACCCTGCTACAGGGCGACAGCGTCAGCCAGTTCAACAGCATCGTCGACCTGAGCAAGCTGATCCAGCAGGCGCGGTTCCAGGTGCGCGGCTACACCTACAGCGGCAAAGTCGAAGCCGAGCAGCCCGCGCTGGATGCCATCGATAATGCCCTGAAGAAAATCGCCGCGCTCAACGGCCAGCTACCTGATCAATTTTCCACCAACCTGCAACAGGCCAGCACCTCGCTGCAAGCCTACCGCGCCGCTGTCAGCCAGTACCGTGACTCGCAGGTGGCCAGCGCCGCCGCGCTGAAAATCATGAACGTCCAGGGCGACATTCTGTTGGACCGCAGCAGCAAACTCACTGCCTCGCAAACCGTGGTCCGCGACAGCGACGCCGCCCAAGCCAAACAGCTGTTGCTGCTGTCTACCCTGCTGGCGCTGCTGTTTGGCCTCGTCGCCGCCTGGGCCATCACCCGCCAGATCATCATCCCGCTCAATCAAACCCTCAAGGTCGCCGAGCGCGTGGCCTCGGGCGACCTCAGCCACAACCTGGAGTCCGCCCGCCAGGATGAACTGGGCCAACTGCAACGCGCCATGCAGAGCATGACCGTGGGCCTGCGCGAGCTGATCGGTGGTATCAGCGACGGCGTGACCCAGATCGCCAGCGCCGCCGAGCAACTGTCGGCCGTCACCGAGCAGACCAGCGCCGGGGTCAACAGCCAGAAGGTCGAGACCGACCAGGTCGCCACGGCCATGAACGAAATGGCCGCCACCGTGCAGGAAGTGGCGCGCAATGCCGAAGAAGCGTCGGAAGCCGCCGTGGCCGCCGATGTGCAGGCCCGCGAAGGCGACCGAGTGGTCGGTGAAGCCATCGCCCAGATCGAACGCCTGGCCACCGAAGTCGGCAACTCGACGATCGCCATGGGCGATCTGAAGCGCGAAAGTGACAAGATCGGCAGCGTGCTTGACGTTATCAAGTCCGTGGCCCAGCAGACCAATCTGCTGGCGCTTAACGCGGCCATTGAAGCGGCGCGTGCCGGTGAAGCCGGGCGTGGCTTCGCCGTGGTCGCCGACGAAGTGCGCAGCCTGGCCCAGCGCACACAGAAGTCCACCGAGGAGATCGAGGAGCTGATCGTCGGCCTGCAAAACGGCACGCAGCAGGTGGCGACCATCATGGACAACAGTCGCGGCCTGACCGACAGCAGTGTCGAACTGACGCGCCGGGCCGGCAGCGCGCTGGAGAGCATCACCCGCACCGTGTCGACCATCCAGGCGATGAACTCGCAGATCGCCACCGCCGCCGAGCAGCAAAGCGCCGTTGCCGAAGAGATCAACCGCAGCGTGTTGAATGTGCGCGATGTCTCCGAGCAAACGTCTTCGGCCAGCGAAGAAACGGCGGCGTCCAGTGCTGAGCTGGCGCGCCTGGGCATCTACTTGCAAACCCTGGTCGGTCGCTTCCGCATCTGACCGAACTTGCGCGGCAGCCGATTGCGGCTGCCGCATCTTGTGAAATTTCCTACACGGTTATCAGCCCGCCCTCACTCCAATTCGAATTAGCGTTCATCTGTCGCGAAACGCTTTTTTCTGAATGGGAGGTGCGCCATGTTATCTCGGCTGACCCGCATGCTGGCGAACGCCAGCGTACGCCTCAAGCTCGCGCTGGGTTTTGGCCAAGTGCTGATGCTCAGCTTCATCATCTCTGCAACGGGCTGGCAGGCCTTGAACGCCATCCTTTATCGCTCCGACAGCCTGACGAGCCTGGGCGAGCTGGCCGTCCAGGCGCAGGCCATGCGCGCCGACCGCATCGTGTACCGCACCCTGGCGGACAAGGCCAGCCTGGACCAGATGACGCAGAAGATCGAGAAAATCGACCAGCATCTGACAGACCTTTCGCAGCGCCTGATAGACCCGGTCGATCTGCAACGCATTGCAGAGGCGGCAAGCCTGGTAGCCGACTTCAAGACGGCGCTGGCGCAGCTACCGGCCTTGATCGAGCAGCGCGAGAACATCCGCCCGGCGCTGAAGACATCTGCCCTGCAAGCCAGTGACACCCTGGCCCAATTCGCCAGCGACTTGCCCGACCAGAATGACGAAAAGGCGCTCGATGCCATCGAGCAATTGCGCCAAGCCATGGAGCAGGCTGAGGATCGCGCCCAGAACCCCGCCTGGGCGGCCGACTCATTGCAAGCCTATACCGAGGCTGCCAACCAGACGCTGGACGCCCTGGATGCCGCACAGGCCACCGTCACCACGCTGCCGGTGGACTCCACGCTGCTCAAAACCGACCTGGCCAATTACCGCGCACAACTGGTCAAGCTCAAGGAAGCCCAACTCAACGTCGAAACCCTGCAAAACCGCTTCGAGCAGCAACTCAACGAGTTGCGCGAGAAAAGCGACTTGCTGAGCCAGAGCCAGAACACCAAGCGCAATCAGGAGGCGGCCCAGACTCATACATTGCTGATCGGCGTCACTCTGGCTGCGCTGGTATTGGGAGCGCTGGCCGCGTGGTGGATTGCCCGGCAGATCGCCTCGCCGTTGCGTGGCATCCTGATCGCCGCCAACCGTGTGGCCGAGGGCGACTTGAGCCACGACATCCAGGTGGAGCGTCGCGACGAGCTGGGCCAACTGCAACACAGCATCGGCCAAATGACCCGCAGCCTGCGCAGCCTGATCAGCGGTATCGGTGACAGCGCCCGCCAGATCGCCGGTGCGGCGACGCAGTTGTCCACCGTCACTGAGCAGACCCGTAACGGGCTCAACCAGCAGAAAGATGAAACCGACCAGGTGGCAACGGCGATGAATCAAATGCTCGCCACCGCCCAAGAGGTTGCGCGCCATGCCGAACGCGCGTCCGTTGCCGCCAACGAAGCAGATCAGCAGGCCGGCGCCGGCGAGCAGGTGGTCACTCAGGCCGTTGAGCAAATCGGCAACCTGGCCAGTGAAATGGCTTTGTCCGGCCGCGCAATGCTGACCCTGCAACAGGAAAGCCAGAAGATCGCCAGCGTGCTGGACGTTATCAAGTCCGTGTCCCAGCAGACCAACCTGCTGGCCCTGAACGCCGCGATCGAAGCGGCGCGCGCGGGCACTGCCGGCCAAGGCTTCGCCGTGGTCGCCGATGAAGTACGCAGCCTGGCCCAACGCACGCAGGAATCGGCTGAAGAAATCGAAGGGCTGATCCTCGGCCTGCATAACGGTACCCAGCAGGTAGCCGACATCATGGACAGCAGCCGCACCCTGACCGACAACAGCGTTGCCCTGACCCGCGACGCCGGCGAGGCCCTGGCGGCGATTGCCCGCACGGTGGCGGTGATCCAGGAAATGAACCCGCAGATTGCCGCCGCCGCCGAGCAGCAAAGCGCAGTGGCCGAGGAAATCAATCGCAGCGTATTGAAAGTGCGGGATGTGTCGGAACAGACCGCAGCCGCCAGCGAGGAAACGGCGGCGGCGAGTGTTCAATTGACCAGGTTGAGCGTGGATCTGCAGACGCTGGTCGGCAAATTCAAGTTCTGAAGAACCACCACTGTAGGAGCGAGCTTGCTCGCGAAAAGCCCAAGGCCGCCGCGTTCATTTAAGGTGCGCTGCGTTATCGTTGACGATCTTCGCGAGCAAGCTCGCTCCTACAGTCATAGCACCTGGCGCAGGAAAGCCTGGGCGCGTGGGTCCTTGGGCGCATCGAAGAACTCGGCCGGCGCCGCGTCTTCCAGCAATTTGCCGTGATCGAAAAACAACACCCGGTCCGCCACCTCACGGGCAAAGCCCATCTCGTGGGTGACGCAGACCATGGTCATGCCTTCCAGGGCCAGGGTCTTCATGACGTCGAGCACTTCGCCGACCATTTCCGGGTCCAGCGCCGAGGTCGGTTCGTCAAACAGCATCACCTTGGGCTCCATTGCCAGGGCTCGGGCAATCGCTACCCGCTGCTGCTGGCCTCCGGAAAGCCGCGACGGAAACTCATTGGCTTTCTGGGCGATACCGACCTTCTCCAGCAATGCCAGGGCCTTGGCCTCACGCTCGCGCTTGCCGCGCTTGCGCACGACCTTTTGCGCCAGGCACAGGTTCTCCAGCACGGTCATGTGGGGGAACAGGTTGAAATGCTGGAACACCATGCCGACTTCACGGCGGTAGGCATTCACATCGGTCTTCGGGTCGGCCAGTTGCAGGCCGTCGATGCTGACCGAACCTGAATCGAATTCCTCCAGCCCATTAAGACAGCGCAGAAAGGTGGACTTGCCGGAACCGGACGGGCCGATCACCACCAGCACTTCGCCCCTGGCTACCTGGGTGGTGACATGGTCCACGGCGCGCACCACATGGCCACGGGTATCGAAGACTTTTACCAGATCGCGAACTTCAATCACTTTGCGCGAGCCTCCGCTCAAGCCGGCTGGCCATCTTCGACAGCGGCAGGTTGATCAGCAGGTACAGGCCTGCCACACAGAACAGAATTTCAAACGGCGAAAACGAGGTGGTGATCACTTCGCGCCCGCTCTTGAGCAACTCGGTGATCGCGATCACCGAGACCAGCGAGGTGTCTTTCACCAGGCTGATGAATTGACCGGCCAGCGGCGGCAGGACGCGCTTGAACGCCTGCGGCAACACCACATGCCGCATCGACTGGCTGGCGCTCAAGCCCAGGGAGCGCGCGGCCTCGTCCTGGCCACGGGTAATCGATTGCACACCGGCACGCACGATTTCCGCCACGTAGGCGCCGGTGAACAGCGACAGTGCCGCGATCCCGGCAAACTCCCGAGAAAGGTTGAGTACCGTGCCGATAAAGAAATAGAAAATGAAGATCTGTACCAGCAGCGGCGTACCGCGCACCAGTTCGACGTAGATCGTCGACAGGTCGCGCAGGGTCGGGTTGCTGGACAGCCTGCACAAGCCGGTGGCCAGGCCAATCGCCAGGCCCAGGATGCCGGACACCACCGACAACCACAGCGTGGTCCACAGGCCCCACATCAACGGGCCCAGTGCCCAATGGCGGTTGACACCGATGACGTCACCTTCAGCCACATCATCGCCACGCGCCACTTGCAGGCTGTTGTCGGCGACCGTCACCTTCTGCTCGGCACCGGCATCACTGCGCAGCGTCACCTCGGCCACATCGCCCTTGCGGACCAGCTCGATGACGGTGGAAATATCGGCTGCACGCTGCGCTTCTTCGGCCTGATAGGCGAAATACTGCGGCACGCGGTTCCAGCGCCATTCGTAGGACATCAGCGAGGTGGCGTAGTACAAGGCGCCGGCCAGGCCGACCAGCACGACCACGGTCAGCAGGTGCCAGGGCCATTGGGCTTTTTTCTGTTTCATTTCACTGTCCGCATGTATAGCGATCGTTCCCACGCTCCGCGTGGGAACGCCTCACTGGACGCTCTGCGTCCGCTTTGTGACGCAGAGCGTCACGAGCCGCATTCCCACGCGGAGCGTGGGAACGATCACTCGGTCTTAAGCCTTATTCCATATCCTTGAGCCACTCGGAGCTCTTGAACCACTTGTCATGGATGCGATCGTAGGTGCCGTCGTTCCTGATCTGGTGCAGGAAGTTGTTGATGAAGTTGATGCTGTCGTAGTCGCCTTTCTTCAAGCCGAACGCCAGGGGCTCAAAGGTGAAGGGTTCTTCCAGGAACACCAGCTTGCCGTTACCGACTTTCTTCTCGGCCACCACGTTGTACGGGGCGTCGTAGACAAAGGCGTCCGCCTTGCCGTTGACCACGTCCAGCACGCCTTCCTGCTCGTTGTCGTAGCCGTGGTACTTGGCTTTGGCGATCAGCTTCCTGGCGACCATCTCACCGGTGGTGCCCAGCTTGGAGGTCAGGCGGTATTTTTCATCGTTCAGGTCTTTGTAGGACTTGATGGTGCCTTCCAGCTCCTTGCGAATCAGCAGGGTCTGGCCGACCACGATGAAGGGTTCGCTGAAGTTCAGGCGCAGGTTGCGTTCCTGGGTCAGGGTCATGCCGCTGCCGATCATGTCGAACTTGCCGGTCAGGAAGGCCGGGATGATGCCGTCGTAGCCGGTGGACACCAGCTCAAGCTTGACGCCCATGGACTTGGCCATGGCCTTGAGGATGTCGACTTCAAAGCCGATGATTTCACCGCGCTTGTCGGTCATTTCGAACGGCATGTAGGTCGGGTCCATGCCGACTTTCAGCGTGCCGCGCTTGACCGCATCATCGATGGCGCCAGCCTGGGCCGCAGTCGCCGCCACCAGTGCGGTGACGCCGAGCATCAGCATCGAAAGATACTTTTTCATCATCAAGACCCCTGAACGTTTTTTGTAAGGCCGGCGCAGTATGGGCTGCGCCATTTCGGGGTGCGATCCTAACGCACTCGCTGCCCGTCACAAAGGTTTCACGACTAAATGTTATCGACGCAGGTAAGAGAAACACTACGGCGCTGCGCCTGACTAAACGCCTGGACGGGTCGACGCGCAGACTCGCTAATGAGTTGATGTGTAAGTAGTTATGACCATCAGTCGATCTCCGCCATCCAGGCAGTGTCCCTGAACCACTTGTCATGCAGTTGATCGTAGGTGCCGTCCTGGGCCACCTGGTTGAGGAAGTGATTGATCCAGTTGAGGCTGTCGTAGTCACCTTTCTTCAGGCCGAACGCCAGGGGCTCAAAGGTAAACGGCTGCTCCAGCGTCAACAATGCGCTGTTCTCGGGCCGCGTCATGGCGATCAGGTTGTAGGGCGCATCGTAGACAAAGGCGTCGGCCTTGCCCTCCACCACGTGGCGCACGCCCTCCTCCGGCGTAGTGAAACGCTTGAGCCGCGCCGCCCCCAGGAAGCGCTGCGCCGCTGCCTCGCCAGTGGTGCCTTCGGTGACTGCGATCAGATAGCCAGACTCGTCCAGGTCTTCGATACTCGATGCTTTGCCGGCCAGGCGCGGGTGCAGCAGGACCGACTGGCCCACCACGATAAAAGAGTCACTGAAGTTGAGGTACAGGTTGCGCTCCTGGGTGACCGTCATGCCGCTGCCGATCAGGTCGTACTTCTCCGCCATCAGCCCCGACAGCAACTCCGTGTAAGGCACCGCGACCAGTTCGAGTTCTACCCCCAGCGCGCGGCTCATCGCCTGGAGCAGGTCGATCTCGAAGCCGATGATGCGTCCCTGCTTGTCCGTCATTTCGAACGGTACGTAAGTCGGCGTGGTGCCCACTTTCAGCACGCCACGGCGCACAGCGTCGTCAATCGCCCCGGCACAGAGCAAGCCGGTGTGAAGCAATGCGACAACACCTATCAGCAGTGCCGAACAATACCTTTTGAACATGTGTGCCCCCGTGGCGCGTCAAATTTGGGGGGCGATGCTACCCCAGCCACAGGCACGGCAATACGCTTCGAACGAAGGTCTTTTGTTTCGAAATAACAAGGAGTTAGGGAGGAAAGGAAGCGGCGCAAAACGCTGTAGGACCAGCGCTTGAAACGCCCCCGAGGTGGGCCCTCGGGGGCGTCTGAATCAGGCCGGTTGAGCCTGGGACGACAGCGGTTGCAGCGGGAGCAATGGCGCGTGCGGATCAGCCTTGATCGAAGCACGCCAAGCATCCAGCCACTCGGCGTGGCCTTCGCTCCACACCTGTTCATGCAAACGCGCCAGGGCTACCGGGTCGCTGAGCAGGGCCAGGCGCTCGCTGTTGGTGAGGCCGGCCGGGCCGACTTTCAACGCGTGACGAACACGCTCCACCCGCAGGTACTCGATCGGCTCCGCCTCGCGGTGCCGCGAGGTCGCCAGGGCACAGGCCAGGGCGTTCTGCTGCGGGTCGACCACCGAACGCACAAACCCGTCATTGAGCGCGTGCCAACGGTTTTCGTGGGTGTACTTCTCGGTCGACAGCAATGCCTGCGGCGGATTGTATTCCTCGGGGATCAGGAACAGGCTCTCATCGCGGGACTTGAGGCCCAGCTTGACCCGGCTGGAAATCACCGACACCGGGATCGACAGCATCAGCGAACCGACGATCGGGATCAGCCACCACAAGAAGCTTGGGTTGAGCCACACCACCAGTAACGCCCACAAAAAGCCCAGCAAGGTCTGCGGACCGTGACGCTTGACCGCTTCGCTCCACGGCGTGGAGTCGTCGTCGCGCTGCGGCGAGTTCCAGGTCGCGGCCCAGCCGAGGAACGCGGCCAGTACAAAGCGGGTGTGGAAGATCATGCGCACCGGCGCCAGCAGCATGGAGAACAGCATCTCCAGCAGCATCGACAGGGTCACCTTGAACTTGCCGCCGAACTCTTTGGCGCCCTTGGCCCAGATCAGGATGATGCTCAGCAGTTTAGGCAGGAACAGCAGCACGATGGTGGTGGAGAACAGTGCCACCGCCTTGTCCGGATGCCATTGCGGCCACAGCGGGTACAACTGGCGCGGCGCCATGAAGTACTGCGGCTCCATCAGGGTGTTCACCGCCAGCAAGGCCGTCGACAACACCAGGAAGAAAAACCACAACGGCGCCGACAGGTAGGACATCACGCCGGTCAGGAACACCGCACGGTGCACCGGGTGCATGCCCTTGACCAGGAACAGGCGGAAGTTCATCAGGTTACCGTGGCACCAGCGACGGTCACGCTTGAGTTCGTCCAGCAAGTTGGGCGGCAGTTCTTCGTAGCTGCCCGGCAGGTCGTAGGCAATCCACACGCCCCAGCCGGCGCGGCGCATCAGCGCTGCTTCAACGAAGTCGTGAGAGAGGATCGCACCGGCAAACGCGCCCTTACCCGGCAACGGCGCCAGGGCGCAGTGCTCGATAAACGGCTTCATGCGGATGATCGCGTTGTGGCCCCAGTAATGGGATTCACCCAACTGCCAGAAGTGCAGACCGGCGGTAAACAGCGGACCATAAACGCGGGTGGCGAACTGCTGCATGCGCGCATACAGGGTGTCCATGCCCGACGCACGCGGCGCGGTCTGGATAATCCCGGCATCCGGCGTGGCTTCCATCAGGCGTACCAGGCTGGTCAGGCATTCGCCGCTCATCACGCTGTCGGCGTCGAGCACCACCATGTACTTGTAGTCACCGCCCCAGCGACGGCAGAAGTCGTCGAGGTTGCCGCTCTTGCGCTTGACGCGACGGCGACGGCGGCGATAGAAAATCTTGCCGAAACCACCGGCTTCGCGGCACACGTCGAGCCAGGCTTGCTGTTCGGCAATGCAGATATCCGCTTCATTACTGTCGCTGAGCACGAAGAAGTCGAAACGGTCCAGGTCGCCGGTCGCGGCCACCGATTCGAACGTGGCGCGCAGACCGGCGAACACCCGGGGCACGTCCTCGTTACAGATCGGCATCACCAGCGCGGTACGTGCATCCTTGGGAATCGGCTCGTCGCCGGCACTTTTACCGGAGATACGGTATTTGTCGTGACCGGTCAGCAGCTCGAGGAAGCCCATCAGCGCGGTCCAGAAACCGGCCGACACCCAGCAGAACAGAATCCCGAACATGATCAGGATGCTGGTCTGCAGTGCGTAAGGCAGTACCTGGGTAGCGGTTTGCAGCAGGGTCTGGTTGCGGATCTCGTCGAAGTCGACCAGCGACCAGCCCTGGTACGGCATGATGCCTTTCATGTACCAGCCGGCGACGATGGTCTGGCCAAGCATCAGCACCAGCAGGATATAGCGGCGGATCGAACCCACGGTGCGCCAGCGCGCGGCAGGCAGTACCCGTTCGTCTTTCGGCGGCTTCGGCGGGTTGGTGCGCCCGGTCATCCGACGCCAGCCGCGTACCAGGATGTTGGTGCGCCAAGGCTCGGGCACCACTTTGGTCCGACGGATCGGCGGCGTCGCCTTCAGGCACACGCGGCCGCTGGCGTCAAGCGCCAGCATCTCCGCGTCCTGCAGCTCTTCGGCGGTGCTCAGGGTCAACCTGCGGCCCACCGACGCTTGGGCGGCGTCGGTGGGTGCGTCGAAGGTGGCGGACGACAGGCGTTCGTGCAGCTCGCTGAAGGAGCTGCAGCCCGCCAGCTCGGCGCGCTGCTCAGCCGTCATGGGGAGATGCGCCAGATACTCGGTCAGAGTTTCCGGCTTGACTTGTGAATTACTCATCGGCGGGCAACTGGTAGCTCCAGGTTTCGGTCAGGACTTGTTCAGTCTTGGCCGGCTCCGGCGTGACAGGGGCCGGTGCAGCTTCTGGCTGCTTGGCGTCCTTGTCCTTCGCCTCTTTGGCGTCTTTCTTGGCCTGTTTCTCGTGTTGCTTGGCCAGGACCTTGTCAGCCTTGAGCACGTGGGTCGAGACCTGTTCAGGCTCGGCCTGTGCAATTTCCTGCACCAGCGCCGCACGCATTTCAGTCGGCTTGCTCGCGTCCTTGATCTTCATGCGCAGGGTCAGGCGCCAGCCTTTGGTGTGCTCGTTGTAGCGCACGCTGTTTTCAACCAGCTCGGCGTTGTCGCCAACGCTGACCTGGCTGCGTACCGGGGCGTCAGGCAGCAGTTTCTTCAGGGCCGGGCCCTCGAAGTCCACCAGGTAGGCCACGGTGCCGTCCGGCTGACGGATCAGGTTGGATTGCTTCACGTCACCGGTGGAACGCAAGGTCTGCTTGACCCAGGCGCTGTCCGGCGAATGGAAGGCGGCATCGTCCAGCGTCCAGTGCAGGCGGTAGGACACATCCAGCGGCTTGCCGACTTCCGGCAGTTCGGCCGGGCTCCAGAAGGCAACGATGTTGTCGTTGGTTTCGTCAGCGGTCGGAATCTCTACCAGGTCGACGGTGCCTTTGCCCCAGTCGCCCTCAGGTTCGATCCAGGCGCTTGGGCGCTTGTCGTAGTTGTCGTCCAGATCTTCGTAGTGGCTGAAGTTGCGACCGCGTTGCAGCAGGCCGAACCCACGCGGGTTTTCCACGCTGAAGTTGCTGACCGACAGGTGTTTAGGGTTGTTCAGCGGGCGCCAGATCCACTCGCCATTGCCGGCATGGATCGACAGGCCGCTGGAATCGTGCAGTTCACGACGGTAGTTGAGGACCTTGGACGGCTGGTTGGCGCCGAACAGGAACATCGAGGTCAGCGGGGCCACGCCCAGCTTGCTCACCTTGTCGCGCAGGTACATCTGGGACTTGACGTCGACCACAGTGTCGGTGCCCGGACGCAGGATCAGGCGGTAGGCGCCCGTCGCACGCGGCGAATCGAGCAGGGCGAAGATCACCAGGTGCTTGTCGCCCGGCTTCGGACGCTCGATCCAGAACTCGGTGAAACGCGGGAATTCTTCGCCGGACGGCAGCGCCGTGTCGATCGCCATGCCACGGGCGGACAGGCCATACACCTGGTCCTTGCCGACGACGCGGAAATAGCTGGCGCCGAGCATGGTCATGATTTCGTCTTGCTTGTCGGCCTTGTTGATCGGGAACAGCACCCGGAAGCCGGCATAACCCAACTGTTCGGTGGCTTTTGGATCAAACTTCACGTCGCCGAAATCGAAACGATTGGGGTCGTACTTGATTTCCTGGACGCTGTCGGCGGTGACTTCATTGATTTTCACCGGCGTATCGAAGTGCATACCCTGGTGATAGAAGGACAGCTTGAACGGGGTGTTCTGATCGGCCCACTCGGCTTTTTCATTACGGAAACGAATCTTCTGGTAGTCAGCGAATTTCATTTCGCGGAATTCGTTCGGCAGATTGCTGCGCGGAGCTTCGTATTTCTGCCCGGCCAGCTCTTTTGCCTTGGCCGATACATCGTCCAGACTGAATGCCCACAGTTGACCCGCGCCGAACAGGCAGAACAGGGCAGAGCCCGTCACCAGTGCGTTTCGTAACCGTTTGGCAGACAATTTTGGTGCATTACAGGGACTAACAATCACGAGCAACCCTCGCCGAAAACAGATCAAAAAACCAACGGCCAGCTATCTATATGCCAGGTTGGCGAGCATTGTTCCGACTCCGCAGGGGCAAAATGATTCCCCACTGGTTTGCCGGACAAGTCTCTACCTAAGTCAAAAATGGACCAAACAACGCTGATCCCCGTAGCGCGCGATTATCTAGCAGCCCGCGAGACAACGCATCAGGGACAACGAAGTATTTGTAGCGAAACCCTGCGTTTTTAGGCATTAAAGTCGTTTTTCATACATTCAGGTCTGTAGGAGAAAGGTCACAGGGCCATCATTGACCAAATGCACCTGCATATCCGCGCCAAAACGCCCTGATGCCACCTTGCCATGCAATTGTTGCGCTTGTAACAACAAGTGATCAAAAAGCGCCGCTCCGAGGGCCGGCGGGGCTGCCGTGGAGAAGCTCGGCCGCAGTCCGCTTTTGGTATCCGCCGCCAGGGTGAACTGCGATACAAGCAACAGCCCGCCGTCGACATCCTTCAACGACAGGTTCATCTTGCCCTCATCGTCGCTGAACACCCGATAGTTAAGCAGCTTGTGCAGCAGTTTGTCGGCGCTTTCAGGCGTATCTGAAGGTTCGACGGCCACCAGCACCAACAAACCCTGGTCAATCGCCCCGACTATTTCGCCGGCCACCTCGACACGGGCGCCTCGCACCCGTTGCAACAAGCCCTTCATGCTTCCTCAGGCGGTAAATCAAGCAGGCGTCGTGCCATTTCGCCGGTTGCGCGGACCAGCGCATCGGTAATGCCAGGCTCGGACGCGGCATGCCCCGCCTCGCGGATCACCTGCAATTCACTGTTCGGCCAGGCCTGGTGCAGCGCCCAGGCGTTATCCAGCGGGCAAATCATGTCGTAGCGGCCGTGGATGATGACCCCGGGCAGATGGGCGATCTTGTGCATATCGCGAATCAGCTGGTCAGGCTCCAGGAACGAGTTATTGGTGAAGTAATGGCATTCGATGCGGGCGATGGACAAGGCACGCTGCGGCTCGGAGAAGCGCTCGACATGCTGCGGGCTCGGACACAGGCCCAGCATGCGCCCTTCCCAGCCGGACCAGGCCTTGGCCGCGTGCATCTGGGCGATCTGGTCGTTGCCGGTCAGACGCTTGTGATACGCCGCGATCATGTCGTGACGCTCTTCCACCGGGATCGGTGCCAGGTAGTCCTGCCAGTAATCCGGGAACAGCCGGCTCGCGCCCTCCTGGTAGAACCAGTGAATGTCCTGAGGACGCGCCAGGAAAATGCCGCGCACGATCAAGCCATGCACACGCTCGGGGTGGGTTTGCGCGTAGGCCAGGGACAGCGTCGAACCCCAGGAGCCACCGAACAGCACCCATTTGTCGATACCCAGGTGCTCGCGGATGCGCTCAAGGTCGGCGACCAGGTCCCAGGTGGTGTTGTTTTCAAGGCTCGCGCGGGGAGTGGAGCGTCCGCAACCGCGCTGGTCGAAGGTGACGATGCGGTACAGGTTCGGATCGAAGTAGCAACGGCTCTGCGCGTCGCAACCGGAGCCGGGGCCGCCATGGATGAACACCACCGGCAGGCCCTCGGGGGAGCCGCTTTCATCGACGTACAGGGTGTGAACATCATCGACTGCCAGATCGTGCCGGGCATAGGGTTTGATCTGCGGGTACCAAGTCTGCATTGCGCGCTCCGTGGGGTGTCGGGTTCATCCCTGGGGGGACGTCTATTATTCTGCCGTCTGGCATCATAAACCCGAATTGTGCAATGAGCATGTCCTTGAGCGCCTGGACCCGCGTCAGCCTTTATCGATAGTGCATCTGCCCCCATGCCAGCAAGGCTTGCAGCAATTGTTTCAACACCACCTGGGTCGGCTCGGCCAGGTCCGGGCGATAGCGGAACGGCTCAACCTCTTCCATATACGTGCTCTGGCACAACTCCAACTGCACCGCATGGATATCCTGCGCCGGATTACCGTAGTGGCGGGTAATGTGACCGCCCTTGAAACGCCCGTTCAGCACGTGGGTGTACTGAGGATGCCGGGCGCAGATGGCTTCCAGCTGGCCGGCCAGTTCGGGATCGCAGGCGGCGCCATTGAAGGTGCCGAGGTTGAAGTCCGGCAATTTGCCCTCGAACAGGTGCGGGATCACAGAGCGGATCGAGTGCGCGTCAAACAGCAGCGCGTAGCCGAATTCAGCCTTGAGGCGCGCCAGTTCTTCTTGCAGCGTGCGGTGATACGGGCCCCAGATTTTCTGCAGGTAGGTGGCGCGCTCGGCCTCGGACGGTGTCTGCCCTTCACGGAACAACGGCACGCCATCGAACAGCGTCTCCGGGTACAGGCCGGTGGTGGCGCCCGCATAGAGCGGCTTGTTATCGGATGGCCGGTTCAGGTCGATGACGAACCGCGAATACTCGGCCGCCAGGGTGCTGGCGCCCAGTTCTTCGGCAAAGTCATACAACAAGGGAATATGCCAATCGGTGTCCGGCAGGCTTTGCGCCTCGGGGATCAACCCGGTCTCGACCGCAGGCGTCAGGCGCAGGCCGGCGTGGGGCATGCTGATCAGCAGCGGTACGCGGCCTTGTTTGAATGTCAGAACCTTATCCACAACGATGCTCCTCAAACAGTGACGTCGACGCCATGGCGCACAACGCGTTTATCCAGCTCGCCACCCAGCCAATAGGCCAGGTCGGCGGGGCGATCGATCTGCCAGGCGACAAAATCCGCGACCTTGCCCACTTCCAGCGAACCATGGGTGTCGCCCATGCCCAGCGCGGTAGCCGCATGTTGCGTGGCGCCGGCCAGGGCTTCTTCCGGGGTCATGCGGAACAGGGTGCAGGCCATGTTCAACATCAGGCGCACCGACAGGGCCGGCGAAGTGCCGGGGTTGAGGTCGCTGGCGATGGCAATCTTCACACCGTGTTTGCGCAGGGCGTCCATCGGCGGCAATTGGGTTTCGCGCAGGAAGTAGAAGGCCCCTGGCAGCAACACGGCAACGGTGCCGGCAGCGGCCATGGCGATGGCATCTTCCTCGGTCATGAACTCCAGGTGGTCCGCCGACAACGCCTGGTAACGCGCGGCCAGGCTGGAACCGTGCAGCGACGAGAGTTGCTCGGCATGCAGCTTCACCGGCAAGCCCAGTTGCCGGGCGACTTTAAACACGCGCTCGACCTGCTCGGTGGAGAACGCCAGGTATTCACAGAACGCATCCACCGCATCCACCAGCCCTTCTGCCGCCAGCGCCGGCAGCATCTCATTGCAGATGTGCTCGATGTAGTCATCGGCGCGGTCCTTGTACTCCGGCGGCAACGCATGAGCCGCCAGGCAGGTGGCGCGTACGCTCACCGGTAGCGCTTCACCCAGGCGCCGCGCCACGCGCAGCATCTTGCGTTCGTTGGCCAGGTCCAGGCCGTAGCCGGACTTGATCTCCACCGTGGTCACGCCGTCGCGCAAAAGACTGCGCAGGCGCTTTTCGGCACTGGCAAACAATTCATCTTCCGTCGCAGCACGGGTGGCCCGCACGGTGCTGGCAATACCCCCGCCCCGGGCCGCGATGTCGGCGTAGCTGACGCCTTCAAGGCGCTGCTCGAATTCGCCGCTGCGGTTGCCACCGAACACGGTGTGGGTGTGGCAGTCGATCAGTCCAGGCGTGACCCACGCGCCTTGCAGGTCATGCACTTGGGCGTAATCCGCCGTCGGCGCCTGGTTGCGCGGGCCGATCCACTCGATCAGCGAGCCCGCAGTCACCATGGCGGCATCCTCGATAATCGAGTATTTGCCCTGGGCCATGGTTGCGACGTGGCAGTGTTGCCAAAGGGTTTTCATTAACGCCTCCCTAAGTTATCAATGAGACAAAGCCGATTCGAGCGTTGAGCCCGCGTTTCAAACCTTTTTCTGGCGGGTGCATTTCTCGTCCCTATTATTCTTATGAGGAGAAGATCGTTCCCACGCTCTGCGTGGGAACGATCGGCGCAGTGGGGCGGCGACGTGTTAGAGACTTGGCAGCAGCTTGGCCGGCACCAGCTCATTCAGGCAGCGGCTGGCAAGCAGTTCGCTGGCGGCGATGATGTCCGGGGCGAAGAAGCGGTCCTTGTCGTAGAACGCCACTTTGTCACGCAACAGGCCACGGGCCTTTTCAAGCGCGGGCGAGGTTTTCAAGCCGTCGCGCAGATCCAGGCCCTGGCAGGCGGAGAGCCATTCCACAGCGAGAATGCCACGGGTGTTCTCGGCCATTTCCCACAAGCGCTTGCCCGCAGCCGGGGCCATGGACACGTGGTCTTCCTGGTTGGCCGAGGTCGGCAGGCTGTCGACGCTATGGGGATGGGCCAGTGCCTTGTTCTCGCTGGCAAGCGCCGCAGCGGTGACCTGGGCGATCATGAAGCCGGAGTTGACCCCGCCATTGCCCACCAGGAACGGCGGCAGTTGCGACATGTGCTTGTCCATCATCAACGAGATACGGCGCTCACTGAGCGAGCCGATTTCGGCAATCGCCAACGCCATGTTGTCGGCAGCCATGGCCACCGGCTCGGCGTGGAAGTTACCGCCGGAAATCACATCGCCTTCGGCCGCGAACACCAGCGGGTTGTCCGACACGGCATTGGCCTCCACCACCAGCACCTCGGCGGCCTGGCGGAACTGGGTCAGGCAGGCGCCCATGACCTGCGGCTGGCAGCGCAGGGAGTAAGGGTCTTGCACCTTGTCGCAGTTCTGGTGCGACTGGGACACCTGGCTGCTTTCACCGAGCAGGTCGCGATAGGCCGCAGCGGCATCAATCTGCCCACGCTGGCCGCGTGCGGCATGAATCCGTGCGTCGAACGGCGAGCGCGAGCCGAGTACCGCTTCCACGGTAAGGCCACCACACGCGAGAGCGCCGGCGAATAGGTCTTCGCCTTCAAACAGGCCGCGCAAGGCATAGGCGGTGGACACCTGGGTGCCGTTGAGCAGGGCCAGGCCTTCTTTGGCGGCGAGGGTCAGCGGCGTCAGGCCGGCGACTTTCAGCGCGTCGGTCGCCTCCAGCCATTCGCCCTTGTAGCGCGCCTTGCCTTCGCCGAGCAGCACCAGGGACATATGGGCCAACGGCGCCAGGTCACCGGATGCACCGACCGAACCTTTAAGTGGAATGTGCGGGTACACCTCGGCGTTGATCAGCGCGATCAGCGCGTCGATTACCTGCCGACGAATCCCGGAGAACCCACGGCTCAGGCTGTTGACCTTGAGCACCATGACCAGCCTGACCAGCGCATCGCTGATCGGCTCACCCACGCCGGCGGCATGGGACAGCACCAGGGAACGCTGGAGGTTTTCCAGGTCTTCGCTGGCAATACGAGTCGAGGCCAGCAGGCCGAAACCGGTGTTGATGCCATAGGCGGTGCGGTTCTCGGCGAGAATCTGCTCCACGCAGGCAACACTGGCTTCGATCTGCGCCGTGGCGCTGTCATCCAGGCTGAGGGTTACCGGCTGCTGGTAGATGGCCCGCAGTTGGGCAAGGCTCAGTTGGCCTGGAATCAGGGTTAGCGCAGTCACATTCATTCTCCTTGTGAATTGTTCTTCTAGGCATTCAATACAAATTCGGTAATGCGGTGTCTTTGATGAGGTTGGCGGCCGCGGCAATGTCCGGCGCCAGCCAGCGGTCCTGCTCGTAAGCGGGGACCATTTCGCGCAGCAGTCGCCAGGCGCGGTCGGTGCCGGCGCCGAAGCGCTGGCCCTTGAGAAACTCGAACGCATGGGCCGCCAGCAGGTATTCGATGGCCAGAATCTGGGTAACGTTGAGCAATACCTGATGCAGCTTGAGCGCCGCATTGGTGCCCATGCTCAAGTGGTCTTCCTGCAGGCCCGAGGTGACGAAGTTGTCGAGCACCGCCGGTTGCGCCAATTGGCGGTTCTGCCCGCACAACGACGCGGCGACGTACTGCACGATCATCATCCCGGAGTTGACCCCGGGGTTGCTGACCAGAAACGCCGGCAGGCCGCTGACGTGCGGGTTGATCAGGCGGTCCAGGCGGCGTTCGGCCACCGAACCGATTTCGGCCATGGCGATGGCCAGCAGGTCGGCCGCCAGCGCCACGGATTGGCCGTGGGGGTTGGCCTGGGACACTACGCGGTAGTTGTCCGGCGTGCCGAGGACCAGCGGGTTGTCGGTGGCGCTGTTGAGCTCGGTCTCGATCTGGCGGGTGGCATGCGCCACCTGATCGCGCGCCGCGCCGTGGATCTGCGGGATCGAGCGGATGCTCAGGGCGTCCTGGGTACGGACGCCCCGGCTGGTGGCGATTACTTCACTGCCGTCGAGCAAGGCGCGCAGGTTACGCCCGACTTCCTGCATGCCCGCATGGGGCTTGAGGGCAATGATTTCTGCGTCGAAGGCATCGATCTGGCCGCGCTGGGCTTCGAAACTCATGGCGCCGATCACGTCGGCCCATTGCAGCAAGTGATGCGCATCGGCCAGGGCCAGGCAGCTCAGGCCGGTCATGCACGGCGTGCCGTTGACCAGGCACAGGCCGTCCTTGGCACCCAGGACGACGGGCTGCAAACCTTCGGCGGCCAAGGCTTCTTGTGCAGTCACAACCTGGCCGCGATAGCTGACGTTGCCGACGCCGAGCAGCGCCACGCCGACATGGGCCATGTGGGTCAGGTAGCCCACCGAGCCCTGGGACGGTACTTGGGGCGTGATGCCGTGGTTGAGCAGCGCCAGCAGCGCCTGCACCACTTGCCGATGCAGGCCGGATTTGCCGTGGCTGTAGTTGATGATGGCGGCGCAGATGATCGCGCGGGTCTGCTCGTCGCTCAAGACAGGGCCGACGCCGCAGGCGTGGCTGAGCAAGGTGTTGCGCGACAACTGGCGCAGTTGCTCGCCCTCGAGCGACACGTTGCACAGCGCGCCCAGGCCGGTGTTCACGCCATACGCGCGCTCGCCGCTGGCGACGATGCACTGCACGACGGCCTGGGCATTGTCGATCCGTGCCCAGGCCTGGCTCGAGAGTTCGAGCACTGCGCCGTGGCGGGCGACGGCGGCGACGTCCTGCCAGCGCAGGGGGGTGTCGGCGATGATGATTGGTGTTGCCTGGGGCATCTTTGTACCTTCTTCAATTTTTGTGCAGCCTTACCGGCCCTATCGGGGGCAAGCCCCCTCCCACCTTTGAAATGCATTCCCCTGTGGGAGGGGGCTTGCCCCCGATGAGGCCGGCAGCCTCACCACCAAACCCGGATCAGACCACCGCCGCCCGCCGCTGAACAAAGCGATCCACGTACTCATCCGCCGGCGAGTGCAGGATCTCGCGCGGCGTGCCGACCTGGATCAGCTTGCCGTCCTTGAGGATCGCAATGCGGTTGCCGATACGCACGGCCTCGTCGAGGTCATGGGTAATAAACACGATGGTCTTGTGCAGGGTCTTTTGCAGCTCGAGCAACTGGTCCTGCATCTCGGCGCGGATCAGCGGGTCTAGGGCGCTGAAGGCTTCGTCCATCAGGATGATGTCGGTGTCGGCCGCCAGTGCGCGGGCCAGGCCCACACGTTGACGCATGCCGCCGGAGAGCTGGTGCGGGTATTTGTTTTCATAGCCTTTGAGGCCCACGGTTTCGATCCAGTGCAGGGCGCGTTCGGCGCAGACCTGCTTGGTTTCGCCACGCACTTTCAGGCCATAGGCGACGTTGTCGAGCACGCTTTTGTGGGGCAACAGGCCGAAGCTCTGGAACACCATGCTGATCTTGTGGCGACGGAATTGACGCAGGGCTTCCATGTCCAGTTGCAGGATGTCTTCGCCATCCACCAGGATCGCGCCGCTGGTGGGGTCGATCAGGCGGTTGAAGTGACGTACCAGGGTGGACTTGCCGGAGCCGGACAGGCCCATGATCACAAAGATTTCACCGGTAGCGATGCTCAGGGACAGGTCGTTCACGCCGACCACGCAGCCGGTCTCGGCCAATACCTGATCCTTGGTCTTGCCCTGGCCAATCAGCGCCAGCGCCTCCCTGGAGCGGTTGCCGAAGATCTTGAAGACGTTTTTGACTTCGATTTTGCTGACGGTAGTCATTTGCTCGCCTCATGCCGTGGACGACCATAGGCCTGGGTAATGCGGTCGATGACCACTGCAAGAATCACGATCGCCAGACCGGCCTCCAGGCCACGCCCGACGTTGAGGGTCTGGATGCCGACGAGCACGTCTTCACCCAGGCCGCGCGCGCCGATCATCGAGGCGATCACCACCATCGATAACGCCATCATGGTGGTCTGGTTGATGCCCGCCATGATGCTCGGCAGCGCCAGCGGCAGTTGCACGCCGAACAGTTGCTGCCAGCGGTTGGCACCGAAAGCGTTGATGGCTTCCATGACTTCGCCGTCGACCTGGCGAATGCCCAAGTCGGTCAGGCGGATCAGCGGCGGCGCGGCGTAAATGACCGTGGCGAAAATCGCCGGCACCTTGCCCAGGCCAAACAGCATCAGCACCGGGATCAGGTACACGAAGCTGGGCATGGTTTGCATGATGTCGAGCAACGGCATCAGCACCGAGCGCAAGCGATTGCTGCGCGCGGAAAGGATGCCCAGGGGAATGCCGATCAGCACCGAGATCACCGTGGCGACCATCATCAGCGCCAGAGTCTGCATCAGTTTGTCCCACAGGCCGACCGCGCCGACGAGGAACAACAAACCGACGATCACGGCCGTGGTCACCAGCTTGCGGGTGGCATGCCAGGCGATCACGCCGACGATGGCCAGCATCAGCCACCAGGGCGCCGCGCGCAGCAGCCCTTCCAGATTGACGATGGCCCACAGCAGGGTGTCGGAGATGTGCCGGAACACATCGCCGTAGTTGGTGACCAGCGAGTCCACCCAACCGTTGACCCAGTCGGCGATGGAAAACGTAAAACTCTCGGGAAACATAGCGTGCTCTCGATCCAGTGGGTTGAGGCCAGGCGTCCGGCTGCCTCTCAGGGTAGCCGGACACGCTTTACCTACAAGGCCGCGTCGATTTTCCTGGCGGCGTCTTCGCTCACCCAGGCGTGCCAGACTTCAGGATGTTCCTTGAGGAAAATTTTCGCCAGCTTCGGCGACTCGATCCGTTCCTTGGCCATGCGGCCCAGGTTCTGGTTCAGCAGGTCGATGGGCAGGTTGACCTTTTCCAGCACGGCCACCAGTTCCGGCGCTTGCTCGTGGAAGGTCTTGGACAGGCCGACCTTGATGCTCACGCGCTTATCCACGCCCGGCTTTTCTTCCAGCTTGACCAGGTCCACCTGGCCCATCAGCGGCGTCGGCGACCAGTAGTAGAACAGGATCGGCTCGCCGCGCTTGTAGCTCGACAGTACCGCCGCGTCCAGCGCCGGGCCGGTGCCGGGGCGGAAGTTGGTGTAGGTGCTTTCCAGGCCGTAGCTCTTGAGCATTTCGCTGTTGTCCAGTTCACAGGTCCAGCCGGCCGGGCAGTTGTAGAAGCGGCCCTTGGACGGTTCTTCCTGGTCCTTGAACACGGCGGCGTACTTGGCCAGGTCAGCGATGTTCTTCAGGTCAGGCGCCTTGGCTTCCAGCTTGCGCTTGGCGTCACCTTCGATCACATAGCGCGGCACGTACCAGCCTTCAACCGCGCCAACCACCGGCGCACCGACGCCGACGACCTTGCCGGCCTTCTCGGCCTTGTTCCAGACTTCGCTGCGGCCCACCCACTCCTCGGCAAACACCTGGATGTCATTACTGCTCAGGGCGTTTTCCATGGTGATGGAGTTGCCCGGCAGGCTGTCGGTTTTGCAGTCGTAGCCTTTCTCCAGCACGGTTTGCAGGATGTCGGTGAGCAACATGCCGCTTTCCCAGTTCAGCCCGGCGAATTTCACCGGCTTGCCGGATTCGCACCAGCCGGCCGCCTGGGCGCCGGCGCTTGCCAGCAAGCCCGCAGACAGCAACGTGGTCAGCAGGGTCTTATGCATTTTCATTATGTGACGCTCCCAATCATGAAATGGATTACGGCAGTCAAAAGGCGTCCTGCCTTGTCCACGTCCCATCAGGCTTGCGCAGGCAGCCCGTCTGTTGTGAGTAAAGAGCCCTGCTCTTTCGGCAGGATCAGATGATCGGGCACCGTGCCGTGCCATTTTTTTGCACACACGTAATACACGGCTGCAGGCAGTACCAGGCCGATGATCCAGGAAATATCCACGTCCCCCAGCGCAGCCACCAGGGGCCCCGTGTAGAACTTGGTTGAGATGAACGGCAACTGCACCAGCACGCCGAACACATAGACGCTGATCCCCAACAGGTTCCAGCGACCGTAGCGTCCGTTCGGGTCGGACAAGGCCGGCACGTCGTAGCGCTCGCGGGTGATGCAGTAGTAATCCACCAGGTTGATCGCGCTCCAGGGCGTGAAGAACGCCAGCAGGAACAGGATGAACGACTTGAACGCACCGAGGAACGAGTGCTGGCCGAGCAACGCGATCAGGGTTGCCGTACCCACGATGACGAGCACGAACACCAGGCGCTGCAGACGGGTGACCTCAAGGCGGCCACGAAAACCGCTGATGATGGTCGCAATGCACATGAAGCTGCCGTAGGAGTTGAGCGTGGAGATGGTGACCTTGCCGAACGCGATGCTGAAGTACAGCAACGCCGCAGTGGCCCCCGTACCGCTCAAGCCAACGATGTAGGCCACTTCATGCCCGGCGAATTGGCCGTTGGACATGGCGGCGGCAAACACACCGAGCACCATCGCCACCTGTGCGCCAATCACCGAGCCCGCACCCGCGGCGAAAAAGGTTTTCACCGATGACGTCTTGCTCGGCAGGTAACGCGAATAGTCCGCCACGTAGGGGCCGAAGGCGATCTGCCAGGAGGCCGCGAGCGACACCGCCAGCAGAAAACTGCTCCAGCTGAAGTGACGGATCTGCAGGAGCGCGCCAACATCGGTCTGGCTCATCAGGCGACTGAACAGGTAGACAAAGGCAATCACGCCGATGACGCTGGCAACACGCCCGATGAAATGGATCACCCGGTAACCAAGCACCGTGACCAGCACGATCACACTGGCGAAGATCAGGATGCCCACGCTGTCGCTGACCCCGAACAACTGGCCCAGCGCCTGCCCGGACAACACGGTGCCGGTGGCGGTAAAGCCCAGGTACATCAGGCACACCAGCACGATCGGGATGGCCGCGCCATACACGCCGAACTGCACCCGACTGGAGATCATCTGCGGCAGGCCAAGCTTGGGCCCTTGCGCCGCATGCAACGCCATGACGCCGCCGCCGATCAGTTGACCGATCAACAGACCGATCAACGACCAGAACACATCACCGCCCAGCACCACGGCCAGGGCCCCGGTGACAATCGCGGTGATTTGCAGGTTGGCCCCCATCCATAGGGTGAACTGGCTCAGTAGACGACCATGTCGTTCCGCTTCGGGGATGTAGTCGATCGAGCGCCTTTCGATCAACGGGGTGGTGTCGTTCGCAGCCATGCTGTTCAACCTCTGATGGATTGTTCGATGCTTTTCTGTAGGCGCGAGCTTGCTCGCGAAAAACGTACATTCAACGCAGCGATATGCCTGGAATACCTTCGCGAGCAAGCTCGCTCCTACAGTGAGTGCGTCAGCCGTTGATCATCGGCAGATTCAGGCCCTGTTCCCTGGCGCAATCGATCGCGATCTGGTAACCCGCATCCGCGTGACGCATCACCCCCGTCGCCGGGTCGTTATGCAGTACGCGCGCAATGCGTTCGGCCGCTTCGTCGGTGCCGTCACACACGATCACCATGCCCGAGTGCTGCGAGAAGCCCATGCCGACGCCGCCACCGTGGTGCAACGAAACCCAGGTCGCGCCGCTGGCGGTGTTGAGCAAGGCGTTGAGCAGCGGCCAGTCGGACACGGCGTCGGAGCCATCCTGCATGGATTCGGTTTCGCGGTTCGGGCTCGCGACCGAGCCGGAGTCGAGATGGTCACGGCCGATCACCACCGGTGCCGACAATTCGCCGCTGCGCACCATTTCGTTGAAGGCCAGGCCAAGTTTGGCGCGCTGGCCCAGGCCGACCCAGCAGATACGCGCCGGCAAACCCTGGAAGCTGATGCGTTCGCGGGCCATGTCCAGCCAGTTGTGCAGGTGGGCGTCGTCGGGGATCAGCTCTTTGACTTTGGCGTCGGTCTTGTAGATGTCCTGCGGGTCACCGGACAGCGCCGCCCAACGGAACGGGCCGATGCCACGGCAGAACAGCGGGCGGATGTAAGCCGGTACGAAACCCGGGAAGTCGAAGGCGTTTTCCACGCCCTCTTCCTGGGCCATCTGACGGATGTTGTTGCCGTAGTCGAACGTCGGGATGCCCTGCTTCTGGAACTCCAGCATGGCTTTGACGTGCACGGCCATCGACTGCTTGGCGGCCTTGATCACGGCGGCGGGTTCGGTCTTGGCGCGGGCGCGGTATTCGTCCCAGGTCCAGCCGGCCGGCAGGTAACCGTTGAGCGGGTCGTGGGCGCTGGTCTGGTCGGTGACCATGTCCGGACGCACGCCACGTTTGACCAGCTCTGGCAAAATTTCGGCGGCGTTGCCCAGCAGGGCGATGGAGATGGCTTTGCCTTCCTGGGTGTACTTGGCGATGCGCGCCAGGGCGTCGTCGAGGTCGGTGGCTTGCTCGTCGACATAGCGGCTGTTCAAGCGGAAATCGATGCTGACCTGCTGGCACTCGATGTTCAACGAGCAGGCACCGGCCAGGGTCGCGGCCAGCGGTTGCGCGCCACCCATGCCGCCCAGACCGGCGGTGAGCACCCAGCGGCCCTTGAGATTCGAATCGTAATGCTGGCGACCAGCTTCGACGAAGGTTTCGTAGGTGCCCTGGACGATGCCCTGGCTGCCGATATAGATCCAGCTGCCGGCGGTCATCTGGCCGTACATGGCCAGGCCCTTGGCATCCAGTTCGTTGAAGTGTTCCCAACTGGCCCAGTGCGGCACCAGGTTGGAGTTGGCGATCAATACGCGCGGGGCGTTGCTGTGGGTCTTGAACACGCCGACCGGCTTGCCCGATTGCACCAGCAGGGTTTCGTCGTCATTGAGGTGGGTGAGGCTCTCGACGATCTGGTCGTAGCATTCCCAGTTGCGCGCCGCACGACCAATGCCGCCGTATACCACCAGTTCCTTGGGGTTCTCGGCCACTTGCGGGTCGAGGTTGTTCATCAACATGCGCAGCGGCGCTTCGGTCAGCCAGCTTTTGGCGGTGAGCGTGTTACCGCGTGCGGCGCGGATTTCGACGTCACGGTATTTTGTAGGCCTTGCTTTCGAAAAATCGGTCACAACTGGACTCCTCGGCGATCGATGCGCGGACTTGGACGGTGCGAAGAAGAGTCTTACGCACACACCTTTACTTGTATGTACAAGCATATGCAATCGAGCGGCCAACTTTCCGCGAGAGGGGCTTGGATTTTTTTGCACAGCGCATGGGAGCCTTGGAAATTAAGGCTTCCAGGCTTGATGAAATTTCTTACAGAGGAATTTACGACGGGGGGAACGGTAGTCACGACAGCATGGCTTTGCGTCACGCTGGGGCATTCGGTAACAAATTGGTGCACAGGTTGGAAACGCCGCAGAAACAAATGTGGGAGGGGGCTTGCCCCCGATTGCAGAGTGTCAGCCACCAGATCTTTGGCTGATACACCGCTATCGGGGGCAAGCCCCCTCCCACATTTTTTAACCGCGTGCGGTCAGTTCGATCAGGCAGCAGCGGCCACTGACCGAGATATCCAGCAAGCCGGTGTTACCGTCCACTTGCAGGCAATCGTGATGGCCGAGTTTCTCGCCCAGCACCTTCACCTCATCGGCAACGCTGAACACCAGCACCGTCCGGGCCGTGCTGAAAAAGCGTTGCACGCCATCCACCCACTGCAAGCGTGCGTGGTAACGCTCAGGCGAGTAGATCAGGTTGAAATCGCGGATCGGCCCGGTGATCAAGCGGCACGACACCTGGCTGTCACCGGCAAAGGCGAACGGCTGCAGCGGTAACAAACCGCGCTGCTCCTCACCGTCGACGGTCAACACCATGCCCGCGCCCTTGATCACCGTAATCACGCGCTGGTAACCGGCGAAGGTGGAAAACCCGCCCGACTCGGCAATATCGGCAATCGACAGGCGCCAGCCGAAACCCTCAAGGCCGGTGCCCGCGTCGCGGGTGATTTCTTCGGTACTGCCGCCGCCGTTCTTCCACGGCATGCGCACATAGTCGGCGGCGCGCCAGACGTTGACTGAACTCATTTACTGAAGCGTCCTTCGAGGCTGTGCCGGGAACCGGGGTGAATCAGGCGCGCTGCCGTGACCGGCTGGCGGCCGGACCAGGTGCGCCGGCGAATCAACAGGCAGGGCTCGCCCGCTTCGATCTGCAGCAGCTTGCATTCGGAGGCATCGGCGAGGATCGCTTCAACCACGTGCTCGCCTTCGGTCAGCGGGGCCACCTGGTTGAGGTAGGCGTAGGGCGTTTGCTGGGTGAAATCCTGCTGCAAGTATTCCGGGGCGACCAGCGCGTTGACGAAACGGTCTTCGATCTGCACCGGAATGTCGTTTTCGAAATGCACGATCAACGAGTGAAACACCCGCCCGCCTTCGCGCATTTCCAGGGCGACGGCGCGTTCGGAACCGGCCGCTTCCTCGCCCAGGGTAATGACCTGGCACGTATGGCGATGGCCACGGGAGGCGATCTCATCGGCAATGTTGTGCACTTCAAACAGCGCCGACTGACTCTTGGGCTCGGCGACGAACGTACCCACACCCTGCATGCGCACCAGCAACCCTTCGGCCGTCAGCTCACGCAACGCGCGGTTGATGGTCATGCGGCTGAAGCCCAGTTGGCTGACCAGCTCGCTCTCCGACGGCACGCGGTAATGGGGCGGCCAGTTGCCGTTGAGGATCTGCTGGCTGATCATCTGTTTGACGCGGGCGTACAAGGGCGCCGGACTTTCGTCCATGTGGGCAGCCAGCGAAGACTTGGCAGGCGGAGTCGGCACGAGGAATCCTTGCAGGGGAAAAAGATGCATAGATTGCCGGAGTTTACCGAGCAGGCAAACGTCTGTATATGTATATACAAATAAACACACGACCGGGGTGACTTGATCATGTCTGCTTTCTTTGCCGAACGCGCGCTGCTGCCTGATGGATGGGCCAATGATGTACGTCTTGAAATCAGCGCCGATGGGCGGCTGACGAAGGTAGAGGCCAATGCCACGGCAGACGGCGCCGAGCGGCTCAGGGGGCCGGTACTGGCTGGCATGCCGAACCTGCATTCCCACGCCTTCCAGCGCGCCATGGCGGGCCTGGCCGAAGTGGCAGGCAATCCGAACGACAGTTTCTGGACCTGGCGCGACCTGATGTACCGCATGGTCGGCAAAATCAGCCCGGACCAGTTGCAGGTCATCGCCCGCCAGCTGTACATCGAAATGCTCAAGGCCGGCTATACCTCGGTGGCCGAGTTTCACTATGTACACCACGACGTCAGCGGCCAGCCCTATGCCGACCGCACAGAGCTGTCGCGCCAGATCAGCCAGGCAGCCGCCAGCAGCGGGATCGGCTTGACCCTGCTGCCGGTGCTTTATACGCATTCGGGGTTCGGTGGCCAGGCCCCCAACGACGGGCAGCGCCGGTTTATCAACAGCACCGAAAACTACCTGGATTTGCAGGCGCGCCTGCAGCCGATACTCGCCGCGCAACCTGCGCAGCACCTGGGCCTGTGTTTCCACTCCCTGCGGGCAGTCACGCCCGAGCAGATCAAGCACGTGCTGGCCGCCAGCGACACGGCTTGCCCGGTGCACATCCACATTGCCGAACAGCAAAAGGAAGTCGACGACTGCCTGGCCTGGAGCGGCAAACGCCCATTGCAGTGGCTGTATGACAATGTCGACGTGAATGAACGCTGGTGCCTGGTTCATGCCACCCATGCCGACTCCGACGAAGTGACGCGCATGGCCAGGAGCCGGGCGATTGCCGGTTTGTGCCTGACCACCGAAGCCAACTTGGGTGATGGCATTTTCCCGGCAGTGGATTTTCTGGCCCAGGGCGGCCGCATGGGTATCGGCTCCGACAGCCATGTGTCACTGAGCGTGGTGGAAGAATTGCGCTGGCTGGAATACGGCCAGCGCCTGCGCGATCAACGGCGCAATCGTCTGTATCGCGACGACCAGCCAATGGTGGGCCGCACGCTGTTCGATGCGGCACTGGACGGTGGCGCTCAAGCGCTGGGGCAGCCGGTTGGCCGCCTGGAAGTGGGCAAGCGGGCGGACTGGATCGTGCTGGACGGTAACGATCCGTACCTGGCCACGGCCAGTGAGGACGGGATTCTCAATCGCTGGCTGTTTGCCGGTGGTGATCGGCAGGTACGTGATGTACTGGTCAACGGCCAGTGGGTGGTGCGCGATGGGCGTCATGCTGGCGAGGAAGACAGCAGCCGGGCATTCACCCAGGTCTTGAGGGATTTGTTGAGCTGACAAGCGACACATAACAAATGTGGGAGGGGGCTTGCCCCCGATTGCTGTGTGTCAGCCAGCTCATCTGATACTGACACACCGCTATCGGGGGCAAGCCCCCTCCCACATTTTGATTACTGCGAACTCTTGGCCATCTGCTTATCTGGAGTACGGAAGATCAACCGCGTCGTGTCATACCCCTGCTGCCGCGCCCTGCTCAGCAGGTCTTCACGGGTTTCGGCACTCACCGTCGGCGTACGCGACAGGATCCACATGTAACGCCGGCTCGGGCTGCCGACGATGGCCGTCTTGTAGTCATCGCTGACATACAACACCCAGTAATCGCCCTTGGCGACGCCGGGCAGTAACGACGTAAACCAGTTGTCGAATTCCACCCAGAGCTTGTCGGTCTTGCCCGGCACCTGGGGCGTGGCCGTGCCTTTGGCTTCCTGCCATTTCCATTCAGGCGTCAGGCAGCGGTTGAACACCGACATGTCGCCATCGGGCAACAAGGTGTAGCGCGCTTCGGACTGCGCGCAGTTGCGCTGGAAGTACATCGGCAAGCGGGCCAGCTCATACCAGGTGCCCTGGTAACGCTTGAGGTTGACGTGACTCGCGGTCTTGGGTTGCAGATCATCGCCAGAATGGCTGGCACAGCCCGCCAAAAACAGGCTGGCGCAAAGGAACACAACAAAACGCATCATTCTTCTTCTCCCGCAGGCTCGCGCCCCGGTTTACTTCAGGCCTTGCCCGGAAAACATCAGAACCTTGTCACCGGCATACTGCACGCTGATAAAGCTGTTTTTATCGCCCCAGGTGCAACTGGACATGCCCAGTGCGCCGGAACAATCGGTCGGCTTGCCCAGCAACGACTCCACCTCGGCCTTGGCCATGCCGGCCGACAGCTTCTGGTAATTTTCTTGGTTGACCTTGCTGCAAGCGGCCAACAGCACGCAAAAAGCCAGCAGGGCGAGACGGCGTAAAGACATGGAAAAAGCTCCTGGAGAGACAAAGCAGCTGGGGTATCTGCCAGAAGCTTAGAAGGGAAAAGAGGTGTCTGGTTCCCGACGAACGAAAACAAAAAAGCCCCGAAAACGCTGAAACGTTTCGGGGCTTTTTCAAGAAGAACGGCTGATCGTTCCCACGCTCTGCGTGGTAATGCATCCCGCGATGCTCTGCGTCGCCATTGCGCAAAAAGCAGGACGCGGAGCGTCCAGGGCGGCATTCCCACGCGGAGCGTGGGAACGATCATGACGCGGGCTGTCTGGATGCCCGCGTCGCCTGTCAGCTTTTCGCGAGCAAGCTCGCTCCTACTTGTGATAAGCCGTCACACGCTCAACTTCTTCCTTCGAACCCAGGAACACCGCCACCCGCTGGTGCAGGCCTTCGGGCTGGATGTCGAGGATACGCTGGTGGCCGTCAGTGGACGCACCGCCCGCCTGCTCAACCAGGAACGACATCGGGTTGGCTTCGTACATCAGGCGCAGCTTGCCCGGTTTGGAGGGCTCGCGGCTGTCACGTGGGTACATGAACAGGCCGCCACGGGTCAGGATACGGTGTACGTCGGCCACCATGGCCGCGACCCAGCGCATGTTGAAGTTTTTCTTCAACGGGCCTTCTTCGCCTTCCATCAATTCGTTGACATAGCGTTTCACCGGCTCTTCCCAGTGACGCTGGTTGGACATGTTGATCGCGAATTCCTGGGTGGAGGCAGGAATAGAGATGTCTTCGTGGGTGAGTACGAAGCTGCCCATTTCGCGGTCCAGGGTGAAGCCTTTGACGCCATCGCCCAGGGTCAGGACCAGCATGGTCTGCGGGCCGTAGATCGCGTAACCGGCGGCGACCTGCTCGGTGCCGGGCTGCAGGAAGGCCTTTTCGTTCAGGGCTTCGTTCTGACTCAGGTATTCGTTCGGGCAACGCAGTACCGAGAAGATGGTGCCGACCGGGGCGTTGATGTCGATGTTGGACGAGCCGTCCAGGGGGTCGAATACCAGCAGGTACGCGCCTTTAGGGTATTTACCCGGGATCTGGTAGGCATTGTCCATTTCTTCGGACGCCATGCCGGCCAGGTGACCGCCCCATTCGTTGGCTTCGAGCAGGATCTCGTTGGAGATGACGTCGAGCTTCTTCTGCACTTCGCCCTGCACGTTTTCAGTGCCCATGCTGCCCAGGACACCACCCAGTGCGCCTTTGGACACGGCGTGGCTGATTTCCTTACAGGCACGCGCCACCACTTCGATAAGGAAGCGCAGATCGGCAGGCGTGTTGTTGCTGCGGGTCTGCTCGATCAAATAGCGACTCAAGGTAACGCGGGACATGGAAGGCTCCGGAGAATGGGGGGCTGAAAACCCGCGCAGTTTAACGCGAGTCGGGGCGTATTTCCTCTAATCAGAGGATTTAACGCCAATAGAGTTCACGGCTTGGCGCCACGAGCCTCTGTAGGAGCGAGCTTGCTCGCGAAAAACTTAAAGACGCCGCGTTCGTTCAGGAAGCAAGCGTTATCGTTGACGTTCTTCGCGAGCAAGCTCGCTCCTACAGTGGCATCAGGGGGCTAGTCGAGGGCTTTCCAAATTTCGGTGGCGTATTCGCGGATGGTACGGTCCGAGCTGAACCAGCCCATCCGCGCCGTGTTCAACACCGCCGAGCGCCACCAGGCCTTGGAGTCGTGCCAATGCGCTTCAACCTGCGCCTGGGCGTCCCAGTAGGAGTCGAAGTCGGCACACACCAGGAAGCGGTCGTAGTCGATCAGCCCGTCGATCAACCCCACATACCGGCCCGGATCATCCGGCGAGAACACCCCGCCACGGATCGCTTGCAGCACATCGCTCAACCGATGGGACGCGGCAATATCGGGCCCTGCATTGAACTCGCCGGCATGCTTGCGAGCTTCTACCTGCTGGGCACTGAGACCAAAGATAAACATGTGCTCGGCGCCCACGCGCTCGTGCATCTCCACGTTGGCGCCGTCCATGGTGCCGATGGTCAGCGCGCCGTTGAGGCCGAACTTCATGTTGCTGGTACCCGACGCCTCGAAACCGGCGGTGGAAATCTGCTCCGACAAATCCGCCGCCGGAATGATGCTTTCCGCCAGGCTGACGTTGTAGTTGGGCAGGAACACCACCTTGAGCAGGTCGCGCACGGTCGGGTCGTTGTTGACGGTGCGGGCGATGTCGTTGGTCAGCTTGATGATCAGCTTGGCCTGGTGATAACTCGCCGCCGCCTTGCCGGCGAAGATTTTCACCCGCGGCACCCAATCGACTTCCGGCTCGGCGCGGATCGCCTGGTACAACGCCACGGTATGCAGCAGGTTGAGCAACTGGCGCTTGTACTCGTGAATCCGCTTGACCTGCACGTCGAACATTGCCGCCGGGTTCACCGAAATGCCCAGGCGCTCATGGATAATGTCGGCCAGCGCCCGTTTGCTGTGCAGGCGTTGGTCGGCGAAGGCTTTGCGGAAGGTCTGCTTCTCGGCGAAGGTTTCCAGCTCACCCAGGCGCGTTTCCATGGTGTCGAGAATGTCCGGGCCCAGCGCGTCCACCAGCATCGACGTGAGCTTGGGATTGGCCTGGTACAGCCAGCGACGGAAGGTGATGCCGTTGGTTTTGTTGTTAATGCGCTCCGGGTAGAGCTTATGCAGTTCGGAAAACACCGTGCTGCGCATCAGTTGAGTGTGCAGCCCGGACACGCCGTTGACACTGTGGGAACCGAGGAACGCCAGGTTGCCCATGCGTACGCGACGGCCGTTGTCCTCTTCAATCAATGACACCGCGCGCAGTACGTCGAAGTCATGAATGCCCTTGGCGCGCAGCGAGTCGATGTGTCGGGCGTTGATCAGGTAGATGATCTGCATGTGCCGGGGCAGCATGCGTTCCATCAAGCCGACAGGCCAGGTTTCCAACGCCTCGGGCAGCAAGGTGTGGTTGGTGTAGGAAAGCGTTTCGACGGTGACGTCCCACGCGGCCTCCCACGGGATGTCGTGCAGGTCGACCAACTGGCGCATCAACTCGGCCACGGCGATGGACGGGTGGGTGTCGTTGAGCTGGATGGCCGCGTGTTCGCCCAGGCTCAGCACCGTGCCGTGCATGTTCTTGTGGCGGCGCAGCAAGTCTTGCAACGAGGCGGACACGAAGAAGTATTCCTGGCGCAGGCGCAGCTCCTGCCCCGCTTCGGTGCTGTCGGCCGGGTAAAGCACGCGGGAGATGCTTTCGGCGCGGGCCACCTCGGCCACGGCGCCCAGGTGGTCACCGGCGTTGAAGCGCTCCAGGTGCAGGTCTTCCACCGCGCGGGCACGCCACAGACGCAGGGTGTTGACGCTGGCGCCACGCCAGCCGACTACCGGGGTGTCATAGGCCACCGCGCGTACGGTTTCGCTGGGCGACCACACCTGAATCATCTTGCCGGACGCGTCCGCCAGGGTTTCCACGCTGCCGCCGAAACCGATCGGGTAGATCACTTCGGCGCGTTCGAACTCCCAGGGGTTGCCGAAATCCAGCCAGCGTTCGGTCTGCTCCTGCTGCCAGCCATCGACAATTGCCTGGCGGAACAAGCCGTGCTCGTAACGAATGCCATAACCGTGACCGGCGATGCCCAGGGTCGACATACTTTCCATGAAGCACGCCGCCAGGCGGCCCAGGCCACCGTTGCCAAGCGCCGCGTCGGGTTCGAGCAGGCGAATGCGCTCAAGGTCGACGCCGAGCTCGGACAGGGCTTCGCGAGCGATCTCCAACACGCCAAGGTTGCTCAGGCTGTCGTAGAGCAGGCGGCCGATAAGAAATTCCAGCGAGAGGTAATACACCCGCTTCTGGCCTTTGCGGTAGATGCGCCGCGTGTGGTCCATCCAGTGGTCGACCATCTGGTCGCGTGCGGCCAGGGCAATGGCCTCGAACCAGTCATGGTCGAAGGCGTGGTCCGGGTCCTTGCCCACCGCGTAGGTGAGTTTGGTCAAGACGGCATCGCGAAATGCGGCTACCTCTGCTTCTCGTGCAAGTGGTTCCTGAGACATCAATTGCGACCTCGGGCGAGATAGAAGGAGTTGCTAGAGCCTAGACGGTCTGACAGACGGTAGACGCTCTGGTTCGTCAATTTTTTAACTCATTCACGGTTGCGTGAATTTGATGCAGAGGTCGTGCCCGATCGCCGTTCGCGCAGAAACCCTGAAAAGATTGTTCAAAAAACCACCAATCCCGGTATGATCGCGCGCCCGGATACAGCCCCACCTTTTGGAACCCCGATGAAGCCTCAACTGATCGCCGCCGCGGAACTCGACCGTCTCGAGACCTGGCAGAAATATTCCGCCCACATGTGCGGCGGCTGCGTGTCCAGCTGCTGCACGCTGCCGGTCGAAGTGAAGATCAAGGACCTGATCCGCATCGGCATCGTCGATGAGTTCGAGCGCGGCGACCCGCCGAAGAACATCGCCAAGCGTTTGCAGAAGGAAGGCATCGTCGAGCGCTACAACAATAAATCCGAGATTTTTACCCTGCAGCGCATGAGCAACAATGATTGCTTGTACCTGGATCGTAAGACGCGCTTCTGCACTATTTATGACAAGCGCCCGGATACCTGCCGCAATCACCCCAAGATCGGGCCACGGCCGGGGTATTGCGCGTACAAGCCGAAAGAAGTGGTGCGCGAGACCACGTTCAAGACCCTCGATAAGTTCTGATCCAGGGTTTGTGGGGCTCTCAAGGGCCTCATCGGGGGCAAGCCCCCTCCCACATTTTGATCTGTGAACACATTCAAGTGTGGGAGGGGGCTTGCCCCCGATAGGGCCAGTACAGACACCACACAAACAGCAGGCAAAAAAAACGCCCCCGGCCTTTCGACCGGGGGCGTTTTTCATTCAGCCTGAGTTAACTCAGTTCTTGGCTTTCTTGGCAGCGCGGGTACGCTCGCCTTCGTCCAGGATCTTCTTACGCAGGCGGATCGACTTAGGCGTGACTTCACACAGCTCGTCGTCCTGGATGAATTCCAGGGCCTGTTCCAGGGTGAAGCGAACAGGTGGAACCAGAGCGATGGTTTCGTCTTTGCCCGAAGCACGCATGTTGTCGAGCTTCTTGCCTTTGGTTGGGTTGACGCCCATGTCGTTGTCACGGCTGTTCAGACCAACGATCTGACCGTTGTAGATCTCTTGACCGTGCTCAACGAACAGCTTGCCACGTGCCTGGAGGGTTTCCAGGGAGTAGGTCAGCGCCTTGCCGGTTTCTACCGATACCAGAACACCGTTCTGACGACCGGACATGTCGCCGGACTTCATGGTGTCGTAGCGATCGAAGATCGAGGTCAGGATGCCAGCACCGTTGGTCAGGGTCAGGAACTGGTTACGGAAACCGATCAGACCACGCGCAGGGATGTTGTATTCCAGACGTACACGGCCCTTGCCATCCGGCACCATGTTGGTCAGGTCGCCCTTACGCAGGCCCATCTCTTCCATGACCTTGCCCTGGGATTCTTCAGGGGTGTCGATGGTGACGTTTTCGAACGGTTCCTGCTTCACGCCGTCAACCTGACGGATGATCACTTCCGGACGACCAACACCCATTTCGAAGCCTTCGCGACGCATGGTTTCGATCAGTACCGAAAGGTGCAGCTCACCACGGCCGGAGACCTTGAACTTGTCGGCCGAGTCGCCTTCTTCAACGCGCAGTGCAACGTTGTACAGCAGCTCTTTGTCCAGACGCTCCTTGATGTTACGGGAGGTCACGAACTTGCCTTCCTTACCGCAGAACGGCGAGTCGTTCACCTGGAAGGTCATGGAAACGGTTGGCTCGTCAACGGTCAGAGGCTTCATCGCCTCGACGGTGTCCGGCTGGCACAGGGTGTCGGAGATGAACAGCGAGTCCATACCGCTGACGCACACGATGTCGCCGGCGAAGGCTTCTTCAACGTCGATGCGGTGCAGGCCGTGGTGACCCATCAGCTTCAGGATACGACCGTTACGCTTCTTGCCGTCGGCGCCGATAGCGACAACCGGGGTGTTCGGCTTGACGCTGCCACGCGCGATACGGCCAACGCCGATAACACCCAGGAAGCTGTTGTAGTCCAGTGCCGAGATTTGCATCTGGAACGGACCTTCACGGTCAACCTTCGGTGGTGGAACGTGGTCAACGATGGCCTGGTACAGCGGGGTCATGTCTTCCGCCATGGCGGTGTGTTCCAGACCGGCAATACCGTTCAGGGCCGAAGCGTAGATGACTTGGAAGTCCAGCTGTTCTTCGGTAGCACCCAGGTTGTCGAACAGGTCGAAAATCTGGTCCAGAACCCAGTCCGGACGCGCGCCTGGACGGTCAACCTTGTTGATGCACACGATCGGACGCAGGCCGGCTTCGAACGCCTTCTTGGTCACGAAACGGGTTTGCGGCATAGGGCCGTCTTGAGCGTCAACCAGCAGCAGAACGGAGTCAACCATCGACATTACGCGTTCTACTTCGCCGCCGAAGTCGGCGTGGCCCGGGGTGTCCACGATGTTGATGTGGTAGCCGTTCCAGTTGATGGCGGTGTTTTTCGCCAGGATGGTAATACCGCGCTCTTTTTCCTGGTCGTTGGAGTCCATCACGCGCTCGTCGTTGAGCTCGTTGCGCTCCAGGGTGCCGGATTGACGCAGGAGTTTGTCTACCAGGGTGGTTTTACCATGGTCAACGTGAGCAATGATGGCGATGTTACGTAGATTTTCGATCACTTGTGTATCTCGATCAGAGGATTCGGTGTGCTGACAGGTCGTGGCAGCGATTAACAGTAGAGTCAGGCCTTGCCGTTACAGCTTGACGGCAGAGTCGGGGGGCCGGTGACGCAGGCCACAGGCAAACAGCCCCGGGCTCTTAGCTCGGTCGATAAACGCGCACATTGGCATGCCCCTCACTGAGCAAATGGTGGGCATGCAGGCGACTCATCACGCCTTTGTCGCAATACAGCAGGTACTGACGGCTGTCATCCAGTTCCTTGAAACGCGCGTTCAATGCATAAAACGGCAGCGTTTGTACGTCGATGCCAGGAATCTCCAGGGGCTCGTCTTCGGCGGCATCCGGGTGACGGATGTCGACGATGATCTGGCCGGCCAGGGCTTCGCTGACTTCTTCGATCTGCACATCCTGGCCCAGCTCGTCGATGACGCGATCGATCGGGACCAGTTTGGCGTTCTCGAGCGCACGCTCCAGAATCGCCATGTCGAACTGTTGTTCTTCATACTCCACGCGGTTGCGCTTGGCGTGGGTCTTGGGGTTCACCGAAATGACCCCGCAATACTCGGGCATATGCTTGGCAAAGTCGGCGGTGCCGATTTCTTCTGCCAGGTCGATGATGTCCTGCTTGTGGCTGGCGATCAGCGGGCGCAGCACCAGCTTCTCGGTCACGCAGTCGATCAACGACAGGTTCGGCAACGTCTGGCTGGATACCTGGGAGATCGCTTCACCGGTCACCAGCGCATCGATCTGCAACTGGTCGGCGATCCGGGACGCGGCGCGCAACATCATACGCTTCAAAACTACGCCCATATGACTGTTATCGACTTTGCCGAGAATTTCGCCCAGCACTTCTTCGAACGGCACGCTTACAAATAGCACGCGCTGGGAGCTGCCGTACTTCTTCCAGATAAAGTGCGCCACTTCCATCACGCCCAATTCGTGTGCACGACCGCCCAGGTTAAAGAAGCAGAAGTGGCTCATCAGGCCGCGCCGCATGATCTGGTAGGCCGCGACCGTGGAATCGAAACCGCCGGACATCAACACCAGGGTCTGTTCCAGGGCGCCCAGCGGGTAGCCGCCGATGCTGTCGTGCTGGCTGTGGATCACAAACAACCGTTGGTCGCGAATTTCCATGCGCACTTCGATTTGCGGCGCTTTGAGGGAGATTCCGGCCGCACCGCACTCGCGACGCAGCTTGCTGCCGACGTATTTCTCTACATCCATGGAGCTGAACGGATGCTTGCCGGCGCGCTTGCAACGCACCGAAAAAATCTTGCCGGCAAGCTCATCACCAAAGTGCAGCCGGCACTTCTCGGTGATGTCGTCGAAGTCGCCCAGCGGGTACTCGTCCACTTGCAGGAAATGCGCGATACCCGGCATGCAGCTCAGGCGCTCGGTCATGTCCTTCAAGGCTTTGGCGTCGGTCAGGCGGGTTTCCAGCTCGAGATTGTCCCACACGCCGTTCACCACCACAGCCGGGTCCAGATCGCGGAGCACGGCACGGATGTTCTTGGCCAACTGACGGATGAAACGCATCCGTACCGGTCGGCTCTTGATGGTGATCTCGGGGAAGACTTTTACGATTAATTTCATGGAAACAGCGCGCGCCGGGCCTGCTGAAAAAGGGGGGCGCGGATTATAGCGGAAATCGCTCAAGGTTTAACCAGTTAATATGCATCGCATGTACAGCGCACCAAAACAGGTCATTTTCACCCAATAACGCTACATTGCGGTGCGCCATTTATCGCCCGCTGGCCGTTTGCACCGTTATAGGGGCCATTTTGAAGCAAAAAGACCATGTTGGCGCACTGGCATGCAATTTGCTCTCTTGTGAGGCAGGTTGCCTTGGCGGAGTATCCGCGCCGGCATCACCCAAATTCTAAGGGCTAACTCCACTACCAAGCCCGAAGCCACCCGGAGGACACCATGTCGAAGTCGGTTCAACTCATCAAAGATCATGACGTTAAATGGATTGATCTGCGCTTCACGGACACCAAAGGTACTCAGCACCACGTGACCATGCCGGCTCGCGACGCGCTGGATGATGCTTTCTTCGAAGAAGGCAAGATGTTCGACGGTTCCTCCATCGCCGGCTGGAAAGGCATCGAAGCCTCCGACATGATCCTGATGCCGGACGACAGCACTGCCGTCCTCGACCCGTTCACCGAAGACCCAACCCTGATCATCGTCTGCGACGTGATCGAGCCTTCGACCATGCAAGGCTACGACCGCGACCCACGTGCGATCGCCAAGCGTGCCGAGGAATACCTGAAGTCGACCGGTATCGGCGACACCGTATTCGTAGGCCCGGAGCCTGAATTCTTCATCTTCGATTCGGTCAAGTTCAAGTCCGACATCTCCGGTTCGATGTTCAAGATTTTCTCCGAACAAGGTTCGTGGATGTCCGACCAGGACGTGGAAGGCGGCAACAAAGGCCACCGTCCAGGCATCAAGGGCGGCTACTTCCCGGTCCCGCCATTCGACCACGACCACGAAATCCGTACCTCCATGTGCAACGCCATGGAAGAGATGGGCCTGGTCATCGAAGTTCACCACCACGAAGTGGCGACTGCCGGCCAGAACGAAATCGGTGTGAAGTTCAACACCCTGGTCGCCAAGGCTGACGAAGTCCAGACCCTGAAGTACTGCGTACACAACGTGGCGGATGCCTACGGCCGTACCGCTACCTTCATGCCCAAGCCGCTATACGGCGATAACGGTTCGGGTATGCACGTTCACCTGTCCATCGCCAAAGAAGGCAAGAACACCTTCGCCGGCGAAGGTTATGCCGGCCTGTCCGACACCGCCCTGTACTTCATCGGCGGCATCATCAAGCACGGTAAGGCCCTGAACGGCTTCACCAACCCGTCGACCAACTCCTACAAGCGTCTGGTACCAGGTTTCGAAGCACCGGTAATGCTGGCCTACTCGGCCCGTAACCGTTCCGCCTCGATCCGTATTCCTTACGTGTCCAGCCCGCGCGCTCGCCGTATCGAAGCCCGCTTCCCGGACCCGGCAGCCAACCCGTACCTGGCCTTCGCTGCGCTGGTCATGGCCGGCCTGGACGGTATCCAGAACAAGATCCACCCTGGCGACGCCGCCGACAAAAACTTGTACGACCTGCCGCCTGAAGAGGCCAAAGAGATCCCACAAGTGTGCGGCAGCCTGAAAGAAGCCCTGGAAGAACTGGACAAGGGCCGTGCGTTCCTGACCAAGGGCGGCGTGTTCAGCGACGACTTCATCGATGCCTACATCGAGCTCAAAAGCGAAGAAGAAATCAAGGTTCGCACCTTCGTACACCCACTGGAATACGAGCTGTACTACAGCTGCTGATCCGGTAGCGCTACTTAACGTGGCGTGATGAAAAAAGACCTCCTTCGGGAGGTCTTTTTTTGCCTGTGGATTGTCAGATGGCCGCTTGGCGGTCGAGCATACGGCTGACCATCAGCGTCCCCATGGCGCTCAATTGGTGAATGGCCAGTGCGATATCGCGGTGCTTGCCATCCAGGTCTTCGCAAAGGTCCAGCAACAAGGTGCTGACCGAGGAGAAGGTTTCGAAGCTGTTGATCATCAAGGCTTCGTCGTCGATATCGGCGGCAATGGTGAAGACGGATGGGGGTGGATTTGGGGTTGGCTTGAACATTGTCTACATTCCTCAAATGAGGCCGCTTTCATTTCGCTACTAAACGAAATGGAGGCAGCTGTGCGCAGGTTAGTAGACCGGTGAATGTAGAAGCCCGGCGCATCCGAAGATGCCCTGCGCACAACCGCCATCAAGCATGGAGACTGCACGACCTACAATTCAAATCCAGGCTACTAAACCCGATCGCTGATGAGCAGCGACCGAGTAACCTTAGAGACGACAAGCCAGCCGTACAAGCCGGCGGATTCTGGCGCACCTGTAGGCAACCGCGCAAGCTAAGGTAGCCTGCGCCTGACGCCCTACGCAGCCACTGTAGGAGCGAGCTTGCTCGCGAAAAACGCCAGGACACCACATTTCTTCAACATTTACGCGTTATCGTTAACGACCTTCGCGAGCAAGCTCGCTCCTACAGGGGATTTCCTTTGAAACGTCGATTTGTGTTCGCTCTGTTATTTGTCAGCGCCAGTGCAAGCGCCGCGCCGCCCACGCTTGAGCCGTTGCTCAACAGCATCGCTGAACGCCTGGAGATCGCCGACCAGGTGGCCTTGAGCAAATGGGACAGCCACAAGCCCGTTGAAGACAAAAAACGCGAGCAGGAAGTGATCGCCAGCGTCGTCGCCCAAGCCCCGAGCTACAAACTGGAACCCGCCGCCGCCGAGCAGTTTTTCTCGGCGCAGATCGAGGCGAACAAACTGGTGCAATACACCCACCTGTCCGACTGGCAGTTCCAGGGCAAGGCGCCGGACGATCCGCGCCCGGACCTGGTCAAGCAGATTCGCCCGCGGCTGGATGAATTGCAAAAACGCCTGCTGCAACAACTGGCCGACTTCACGCCGCAGCGTACCGACCCGCAGTGCCCGCAGTGGCTGGCCGCGGCGGTGCATGAACCGTTGAACGATCCGCTGCGCCAGCTGGCGATGATCCGCGCCACCGCCGAGCTGTGCCTATACAAAGGCTAGCCCTGTAAACCCAATTAAAAATGTGGGAGGGGGCTTGCCCCCGATTGCGGTGGTTCAGTTGATAGATAGGCTGACTGACACCCTGCTATCGGGGGCAAGCCCCCTCCCACATTTGAATCGCATCCATCCCTGACAGCCCACCCCAAGTCGCACTATATTGGTGCGATAGGTTGCACCCTCACTCCAGCCCCAGCCCATTTTGGTTCGATTCTTCCCGAGCAGACTGGCAGAACGCCACAGTTTCGCGCCTGAACCGCCTATTTCACGGGTTTAACGCTTCTTTTCGGAGCCTTGGTTTGGTTTTTGCATTTTCCTTGTATCAGCGTGTGCCTCAAGCCTGCGCCTTGCTCCAAAAGAGGTCCCGATGACCATCAGCGATGCACTGCACCGTTTGTTACTCGACAACCTGACCACCGCGACCATCCTGCTCAATGCCGACTTGCGCCTTGAGTACATGAACCCGGCGGCGGAGATGCTCCTGGCCATCAGCGGCCAGCGCAGCCATGGGCAGTTCATCAGCGAATTGTTCACCGAGTCCGCCGAGGCCCTGAGCTCGTTGCGCCAGGCCGTGGAGCAGGCGCACCCGTTCACCAAGCGCGAAGCAATGCTCACGGCCCTGACCGGGCAGACGCTGACCGTCGACTACGCGGTGACACCAATCCTGAGCAATGGCGCCACCCTGCTGCTGCTCGAAGTGCATCCTCGCGACCGCCTGCTGCGCATCACCAAGGAAGAGGCGCAACTGTCCAAGCAGGAAACCAGCAAGATGCTGGTGCGCGGCCTGGCCCATGAGATCAAGAACCCCCTGGGCGGCATTCGCGGCGCGGCGCAGTTGCTGGCCCGCGAGCTGCCGGAGGAGCATCTCAAGGACTACACCAACGTCATCATCGAAGAGGCCGACCGCCTGCGTAACCTGGTGGACCGCATGCTCGGCTCCAACAAGCTGCCGTCCCTGGCCATGACCAACGTGCACGAAGTGCTGGAGCGCGTCTGCCAACTGGTCGACGCCGAAAGCCAGGGCTGCATCACCCTGGTGCGCGACTACGACCCAAGCATTCCCGACGTCTTGATCGACCGCGAGCAGATGATCCAGGCGGTGCTCAACATCGTGCGCAACGCCATGCAGGCCATCAGCAGCCAGAACGAGTTGCGCCTGGGCCGCATCAGCCTGCGCACCCGCGCGCTGCGCCAGTTCACCATTGGCCATGTACGCCATCGCCTGGTGACCAAGGTCGAGATCATCGACAACGGCCCGGGCATTCCGGCCGAACTGCAGGAAACCATCTTCTTCCCCATGGTCAGCGGCCGCCCGGACGGTACCGGGCTGGGCCTGGCCATTACCCAGAACATCATCAGCCAGCACCAGGGCCTGATCGAATGTGAGAGCCATCCCGGCCACACCACGTTCTCGATCTTCCTGCCATTGGAACAAGGAGCCCCCACGACATGAGCCGTAGTGAAACTGTCTGGATCGTCGATGACGACCGTTCTATCCGCTGGGTCCTGGAGAAAGCCTTGCAACAGGAAGGCATGACCACCCAGAGCTTCGACAGCGCCGACGGCGTGATGAGCCGCCTGGCTCGCCAGCAGCCGGACGTGATCATCTCCGATATCCGCATGCCCGGCGCCAGCGGCCTGGACTTGCTGGCGCGCATTCGCGAGCAGCACCCGCGCCTGCCAGTGATCATCATGACCGCGCACTCGGACCTGGACAGCGCTGTCGCGTCCTACCAGGGCGGCGCCTTTGAGTACCTGCCCAAGCCGTTCGATGTGGATGAGGCGGTGGCGCTGGTCAAGCGCGCCAACCAGCACGCCCAGGAGCAACAGAATCAGGAAGCCCCGCCGGCCCTGACCCGCACCCCGGAAATCATCGGTGAAGCGCCGGCGATGCAGGAAGTGTTTCGCGCCATCGGGCGCTTGAGTCACTCCAACATCACCGTGCTGATCAACGGCGAATCGGGCACCGGTAAAGAGCTGGTGGCCCACGCCCTGCACCGTCACAGCCCTCGGGCAGCCTCGCCGTTCATTGCACTGAACATGGCCGCAATCCCGAAGGACTTGATGGAGTCCGAGCTGTTCGGCCATGAAAAAGGCGCGTTCACCGGCGCGGCCAATCTGCGCCGTGGACGTTTTGAACAGGCCGACGGCGGCACCCTGTTCCTCGATGAAATCGGCGACATGCCGGCCGATACCCAGACCCGCCTGCTGCGGGTGCTGGCCGACGGCGAGTTCTATCGGGTGGGCGGGCACACGCCGGTCAAGGTGGATGTACGCATCATCGCGGCCACCCACCAGAACCTGGAAACCCTGGTGCACGCCGGCAAGTTCCGTGAAGACTTGTTCCACCGCCTCAACGTGATCCGCATCCACATTCCGCGCATGTCGGACCGCCGCGAAGACATCCCCACCCTCGCCCGCCACTTCCTCAGCCGCGCCGCCCTGGAACTGGCCGTGGAGCCGAAGCTGCTCAAAAGCGAGACCGAGGAATACCTGAAAAACCTGCCATGGCCCGGCAACGTACGCCAGCTGGAGAACACCTGCCGCTGGATCACGGTAATGGCGTCCGGGCGCGAAGTGCACATCAGCGACCTGCCGCCGGAGCTGTTGAGCCTGCCCCAGGACTCGGCCCCGGTGACCAACTGGGAACAGGCGCTGCGCCAATGGGCCGACCAGGCCCTGGCACGCGGCCAGTCGAACCTGCTCGACAGCGCCGTACCGGCGTTCGAGCGGATCATGATCGAGACCGCGCTCAAGCACACCGCCGGCCGCCGCCGCGATGCCGCTGTGCTGCTGGGTTGGGGCCGCAATACCCTGACGCGCAAGATCAAGGAACTGGGGATGAAGGTGGATGGCGCAGATGACGACGACAGCGACGACGCCTGATCACCGCTCTCTGCTCCACTGAAAATCCAATGTGGGAGGGGGCTTGCCCCCGATTGCGGTAGGTCAGCTACAGATAGGCTGGCTGATACACCGCTATCGGGGGCAAGCCCCCTCCCACATTTGGATCGTCACAAGATTTGAAGGTTGTGCACTGCTTCAATGCACCATGAACCGGCATTGGGCACTGACTTGAGACCTGAAAGATCGCTATCGCTCAAAAATTCTTGAACGCTGAAACCACCAAAGCCCCGGATTCCGGGGCTTTGCGCTTTCTTGCAATCATTTACCGCGCCAATTGCAAACTTTGGCACGCGCCCTGCAATAACCCTGGTACTACCCAGTTTCGGGGACCTTGGTACAGGCAGGCCGAGAATCCCCTCTTTAACACCGAAGCCTCTGGCTTCACCCCGTTTTGGGAGCCCTGGTACAGGCAGGCCGGGAACTCCCTCTTTTATTGCTCCTGGAGATGGATCTCCAGCCGCCAGCGGTCATCGACCTCCTGGCCGTTCCACTCCCCACGCAATGGCCGCGCCGCCACCAGGTTGAGCAGCAAACCGCCGTCGGTCTTGCGCACGCGCCAGTTCACATCCTTGTCATTGACCTTCAGTTGCCCATTGGCAGCCTTGCCCTGTGCGTCGAACAACAGCGCCACGGCGCCGTCGATATGTTCGCCGTGCAGCTTGGGCTCGCGGTTGAACCACACCAGCAGACCGTCCGCCACAGGTTCTATCTGTTGCAGTTCGACCGGTTCCGGGGTGGTCAGGCGCCCAATCATCAAGCCCACCATCAGGCCGACAATCGCCAGCGAGCCGAGTACCCTGGGCAATAGCTTCGGCCTTGGATCGTCTTCAGGGGTAGAATGCAGCGCATCTTTGCCTTCGGAGCCGTGCATGTTTCACGTCATCCTTTTTCAACCAGAAATTCCGCCGAATACCGGCAACGTTATCAGGCTGTGCGCCAACAGTGGCTGCCACCTGCATTTGATCGAACCGCTGGGCTTCGACATGGACGATAAACGCCTGCGCCGCGCCGGGCTGGATTACCACGAGTACGCCACCCTCCAGCGCCATGCCGACCTGGCAAGCTGCCTGGAAAGCCTGGGCCAGCCACGTGTGTTCGCGTTCACCACCAAGGGCTCGCGACCGTTTCATGATGCCAGCTTTGCCGAGGGCGACGCGTTTCTGTTTGGCCCGGAGAGCCGCGGCCTGCCGGCCGACGTGCTCGACGCCCTGCCTGATGGCCACCGCCTGCGCTTGCCGATGCGCGAGGGCTGCCGCAGCCTGAACCTGTCCAACACCGTCGCCGTCGCCGTCTACGAAGGCTGGCGCCAACTCGGTTTCAAGTAACACCGCATAGCAAATGTGGGAGGGGGCTTGCCCCCGATTGCGGTGGGTCAGCTACAGATATGCTGGCTGATACACCGCTATCGGGGGCAAGCCCCCTCCCACATTTTTTTTACCGCGTCGACTTATTGAACCGTCGACGAGCCTTCCTGTTGCATGCGCTGCAGCTCCTGGGCGTACAGGGCATCGAAGTTCACCGGTGCCAGCATCAACGCCGGGAACGAGCCACGGGTGACCAGGCTGTCCAGGGTCTCACGGGCGTACGGGAACAGGATGTTCGGGCAGAACGCGCCCAGGGTGTGGCTCATGGACGCTTCGTCCAGGCCCTGGATCAGGAAGATACCCGCCTGTTGCACTTCAGCGATGAAGGCCACTTCTTCGCCGTTCTTGACGGTGACCGACAGGGTCAGCACGACTTCGTGGAAATCACCTTCCAGGGCTTTCTGGCGGGTGTTCAGGTCCAGCGCGACGCTTGGGGTCCACTCCTGGCGGAAGATGGCCGGGCTTTTCGGCGCTTCGAACGACAGGTCACGCACGTAGATGCGCTGCAGCGAAAACTGTGGGCCTTGGTCTTGCGCTGCTTCGGTGTTCGGTTGATCAGTCATCGCAGATCCTTCTTTATCTTGGGGTCTTTTAGGGGTTAGGCGGACAGCAGCGCATCGAGTTTACCGGCGCGCTCCAAAGCGAACAGGTCATCGCAACCACCGATATGCCGGCTGCCGATCCAGATCTGCGGGACCGACGTGCGGCCAGCCTTCTGGGTCATTTCGGCGCGCACTTGAGGCTTGCCGTCGACCTTGATTTCTTCGAAGGCGACCTTCTTGCTCTGGAGCAACTGCTTGGCTCGAATGCAATAAGGGCAATAATCGCTGGAATACACGACAACCTGGCTCATATCACTTCACCAACGGCAGGTTATCGCCACGCCAGCTGCTGATACCACCGGACAGCTTGGCGGCGGTAAAGCCGGACTTGAGCATCTCGCGGGCATGCGTGCCGGAGTGCTGGCCTTGGGCGTCGACCAGGATAATGGTCTTGGCCTTGTATTTCTCCAGTTCGGCCAAGCGCGCGATCAGCTTGTCCTGGGGAATGTTCAGGGCGCCGACGATGTGGCCGGCGGCGAAATCCTTGGCCGGGCGAATATCCACGACAACGGCCTCATCCTTGTTGACCAGGGCGGTCAGCTCCGATGTGCTCAGGCTGCGGCCACCACGGCTCAATTCGTGAGCGATCAGCAGCGCCAGCAGGATGACGAAGGCACCCACGAGCAGATAGTGGGCAGTGGCAAATGCAATCAGGTGATCAACCATCAAGGAGGTTCCAGGGCGTTAAAATGGCGGTAAGTATACACAGCCGTCGGGGGCGGCCAACCCCCGTAAAGCGGTGACGCGGTTGGAACTTCGCTTTAAACTGCCACTCACTTTTCCATTGCCTTCCTTTATTACCGCCGCGAGAGGATCTATGACTACCACGCCTAAACCTTTGGTCCTGATAATTCTCGATGGCTTCGGACACAGTGAAAGCCACCACGACAACGCGGTGTACGCCGCCCGCAAGCCTGTGCTGGATCGTCTCACCGCCACTGTGCCCAACGGTTTGATCTCAGGCTCCGGCATGGACGTGGGCCTGCCGGACGGCCAGATGGGCAACTCGGAAGTCGGTCACATGAATCTCGGCGCCGGACGAGTGGTCTATCAAGACTTCACCCGCGTGACCAAAGCGATCCGCGATGGCGAGTTCTTCGAAAACCCGACCATCTGCGCAGCGGTGGACAAAGCCGTGGCCGCCGGCAAGGCCGTGCACTTCATGGGCCTGCTGTCCGATGGCGGCGTACACAGCCATCAGGACCACCTGATCGCCATGGCCGAACTGGCCTTCAAGCGCGGCGCCGACAAGATCTACCTGCATGCCTTCCTTGACGGTCGCGACACCCCGCCCAAAAGCGCGCAGTCGTCCATCGAACTGCTGGACGCCACCTTCGCCGCCCTGGGCAAAGGCCGCATCGCCAGCCTGGTAGGCCGTTACTTTGCCATGGACCGCGACAACCGCTGGGACCGTGTGGCCCAGGCCTACAACCTGATCGTCGATGGCCAGGCCGAATTCAACGCCGCCACCGCCCAGCAAGGCCTGGAAGCCGCCTACGCCCGTGGCGAGAGCGATGAATTCGTCAAGGCCACCACCATCGGCGAGCCGGTGAAAGTCGAAGACGGCGACGCCATGGTGTTCATGAACTTCCGCGCCGACCGTGCCCGTGAGCTGAGCCATGTGTTTGTCGACGACGGTTTCAAAGACTTCGAACGCGCACGCCAGCCGAAAGTCGAGTTCCTCATGCTCACCCAATACGCCGCCAACATCCCGGCCCCGTCGGCTTTTGCGCCGGGCAGCCTGGAAAACGTGCTGGGTGATTACCTGGCGAAAAACGGCAAGACTCAACTGCGCATCGCCGAAACCGAAAAATATGCCCACGTGACCTTCTTCTTCTCCGGCGGACGTGAAGAACCTTTCCCTGGCGAAGAGCGCATCCTGATCCCATCGCCAAAAGTCGCGACCTACGACCTGCAGCCGGAAATGAGCGCACCGGAAGTCACCGACAAGATCGTCGACGCCATCGAGCATCAGCGTTATGACGTCATCGTGGTCAACTACGCCAACGGCGACATGGTCGGCCACAGCGGCAACCTGGAGGCTGCCACTAAGGCCGTGGAATGCCTGGACCTGTGCGTGGGCCGCATCGTCGATGCCCTGGACAAAGTCGGTGGCGAAGCGCTGATCACCGCCGACCACGGCAACTGCGAGCAGATGTCCGACGAGTCCACCGGCCAGGCCCACACAGCCCACACCACCGAGCCGGTGCCGTTCATCTACGTCGGCAAGCGCGATTTCAAAGTGCGTAACGGCGGCGTACTGGCGGATGTGGCGCCGACCATGCTGATGCTGATGGGGCTGGAAAAGCCGAAGGAAATGACCGGGACCTCAATCCTGGTCTGATCTAAACAACACTGTAGATCCAATGTGGGAGGGGGCTTGCCCCCGATGACGGAGTGTCAGTCAACACTTATGTGACTGGTCCACTGCTATCGGGGGCAAGCCCCCTCCCACATTGGCCCTTCGGTGTTTGGAAGATATCTTTTTGCCATACCACCACCACTCGGCACCTATCTTGCCCGCCCGCCCCAATTGGACGTTTTTTTTGCGGCGCTTGGCGGGCATACTAGAGCGTCCCTTTCCCCTGGTGTCGCCCGCCTCTATGCTTCGCGCCTTGATTACCCTCGCTCTTGTCTGCCTGCTCCAACCGGCATTTGCCGATGAGCGTGCACAAACCCAACAACAGTTGGACGCTACGCGTCAGGACATTACCGAGCTGAAAAAACTGCTCGGCAAGCTCCAGGAAGAAAAGTCCGGGGTGCAGAAAGACCTGCGCGGCACGGAAACCGAAATGGGCAAGCTGGAGAAGCAGGTCCAGGAGCTGCAAAAAGAATTAAAGAAGAGCGAGTCGGAACTGGAGCGACTCGACGCTGAGAAAAAAAAACTCCAGAGCGCACGCGTTGAACAGCAACGCCTGATCGCGATCCAGGCCCGCGCCGCCTACCAGAGCGGCCGCCAGGAATATCTCAAGCTGCTGCTCAACCAGCAGAACCCGGAAAAGTTCGCCCGCACCCTCACCTATTACGATTACCTGAGCCAGGCGCGCCTGGCGCAGTTGAAGGGCTTTAACGAAACGCTGCGCCAGTTGGCCAATGTCGAGCAGGAGATCAATGATCAGCAGGCCCAACTGCTCGATCAGAAGACCGCGCTCGACACCCAGCGCAACGAATTGGACAAGGTCCGCAAGGAACGCCAGCAAGCCCTGGCCAAGCTCAACAATGACGTAAAAGCCCGCGACGCCAAGCTCCAGGCCCGCGAGCAGGACCAGGCCGACCTGGCCAAAGTGCTCAAGACTATCGAAGAAACCCTGGCGCGCCAGGCACGCGAGGCCGAGGAGGCGCGGCAAAAAGCGCTGATCGCCCAGCAGGAAGCCGAAAAAAAGCGCCAGCGTGAGGCCGAACTGGCAGCCACTACCGATGCGCCGGCCCCGCGCAAACCGGCGCACGCAGCGCCTGGCCCACTGGTTTCCAGCAGCGGCGAGTCGTTCGGCGGGCCTTTTGCTGCAGCGCGCGGCAAACTTCCATGGCCGGTTGATGGTCGACTGTTGGCACGCTTCGGCGAAACCCGTGGCGATGACACCCGTGCCAAATGGGATGGTGTGATGATCAGCGCCTCTGCAGGCAGCCAGGTCCACGCCGTCCACGGCGGGCGCGTGGTGTTTGCCGATTGGCTGCGCGGGGCCGGCCTGCTGGTAATTCTTGACCACGGTAATGGCTATTTGAGCCTTTACGGCCACAATCAGACGTTACTCAAGTCGGCAGGTGATGTGGTAAAAGCCGGTGAATCCATCTCCACTGTCGGTAACAGTGGTGGCCAGGACACCCCGGCGCTGTACTTCGCTATTCGTCAGCAGGGCCGCCCGAGCGACCCTGCACAATGGTGCAGATCCCAAGGATAGGGTCTCATCTACATTAGGAGTTCGTTCGACATGCTGCATTTGTCCCGCCTCACTTCGCTGGCCCTGACGATCGCCCTGGTGATCGGCGCGCCTCTGGCTTTTGCCGACCAGGCTGTTCCCGCCGCGACCGCTGCGACCACCAAGGCGCCGTTGCCGCTGGACGAGCTGCGCACCTTTGCCGAGGTCATGGACCGGATCAAGGCAGCCTATGTCGAACCCGTAGACGACAAGACCCTGCTGGAAAACGCCATCAAGGGCATGCTCAGCAACCTCGACCCGCATTCGGCCTACCTGGGCCCGGAAGACTTCGCTGAACTGCAGGAAAGCACCAGCGGTGAATTTGGTGGCCTGGGCATTGAGGTCGGTTCCGAAGACGGCAACATCAAGGTGGTCTCGCCCATCGACGACACCCCGGCATCCAAGGCCGGCATCCAGGCGGGTGACTTTATCGTCAAGATCAACGGCCAGCCAACCCGCGGCCAGACCATGACCGAAGCCGTCGACAAGATGCGCGGCAAGATCGGCCAGAAAATCACCCTGACCCTGGTGCGCGACGGCGGCAATCCGTTCGACGTCACCCTGACCCGCTCCACCATCGTGGTCAAGAGCGTGAAGAGCCAGTTGCTGGAGTCGGGCTACGGTTACATCCGCATCACCCAATTCCAGGTCAAGACCGGCGACGAAGTGGCCAAGGCCCTGGCCAAGCTGCGCAAGGACAACGGCAAGAAGCTCAACGGCATCGTACTCGACCTGCGTAACAACCCGGGCGGCGTGTTGCAGTCGGCGGTGGAAGTGGTCGACCACTTCATCACCAAGGGCCTGATCGTCTACACCAAGGGCCGCATCGCCAATTCCGAGCTGCGCTTCTCGGCCACCGGCAATGATCTGAGCGAAAACGTGCCGCTGGCCGTGCTGATCAACGGCGGCAGCGCCTCGGCCTCGGAGATCGTCGCCGGCGCCCTGCAGGACCAGAAGCGCGGTGTGCTGATGGGCACCACGACCTTCGGTAAAGGCTCGGTGCAAACCGTATTGCCGCTCAATAACGAGCGTGCGCTGAAGATCACCACGGCGCTGTACTACACGCCCAATGGTCGCTCGATCCAGGCCCAGGGCATCGTGCCGGACATTGAGGTGCGCAAGGCCAAGATCACCAACGAGATCGACAGCGAGTACTACAAAGAGGCGGACCTGCAAGGCCACCTGGGCAATGGCAACGGCGGCGCCGACCAGCCGACCGGCAGCGGCGCCAAAGCCAAACCGATGCCGCAGGACGACGATTACCAGTTGGCCCAGGCGCTGAGCCTGCTCAAGGGCCTGAGCATCACGCGCAGCCGTTGATATGCGCGTTGCCCTGATCATCGCCTTGCTGTGCAGCCTGGCCGGATTCGCGCAAGCGACGCCGGCCGGCGAGCCGCACAAAGCCTATCTCACCCTGATCATCGACGACCTGGGGCAGAACCTGCCCAGGGATCGTCGCGTGCTGGCCCTGCCCGGGCCGGTCACCACCGCGATCATGCCTGACACCCCTCACGCCGCCCAATTCGCCCGCGAGGCCCACAAGGCCGGCAAGATCGTCATCCTGCATATGCCCATGGACCCGGCCACCGGTCCGTTTGCCTGGCACCCCGAGCTGTCGATCGAAGAACTGGCCAAGCGCCTGGACGCCGCCTTCGCGGCCGTGCCCTACACCGCCGGCATCAATAACCATATGGGCAGCCGCATGACGGCGCAGCCGCAGGCAATGGCGTGGTTAATGGGCGAGCTGCAGCGGCGCCACAAGTTCTTTGTGGACAGCCGCACCAGCGCACAGACTGTCGCCGCCGCCGAGGCGCAGAAGATTGGACTGGCGCATGTTTCGCGGGATGTGTTCCTGGATGACGAACGCACCGAGGCCGCGATCACCACGCAACTGCAAACCGCAATCAAGCTGGCGCACAAGCAAGGCTCGGCGGTGATGATCGGGCACCCTTACCCCCAGACCCTGGCGGTGCTGGAGCGCGAATTGCCCAAGCTCAAGGCGCAGGGTGTGGAGTGGATCGATATCAAGTTGATGATCAGCGTACGCAGTAATCGGGCCATGGCCGGGCACGGCAAAAACGGCATCTATCGCTGACGATCGCCCCATCCTGTAGGAGCGAGCTCGCTCGCGAAAAACCTGAGAACGCCGCGCGTCTCCAGGATGCTCGCGTTATCGTTGACGTCTTTCGCGAGCAAGCTCGCTCCTACAAATAGTTGGCCATGATCTGGTCGATACGGCCTTCTTTGCGCAACTCATCCAGCGCAGCCTGGAGCCTGGCAACCACCTCGTCCGGCACATCCTTGTTCAACGCCAGGTAAAGCTGCGCACTGTTGAAACGCAGTACCGTCTTGAGCCCGTTCACCCCCACCTGGCGCGCCAGGTAACGGCCAGCAGGGTCGCCGGTGGCCCACAGGTCGATCTGGCCCTCCATGAGCTTTTGCGCATTGTCCTGGTCTCGCAAGGCGACAACCGGCTTGAGCCCCTGCTTGTCCAGGCTCTGGGCAATGGCATCACCTTTGTAAGCGCCAATCCTGTAGCGTCGCGCCTGTTCAAGGCCTTCCAACTGGATTTTGCTGTCAGCCTTGGCCAACAGCACCCAATCGTCCGGGCCGATGGGGCCGACCCATTTGAACAACGCTTCACGGTCCGGCAAACGCGCCGTGACGAACACACCATAGCCGGGTTTTTCCAGGGCGAGTTTGTAGATTCGCTCCCAGGGGAAACGCAGGGTGAGGTTGTAGGAAATGCCGGCACGCTTGAAGGTCTCGCGCATGATGTCCACGGCGATGCCTTCGATGTTCTCGTCCCTGGCGAAGTTCTTGCCGTTTTTCGCCATGTTGTAAGGCGGGAAATTTTCCGTCAGCAGCACCAGGGAGGTGTCAGACGATTCGTCGGCGTGCACCGTAGCCGCCATGAGCATGGAGGAACTGGCAAGGGCGAGCAGCAGGTGTTTGAACATGAAGGCTACCGGAATCCATGGCAAGCGCAGAGAGTGCCGCGCGCCTGCCATGCTGTCCAGCGGCGTTTAGCGCACGACGATACCGCGCGCGGCCATGTAGGCCTTGGCCTCGGGGACGGTGTATTCGCCGAAGTGGAAAATACTCGCCGCCAGCACCGCGCTGGCATGCCCTTCGATGACGCCATCGGCCAAGTGCTGCAGGTTGCCGACGCCGCCGGAGGCGATGACCGGGATGCCCAGGGCATCGCTGATGGCGCGGGTTACACCCAGGTCAAAGCCGTTTTTCATGCCGTCCTGGTCCATGCTGGTCAGCAGGATTTCACCGGCGCCGAGGGCTTCCATCTTCATCGCCCACTCCACCGCGTCCAGCCCGGTCGGTTTGCGCCCGCCGTGGGTGAAGATCTCCCAGCGCGGAGTTTCACCAGGGCCCGAGACTTTCTTGGCGTCGATGGCGACCACGATGCATTGCGAGCCGAAGTGCTGCGCGGCTTCGCCGACGAACTCCGGATTGAACACGGCGGCGGTGTTGATCGAGACCTTGTCCGCGCCGGCATTGAGCAGGTTGCGGATGTCTTGCACGGTGCGCACGCCGCCGCCCACGGTCAGCGGGATAAACACCTGGCTGGCCATGCGCTCGACCGTGTGCAAGGTGGTGGCGCGGCCGTCGACGCTGGCGGTGATGTCGAGAAAGGTAATTTCGTCGGCGCCCTGTTCATCGTAGCGACGGGCGATTTCCACCGGGTCGCCGGCATCACGGATGTTCTCGAACTTGACGCCCTTGACCACGCGACCGTTGTCGACGTCCAGGCAAGGGATGATGCGTTTGGCCAGCGCCATGGTCAGTCCTCAGCCGTTGTAGGCATCGCAGTAAGCCTGGGCTTCGGCGACGTCCAGGGTGCCCTCATAAATCGCACGGCCGGTGATGGCGCCGATGATGCCAGGCGCCTTGGCGTCCAGCAGCGACTTGATGTCGCCCAGGTTGTGGATACCGCCAGAGGCGATCACCGGGATTTTCGTCGCAGCGGCCAGCGCGGCGGTGAACGGTACGTTGCAGCCCTGCATCATGCCGTCTTTGGCGATGTCGGTATAAACGATGGCGGACACACCGTCGGCTTCGAACTGTTTAGCCAGGTCGATCACCTGCACAGTGCTGATTTCAGCCCAACCGTCGGTGGCGACAAAACCGTCCTTGGCATCCAGGCCGACGATAACCTTGCCTGGGAATGCGCGGCAGGCTTCGGCGACAAAGGCCGGGTCTTTTACAGCCTTGGTGCCGATGATCACGTAGCTCACGCCGGCCTTGACGTAATGCTCGATGGTTTCCAGCGAGCGGATGCCACCGCCGATCTGGATCGGCAGGTTGGGGTAGCGTCGGGCGATCGCGGTGACCACCTCGCCGTTGACCGGCTGGCCTTCGAACGCGCCGTTCAAGTCCACCAGATGCAGACGACGGCAGCCCCCCTCCACCCATTTGGCGGCCATGCTCACCGGGTCATCGGAGAACACCGTGGAATCTTCCATACGGCCCTGGCGCAGACGGACGCAGGCGCCGTCCTTGAGATCGATAGCGGGGATAATCAGCATCTGGCAAACCTTATTCGATATTCAGCAATGCTTGGGAAATCAGGGTTTCTCAAGCGACCACAAGTCGCTTTCGATGCTTTCGAACCTTTCCTTAAGGAGCGTCTGCGTGTCGAAAATCGCCCTGTTGTAATAATGCGGCGCCACTTCGGTGGTGAACAGCTCAAGAATCTCGGCCACTTCGAACGAACCCAGCTTGAGTTCGAAGCGATCCTCCATGAAACGCTTGATCTTGTCGGTAGCCTCACGCTCCTGCTCGGGCGCAAGGTTCAAGATTGGCGGCTTCGGCTTCTTGGCCATTTACCAGCGACCATCCCACGCGGCGAAGTTCTGCAGCAATTGCAGGCCATGGGTATGGCTCTTCTCCGGGTGAAACTGCACGGCAAAGCGCGAACCGTCGGCCAGCGCGGCGGCGAAGTCGACGCCGTAGTGCCCGCCCCCCACCACCTGGCGCGGGTTACCGGCGGCGATGTAATAGCTGTGCACAAAGTAGAAACGCGCCATGTCCGGAATTTCGTGCCACAGCGGGTGATCCACCGCGCGACGCACTTCGTTCCAGCCCATGTGCGGCACCTTGAGGTGCTCGCCGTCTTCATGCAGGTCTTTGCCGAAGAACTTCACCTGGCCGGGAAACAGACCGATGCAGTCGACACCGCCGTTCTCTTCACTGCTGTCGAGCAAGGCTTGCATGCCCACGCAGATACCGAGGAACGGACGGTCCTGGCTGACTTCGCGCACCAGGCTGTCAAAGCCCAGGCGGCGGATCTCGGCCATACAATCGCGAATCGCGCCAACGCCTGGAAACACCACGCGGTCGGCTTCACGAATCACATTGGCATCGCTGGTGATCAGCACCTTGCCGGCACCCACGTGCTCGAGGGCCTTGGCCACCGAGTGCAGGTTGCCCATGCCGTAATCGATAACCGCGACCGTCTGCATTACAGAACGCCCTTGGTCGAAGGCATTTGCCCGGCCATGCGCTCATCCAGCTCAACGGCCATGCGCAGCGCGCGGCCGAAAGCCTTGAACACGGTTTCGATCTGGTGGTGGGTGTTGGTGCCGCGCAGGTTGTCGATGTGCAGGCTGACCAGGGCGTGGTTGACGAAACCCTGGAAGAATTCCTGGAACAGGTCGACGTCAAAGCCGCCCACGGTGGCGCGGGTGTAGGGCACGTGCATCTGCAGGCCTGGGCGGCCGGAGAAGTCGATGACTACGCGCGACAGCGCTTCGTCCAGCGGGACATAGGCGTGGCCGTAGCGACGGATGCCTTTTTTGTCGCCGATGGCCTTGGCAAAGGCCTGGCCGAGGGTGATGCCCACGTCTTCCACCGTGTGGTGGTCGTCGATATGCAGGTCGCCCTTGCTGACGATATCCAGGTCGATCAGCCCATGACGGGCGATCTGGTCCAGCATGTGCTCAAGAAAAGGTACACCGATATCAAATCGGGCCTTTCCGGTGCCATCCAGGTTGATCGAGGCTTTGATCTGGGTTTCCAGAGTGTCGCGCTCGACGGACGCCATACGTTCGACCATCACCAGCTCCGCAAATCATTGGGCGAAAAAGGCAGCCATTATAGGGGCGCGGGCGCTAAACAGAAACATCGAAGGGGATAAGACTGATGGAGTGTCGGGGATAGACATGTGCGTACATGCATAACCAATGTGGGAGGGGGCTTGCCCCCGATAGCAGTGGTTCAGTCAACAATGCATTGACTGATGCGCCGCCATCGGGGGCAAGCCCCCTCCCACAAGGGTTTTGCAGTGTTAGTGGAACAGTACTGCGGTCTTCTGCAGCGTCACCCACACACCCCACGCCAACGGAATGCCCACCACCAGCCAGGCGGCGACCGCCAATGGCTTGCTGCCAGGGGAGGCTTTCCACTCCAGCACGGTGCTGGCATCAGCGCCTTTGTCATGCCCCAGCGCCTGCTCGGCGGCCAGTTCGGCGTCGGTCATGAAGTATTTGTCGGCTACCGGACGCACCAGCAGGTTGCAGATAAAGCCCAGCACCAGCAGGCCAGCGAGGATGTACAAGGTGATGTCGTAGGCCGCAGCGCGTTCAACGCCGATGCTCAACTGATATTCACGCAGGTAGTTCACCAGCACCGGGCCCAATACGCCGGCAGCGGCCCAGGCGGTCAGCAGGCGACCGTGGATGGCGCCGACCATTTGCGTACCGAACAGGTCGGCCAGGTAAGCCGGGACCGTGGCAAAACCACCGCCGTACATCGACAGGATGATGCAGAACGCCGCCACGAACAGTGCCACGTTGCCCAGGTGCCCCAGGTTCGGGATCAGCGCGTACAGGGCGAAGCCCAGGGCGAAGAACACGAAGTAGGTATTTTTGCGCCCCAGGTAGTCGGAGAACGACGCCCAGAAGAACCGGCCACCGATGTTGAACAGGCTCAACAGGCCGGTGAAGCCTGCCGCAATGGCGGCGATCGATGCAAGTTGCCCGGCATCCAGTTGACCAAACGGTACATCCAGCCCCAGCAATTTGCCGCCGAACACTTCCTGCAACAGCGGCGAAGCCATGCCGAGGATGCCGATACCGGCTGACACGTTCAGGCACAGCACCAGCCACACCAGACGAAATTGCGGGGTCTTCCACGCCACGTTCACATGCACATGACGGTGCGTGATCATCGCGTTGCTGGCTTTTTTCGCCGGCGCGGTCCAGCCCTCAGGCTTCCAGCCGGTCGGCGGAACGCGATAGGACAAGGCGCCGCCGATCATGAACACGAAGTAGATCGCAGCCATCACCAGGAAGCTCTGCCATACGCCCACGCTGGTCGGCGAGGCGAAGTGGCCCATCAGTGCTGCCGCCAGCGGTGCACCGACCATCGCGCCGCCGCCGAAGCCCATGATCGCCATGCCGGTCGCCATGCCGCGCTTGTCCGGGAACCACTTGATCAGGGTCGATACGGGCGAGATATAGCCCAGGCCCAGGCCGATACCGCCGATGACCCCGGAGCCGATCCACATCAGCCAGATCTGGTGGGTATAGATACCCAACGCCGAGATCAGCAGGCCGCCGCACCAGCACAACGCCGAGACGACACCGGCCTTGCGCGGCCCGGCATGTTCCAGCCAGCCGCCCCAGATCGCTGCCGAGCAGCCCAGGAAGATGAAGAACAGGGTGTAGATCCAGCCCAGCATGGAGATGGGCCAGTCGCATTGGGACGAGAAGACCTGGGCGATAAAGCTCATGTCCGGCGCACAGGCCACCGGCGCAGTGATGCCCAGCGCCTTGGACAGCGGCAGCCAGAACACCGAGAAGCCGTAGGCCATGCCGATGCACAGATGGATGGCCAGTGCGGCCGGTGGAACCAGCCAGCGGTTGAAGCCGGGCTTGGCGATAATGCGTTCCTTGGACAGGAACGCAGGCGGTGCGGCATTGGTACCGGCCGCAGTGCTAGTGCTCATTGGTGTTTCCCCCAGTTATTGGTATGCATCCGTCAGGCGCGCTTCCCCTCGGCCTTGCACGCAATGCGTGGCCGTTTTTGTGAGTGAAGCTCCATTTTGGCGCGACGATACGTCGCAGAAGGCGGACGAACGCGCAGAGATTAGCACCTGCAGATACGAGAAAAACCAAATTGACATCACTTTTTTCAACCTATCTGTTTTATTTGACGCCAAAATCCCGTTTCGCTGGTCGTAGATACAATGTAACGATCCACGAACTGATGCAGGCCTTCGGGCGTTATACTCTGCGGCTAAATTTTGAAATCGACATACAAGGACTCGCCCATGAAAGCGTTCGGCAAAATCCTGGGTCTGGTATTTCTCGGGCTGTTGCTGATCATTGTGGCTCTCGGCTTTGCCCTGACCCATCTCTTCGATCCCAACGACTACAAAGAAGAAATTCGCCAGATAGCCCGCGACAAGGCCCACATCGAGCTGACGCTCAATGGCGACATCGGCTGGAGCCTGTTCCCCTGGCTGGGCCTGGAGCTGCACGAAGCCGGCGTGGCAACCCTGACCAATCCGACCCAACCGTTTGCCGACCTGCAGATGCTCGGTCTGTCGGTACGTGTGCTGCCGCTGCTGCGCCGCGAAGTGCAGATGAGCGATGTGCGGGTCGAAGGCCTGAACCTGCGCCTGAACCGCGACAAGAACGGCCACGGCAACTGGGAAGACATCGGCAAGAACCTGCCCGACGAAACCCCGGGTGCCGCCACCCCGGCTCCGGCCGAACCGGTGGCTGAAGCCAAGCCGGAAAAACCGCCGCAGCCGATCCGCCTGGACATCGACAGCCTGACCATCAACAACGCCCGCGTTGAATACAACGATGAACAGACTGGCAAGCAATTGAGCGCCGAAAGCATCCAGCTCAGTGCCGGCGCCATCCACGAAGGCGCCAATATTCCGCTGAAACTCACCGCTTTCCTGGGCAGCAACCAGCCGGTCATGCGCCTCAAGACCGAGCTGAACGGCAACTTGCGCATCCAGCGCGCCCTCAAGCGCTACCAGTTCGAAGACATGCGCCTGAGCGGCGAAGCCACTGGCGAACCCTTGCAGGGCAAGACGCTGACCTTCTCCACCCAGGGTCAATTGCTGGTCGATCTTGCCGCCAACATCGCCGAATGGACCAACCTGAAACTCTCGGCCAACCAATTGCGCGCACTGGGCGAACTGCGGGCCACTGACCTGAACAACACCCCGCAGATCAGCGGCGCGCTGTCGGTCGCGCAGTTTGACCTGGCCAAGTTTCTCGAGAGCGTCGGCCACCCTCTGCCGGCCATGGCACCGGGCAGCCTGAGCAAAGTCGAACTGGTCAGCCGCCTCACAGGCACGCCGACCAATGTCGCGCTGGAGGGCCTGAACCTGAAACTCGATGGCAGCACCTTCACCGGTCGCGTTGCCGTGGATGATTTCGCCAAGCAGTCACTGCGCGTGCAGCTCAAGGGCGACACCTTCAATGCCGACAATTACCTGCCGGCCAAATCCGAAGCCGCCAAAGGCACGGCGGCCGCACGCCAGGCCGAAGTGCAAGGCAGCGAGGCCGGTGCAATGGCCGCCGGCGGTAACAGCCCACTGCCGGAAGCGCCGACCAAAGCCGCCTGGAGCAGTGACAAACTGCTGCCACTGACCCGCCTGCGCAGCCTGGATATCAACGCGGACCTTGCGTTCGGCCAACTCACCTTGAGCCAGCTGCCGATCCAGAACGCGGTACTGAAAGCCTCGGGCGTCGATGGCCAGCTCAGCCTCGACGCGCTGAGCGGTGGCCTCTACAACGGCACGTTCCAGGCCAACGGCACCCTCGATGTACGCCAGGACACCCCGCTCCTGGCGCTGCAAACCCATATCAAGCAGGTACCGGTAGAAAAAATCCTGCAGGCCCAGGGGAAAACCCCACCAGTCAAAGGCCTGGTCACCCTGGACAGCAACCTGACCGGGCGTGGCAACAGCCAGAAGGCCTTGATCGACAGCCTCAACGGCACCGTCGGCATCGTCATCAACAACGGTGTGCTGCTCAACGCCAACATCGAGCAACAACTGTGTACCGGTATCGCCCTGCTCAACCGCAAAACATTGAGCACCACGCCGCAAGGCAAGGACACGCCCTTCCAGGAACTGCGCGGCAACCTGACGTTGCGCAACGGCGTGGCCAGCAACCCTGACCTGAAAGTGCGCATTCCGGGGCTGACCCTCAACGGCAATGGCGATGTCGACCTGCGCGTACTGGGCATGGACTACCGGGTGGGCATCATCGTCGAAGGCGACCAGCGCGACGTGCCGGACCCGGCCTGCCAGGTCGGCGCCAACTTCCAGGGTATCGAAGTGCCGCTGCGTTGCCGTGGCCCGCTGGAACTGGGCGCCAAGGCCTGCCGCCTGGACAAGGACGGCCTCGGCCAGGTCGCCATCAAAGCGGCGGGCAACCGTCTCAACGATAAGCTCGAAGAGAAGCTCGACAAGGTCAACCCCAAGCTTAAAGACGCATTGAAAGGCCTGTTCAACCGATGAGAAACGAGCAGTTTTCACAGGCGGTGCTGGACTGGTACGACCGCCACGGTCGCCACGACCTGCCCTGGCAACAGGGCATCACGCCATATCGGGTGTGGGTGTCGGAGATCATGCTGCAACAGACCCAGGTCAGCACCGTGCTCAATTACTTCGACCGGTTCATGGCGTCCTTGCCGACGGTCCAGGCACTGGCCGCCGCGCCGGAAGACGAAGTGCTGCACCTGTGGACCGGCCTGGGTTACTACACCCGGGCGCGCAACCTGCAAAAGACTGCAAAGATCGTGGTCGCCGAATACGGCGGCGAGTTTCCCAGGGATGTCGAAAAACTCACCGAACTGCCCGGCATCGGCCTGTCCACTGCCGGCGCAATTGCCAGCCTGAGCATGGGCCTGCGCGCGCCGATCCTCGACGGCAACGTCAAGCGCGTGCTGGCACGCTTTACCGCGCAAGAGGGCTACCCGGGCGAACCCAAGGTCGCCAAGCAGCTGTGGGCGACCGCAGAGCGCTTTACGCCACACGACCGCGTCAACGCCTACACCCAGGCGATGATGGACATGGGCGCCACACTCTGTACCCGCAGCAAACCCAGCTGCCTGCTGTGCCCGCTGGAAAAAGGCTGCGAAGCCCACATGCTTGGCCTGGAGACGCGCTACCCGATCCCCAAGCCACGCAAGACCATCCCCCAGAAGCGCACGCTGATGCCGATGCTCGCCAATGCCGAGGGCGCGATCCTGCTTTACCGTCGCCCCTCCACGGGCCTGTGGGGCGGTTTATGGAGCCTGCCGGAGCTGGACGACCTGGAAGACCTGGATCATCTGGCCAACCAGCACGCGCTGGCCTTGGGCAAACATCAGGAACTGCCGGGGCTGATCCACACCTTCAGCCACTTCCAGCTGGCCATCGAACCCTGGCTGGTCCAGGTCGAGGAAAGCGCCCATCACGTGGCCGAGGCCGACTGGCTCTGGTATAACCTCGCCACCCCACCGCGCCTGGGCCTTGCCGCCCCGGTGAAAAAACTGCTGAAGCGCGCGGCTGAAGTATTGAACGCAGGAGAGTCGTCATGACCCGCACCATCATGTGCCGCAAGTACCACGAAGAACTGCCCGCCCTCGAACGCGCCCCTTTTCCGGGTGCCAAAGGCCAGGACATCTACGATAACGTCTCCGCCAAGGCGTGGGCCGACTGGCAAAAACACCAGACCCTGCTCATCAACGAAAAACGCTTGAACATGATGAACGCCGAAGACCGCAAATACCTGCAGGGCGAAATGGACAAGTTCTTTTCCGGCGAGGATTACGCCAAGGCCGACGGCTACGTACCACCTGCTCAATAATTGATCAAAAACCGGGGTCTGCACGTAAGCGACGGTAATAATTAAATATTTTTTGAAAACTTGCTTGACGACCCCCTGAAAAACCCGTTTAATGCGCCCCGTTGCCCAGATAGCTCAGTCGGTAGAGCAGGGGATTGAAAATCCCCGTGTCGGCGGTTCGATTCCGTCTCTGGGCACCAAAATACCGAGAAACCCCAAGGAACAATGTGTTCCTTGGGGTTTTTTATTGCCTGCGATTTAATGGCGGCCGGCTGCGTGCGGTCACGATGTCGCAGCAGCACGATTGAGGGTTGTTTTTCGCTGGACTCAATCGTCCAGCCTTTACCCAATTCCCAGTTGTAAGGTTTTTTCCATGACCCGCTTCTTGCTCTGCACGCTCTTGCTACTGACCGCAATGCTCAGTGGATGCGCCACGCAAATGGACGTAGCAATCAACGCAACGCCTGACCCCGACTACCACTTCGACCGCCAGGCCACCGTACTGGTGACGTCCACCGGCGGCAGCGACGAAAACGCGCTCAACGCCCGCTACTACCTGCGCGACATGGTCAGCGCCATGAAGGACCAGGGCTTTCGCAATGTCTTCACCGACACCACCCTGCCCAAAGACCATGCACCGATCAAAATGACCGTCACCCTGGACGTCGACAGCAAGCAAGTCACCTACCGCTATACCGCCACCGAATACGGCCAGGTGGCAAACAGCACCACCACGCAGTGCAAGAAGAACAAAAAGAAAACCGACCAGCTGACCTGCACCAGCACCCCAAACACCACCTACGGCCCCGTAGGCACCTCTGAGCGCACCGGTTACACCACCCTCACCACGTTCAGGGCCACCGCCCGGGATGAGGCGAGCAAGCGCGCGGTGTACGTGCTGCGGGCATCGTCCTACAACGACGACTGCCAGGCCGCGAAGGTGGAAGCCTTTTTGGTGGAACAGGGGCTGCGCAATCTGAATTTCCAGGATCGGGTGCAGCGTAATTACACGGTTACGATGCCGGAGGGGTTTCGTTGTAAATAAGTGCTACGTGGCCTGGAGCAGAGCTTTTCTCCAACGCTTTTCACTTATCTGAGCCGTGTTTTTGAGATGACGTAGGCCCTCTTGAGGCCCTTAGCTCCTATAAAACGGGCATCAGGCCGCTCACTTTTCGAGATAATCGAAAGCCTGCTAGAGATAATTTCCGATAAGGCCGAGTTTGCTCATCAAAGTGGACGGAACAGCGCAAGGCGCTGACCCATTGCGAGAAATCTCGAATATCGAAAGGGCGATGGACTAAAAACAGGAAAAACAGGGGTCAGACCACGTTTAGTGCTCCGCCAGAAGAATAGTGGTCTGACCCCATTTTTCCCCGCTTTACTATTTCGCGCACCAATCTGGGTGTTATGACCGAGGACCGACTCGCCAAAGGTCTTCGGAAGTGTAGAAGCTGCTTGACCTCCAATCGTGGCAGTGCCTTTTGGACCATTTTATTCGTGCTCTCGCCTAGAGTATACAAATCCACTAATCGGATCTAAATCTCGCTTAGCATCCGCCGCATGCACGCACTGGATATCAATTTTGTTGATCGCCTGCTCTTTCCCTCCCAGTGCATCTAAATTTGTAGCTACAACCTCCAGGCTCTCCAAATCAAAGGCTGTTGGCTGACGATCAAGATAGTATCGAATTAACACAAAACCACCATCATGATATCCGGCGGCGATGGCTCTAATATTAGGGTATATCTCGCCAAGTAGCGCAATGCGGAAGCACGCCACGAGCCAATCCGGCAATTTTTTCGCGAATAGCATCTTAGTTCCTCGCATCTGGAAAAATAGGGGTCAGACCACTATTCTTCCTAACTGGATAAGAATTTACGGCTTAGCCGTCTATCAACAGGCCAAAACAAATAGAGTGAAAAAAAATAAATCATATTTTTAAAGAGCAGCTCTGCTGAACTATAAAAACCCAAAAATTTGATCTGCCCCCTATTTCCCCAAAACTTTTAGCTGCTTAGCTATTTTTCTGGCCGAGTGACGTATTTTTTGAGTCTCTCCATCTTTACTCAACGCCTCCAGCTCCGCCTCTAAGCTATTAGATCTCGGGACGAATAAAGCCCATTTCAACGCCAAACCAGACCAGTACTCACTCTGACTTCTAAGACCTGCCAAAACAATTTGCTCAAATGGAAATAAGTCTATGAACTCCTCGGAAAGCCCATAACCTTTAAGCCCATCGATCATCTTGCAACGAACCACTTCTGGTAGATCTTCTAACACTGGCAGAAAAAATACACACGTAGTTTCGTCGCTGACTGTCTGAACAACAGACTCTGTCGATCTAGCCCAAAGCCCCTTGGAAGTAAGCCCCAAAAGAAAACGCCCCCCACACAACTTTGCTACAGGAAGCCAACTCAAATTAGCCCCTTCAGAGTTGTACTCAATTTTTTTTATCCATGGAGCATCTAGTTTACCGAGCTCCATCAATAGCTTTTTTTTCAGATCATCTATCATCTAGATATCCCGGGAGTATGGGTAACATCCACCCCATGGCTGCTCATAAAGGACTTGAACTGCTCACGAAGCTCGGGAGTCCAGTTCATCCCGTAATGTCCGCTCCATTCATAGGTTCGAAGAACTCCATTTTCCTTCCAGATCCCCCCGCCGACGATAGCGTCAGATGAAGGGATTTTTCCAGCATCCAATATCCCATCATGCCCAAATTGATTCCGCCCCATGATGAAGCGCTGACTAGCCGGATCGTAAATAAAGTCAATAGGTTTTGAATTACTCAACCCTTGTACAGCTTTAGAGGACGAATATGCATCACTGACTTCTAAGAAGCCCTTAGCTGGCCCACTTCCATTTGCCGCAGCTTTTGCAACCGTTTTTACACCACCCGCAACAGCCAGCGCCCCGCCACCAAACACACCAAACGCCGTCCCCCCGAGAGTAGCATTCCCGCCCGCCACTTCCGCAGCGGCTATTGCAGCCTGGTTGCAGGCCAGCGGAGCAAACGCGCACCCCATCAACAGTTCAGGTGTAGCCACTGCCAGCCCGAGAGCACCAGGTATATAGACCCAGCCAGCAACATAATCATGGCCCGGCCCCTCATACCCATCGCTTCTGGCCAAGGATCTGAACGCCTCAGAGATCTCATCAGGTGTCTTGCCTTGCTCGATCATTTCAGCGCCGAGACTGGTCGCAGCAGCTCCCCAATTACCGCCCATATGTACGAAATCGTTGTAGCGCTGAGCATTCCCCGCCACCCAACTGGCTGTCTCGGGATCACCATTACCCAGAGCGCCCGCCAACACCCCAATAACTTGAGCGGTGGCCACTTTAAACTGAGGATTCGTAGCAAGCTGAGAATCCAGGTATTTACCAAGATTCTCTGTCGCAATAGTCGTCAATCCTTCCGCAGCAGCCCCTGCAAGTGCGCCTGTTTTAAAATCACCGCCCTTGGCAGATGAAAGTGCTCCGCCCAAGACAGCATGCATGAACACTTTTGAGGCTGTGCCAGGGCTGACTTCCAGATAATCCGCTAAATCACCGACTTGTTTATTTCCAAAAGCGGCTGTGAGATCGAGACCTTCCGAAATGGCCGCAGCACCGAGATTATCTTTTAAACTACCGCCGTTGATCGCAGTGTTAACGCTGCCTGTGACTAATGCATGTGTGCTGCTTCGAAGTACGTTCTCACTAACCGTGTTCCAATCCAGCATGTTTGAGGAATAGCCTGGATTGTTGACACCATTGGCATTCAGAATCAAAGGACCGTCGGGATTCCAACCCGCCACAGCGGTATCTATGCCGGCCAAGATACCGCTTGTAACCATCTGGGTTGCATAGCCTTTAATCGCATTTTTATTGGTTGCGGCTTTCAAGCCCGCACCAATGTCTCCGCCGCCATTGATAGTGCCCACAGCGAAGTTGCTGGCCATGGCTCCGGCGAGAGGCCCCAGATAGAAGCTTGCGACAATCGAGATAATCAGCGCGGGTGCAGCACCTAAACCTGAGTGCTTGTAATCCCAACTGTCATGAATCTCCTTCACAACTCGCCAATCAACTTGACCGTTGGCTTCGGCTTGCTTGATCCACGCTAATTGAGGTTCAGCTTGAACCATCGCATCAATCGTTTGGCTGACTGTTTTTTGATCAATTTGTTTAATGTCGATATTGATCTTGCCAGCAGCACGGATAGCTAACTCACCCTGAGCCACCATCTGTGTCTGACGCAGTGTCTCGTCTGTAGCGCCCTTCCCCTTGGCACTGTTCCACGCCAAGTCGCTTTTGCTCTTCTCATGACTCTCCTGATGCAGATCCTTCACCGCCTCAAACGTCACCGCCCCACCACTGACAATCGCAATATCCCCGCCACTGTCGAGCTTCGCCGCTTGATACTTCTGATCCCCACCACTTTCCAGCGTCAGGTCGCCCCCCGTCTTGATCTCGCTCCCGACATTCTTCACATCGGTCACTTCATCCCGCTGGGTCTTCTTGCTGCCCCAATTGCCCTTCTTGCTCATGTCATACAGCGAATAGTGACTGTCTTGCGCGGCCAGCAGTTGCAGTTCGTTATCGGCATGCACGTACGCTTCGTTGCCTGCGCTGATTTTGCTCGCGACCAGGGTCAGGTCGGTGCCGGCCACGGCGATCAGGTCGCCGCCGGCTTTGAGTTCGGCGCTTTGTTGGGTGACGCTGTCCAGTTGGGTGGTGGTTTTGGTCTGGCCTTTTTTGCCTTTGGAGTAGTCGTGCTGTTCGTTGGCGGCAGCGGCCAGGGTCAGGTTTTCGCCGGCTTTGACGCTCAGGTCTTTGGCCGCGCTGACGGTGCTGGCGACCACGGCGATGTCGCGGCGGGCGTCGATGGCGAGGTTGCCGCCCACCTCCACGCTGGAGCCGTGTTGCAGCAGGGTTTGTTCAGTGCTTTTGACCCGGCGGCGCTGGTAGGCGGCGCTGTCTTCTTCGGTCTGGCTGGCGATCACTACGTCGCGGCCCGCGGTCACACTGGCGTTGCCGCCCGCTTTCAGCGTGCTGCCTACGTTGAGCACATCCCGGCCGGCGTTAAGCCTCAAGGTATCGGTAGCTTCGAAGCGCGAAGCATCGCTGGCCACGTCGTCGCGCAGTTGGAATCGCTCGCCGTCACGCTTGAAGGTGGTGACGGTGCGCTCGTTGATGATGTCGCCGGTCACGGCCGTGGCGCTGATGTCGCGGCCGGTGATGATGCCGCCACGGCTGTTGCGGATCGAGTCGGTGGCGAGCATTTCCAGGCGGTTGCCGGCTTGCATCAGGCCGCTGTTGTCGATGTTGCCCGCGACCATGCTCAGGTTGTTGGTGGCGCGCAGGGTGCCGCTGTTGTGAAGGTCGCCACCGCTGATCAGGCTCACGTCCTGGCCCTGGATCAGCGCGCCGTTGGGGGCCAGGCGGTTGTTGGCCTGGGCCAGGTAAAGCACGGGGGTCAGGACTTTCTCGCCGTTGACCTCGGCCTCTTCCATCCAGACGATGTCGTGGGTCAGCGCCGCCACTTGCTCGGCGGTCAGCGACACGCCCAGTTGCAGGTTGAGCGAGTCCTTGTAGGAGATGGCGTTGTCCATCAGGTAGCGGAACAGCGCGTCGTCGCTGGCGAGGCCGTTGATGTAGCGCTGGCCGGTGCGGGCGACCACGGCTTCGCGGATCAGGCGCTGCTCGTAGAGGCCGTCGCCCAGGCGCTTCCAGCTGGCGTCAGGGTTGTAGCCGAGTTTGCCGAGCAGGTAGTCGGAGCTCATGAACTGCTTGAGGTCAGTGAGCGCCGGGTTGGTTTCGATCAGGTATTTGTGGCTGTTATCCACCGGGGCAATGTCCGGCACACCCTGTACGCGGGTGACCGAAGGCGCGCGGCTGTCCAGCACCCGCGGGCCCTGGCCAGTGACCGCGCCGCTGACCGGCTGGCCATCGAGGCTGAAGCCGCGTTCTTGCACGGCGCTGTAGTCGAGGGTTTTCTCGCGCTCGGCGGCGCTGACCACTCGCCCGTTCACGCTGAAGTCAGCGCTGCCGGTGGCGGTTTTACCCGCTGCGCCGGCCTTTGCGGCCTGGCCGCTGAGGCGGAACAAGCCGTTCTGAGTGGTCGGCAAACTGAAGCCAGGCAAGGTCACCGGATTGACCTGACGCTGGGCCAGGTCCGGCGGCAGTTGCGCGGTGATCGCCGGTTTGACCGTGGAGGCAAACACGTCGGAGTTGGTGTTGCGGTTTTGCGCCGGCGTATTGATATCCGTGGCGTTGGCGCGGATCACGCTGTTGTTGATTTGCTGCGTGGCGTTAACGGTGACGGAACCGGCCGCCTGAATAACAGCGGGGGCAATCACACGTCCGGCGGTGGCGACGACATAACTGGAGTCGTTGTAGAAGTTACCGATCCCGTCTCTCAGCTTGGCGATGGTCATTTCGCCGGGACGGTAGTCGGCCGAGTTGGGGTTGTTGTAGAGGTTGAACTGATCCCTGCGAGTGATAAACGTGTTGTAGACGCTGTCGTTGCGGGTATAGAACTCCGAGTCGAAGTGGCGATCTTCGCCACCTGCTGCGCCTGTGTTGTTCAGTACACCAGTATCGATCTGGATATTGCCCGCAGCCGAGATTGAGCTGTAGAGGTTGTCGACGGTTTGCGCGCCAACGGTCAGGCCTGCACCCGATGAGATATACGCCGTGGGGGAACTGCCGGTGACGACGTCCTCGTAGCGCTCAACCGAGCGGAAGTGCACTTCACAGCCCTTGCCGTCACAGAAGTCGTCGTAGTAGGTGTCGAAGCTGCCCGACACCAGTTTCATTTCGGTGCTGAATTGGTCGCGGCGGTTGCTCAGGGTGTCGGCCAGCAAACGCATGTTGCCGGTGCTTTCCAGGGTGCCGGAGACGTTTTCGATCAGGACGCTGCGCCCGTTGGCGTCGTCGCGGGCGATGTCCAGGCCGCCCAGGCTGTAGACGTCGCCATAGCGGTTGCTGAAATCATTGACGCGCAACGTCATGTCGCTGCCGCTGAAGACCAGGCCCTTTTCGTTGAGCAGGTGAGTGGCGTTCAGGCGGACCTTTCCAGCGCCGCCCAGGGTGCCGTAGTTGTTCAAGGTGGTGGCGTTGACGGTCAGGTCGCCGATGGCGGTCAGGCGCCCGCGATTGTTCAGGGTGGTGCTGTTGATCCGGGTAAGTGCACCGCCGGCAATGCGTGCGTTATCGCCCAGGTCCATGCGGGCGCTGGTGAGGCTCATGGCGCCCAGGCTGCTGACGCGGCCGTTGCCGCTGTAGCCACCGGTCAGTGTCAGGTTGAGGGTGCCATCGCTGGCCAGCAGGCCTTCGTTGGTCCAGGTGCCGCCGACGCCGGTCAGGCTTTGTGCGCCCAGCAACTGGCCGCTGGCGGTCTGGGTGAACTCGCCGATGTCGAGGTTCAGGCGTGCGGCCTGAATTACGCTGCTGTTGGTCCACTTGGCGGCCGTGATGTCCAGTTGGCCGCTGGTGATGAAGCTGCCGCCGGCACGGGTGACCTGGTCGGACGTCAGGTCGAATGTGCCGCTGCCGGTATGCACGATGCGCCCGCCGTTGTTGTCCAGGCTGGCCGCTTGCAGGTCGAGCGCTTCATTGGCGCTTTCCAGCGCACCGAGGCGGTTATCGAACAGCCCCTGTGTGCTGATGCGGGTGGAACCGGTGCGGCCCATGGCCCGCAGCGTACCGCCCACGTTGCTGACGGTTTGCGCGGTGAGGCCCAGGGTGTCGTCGCTTTCGATCAGGCCAAAGCGGTTGCTCAGGGCGCCTGTCAGGCCGAAGTCGATGGTGCGCGCGCCGACCTTGCCGCCATTGCCGGCAGCCGTGCCCTGGTTATCGAAATCCTGGGCCGTGACCTTGAGCAAGGTGTCGGCATACACACCGCCACCCTGGTTATTCAAGGTGCTGGTGACGATACGGTTTTCACCGCCCAGGGCCGAGAGGTGCCCCAGTTGGTTGAGCAAGCCGCCGTTGGCGGTGATGTCCAGCGATTGCGCCTGGGTGATCCCGCTGCCGTTGTCGAACAGGCCGCTGACCAGTTTGATCCAGCCCTTGCTGCTGTTGAGTATGCCGCCGGCGCTGTTGACCACACTGGCGGTTTGCAGGTCCAGGTTGCCACTGAGGCTGTCGACCCGGCCGCCCTGGTTGTTCAGGGCGCCACTCAAACGTAGCCGGTTATCGACTTGGCTTTGCAGCGTGCCTTTCTGGTTATTCAGGGTTCGGGCGGCCAGATCGAGCTTGCCCTTCTGGCTGAAAATCAGGCCGTCCTGCTGGTTGTTGATGTCACCGGCCAACAGCTTGATCACCAGGTCTTTCTGGCTGGCGAGGGTGCCTTTGTCGCGGTTATCCAGATCGTCGGCGAGGGTCAGGTCGAGCCGGTCCTGGCTGACCAGTTGGCCGCCCCGGTTGTCCAGGCTCGACGCGTTCAGCAGCAAGGCTGCGCCACTGGCCAGACGGGCGTTGTTGGCGTTGATCAGCGCACCGCTGAGGGTGCCTTCCAGGGTGCCCTGGCTGATCAGTTGACCGGCGCTGTTGTCCAGGCTTTGGCCAACCAGGGTGATGTTGGCAGCACTGATCTGGCCGCCACGGTTGAGGATTTCACTCTGGGCATGGTTGAAACCCAGGTGCTGACCGGCGGAAATCAAGCCGCCGTTGCTGTTGTCCAGGCGCCCGGCGACGGTGAGGTTGACATCCGCCTGGCCTGAGATGATCCCTTGATCATTGTTCAGGCTGGCCGCGCTGATGGTTTGCGTGCCCTGACTGACCAGGGCACCTGCCGCGTGGTTATCCAGCGTGCCGGTGAGCGTGGTGAGCAGGGTACCGCTCTTGCTCGACAACGTGCCCTCGGCGCTGTTGTCCAGGCTGCCCCCGACGACCGTCAGGCCATTCCAGCCGGAGATCAAACCCTTGTCAGCATTGACCACGGCATCCGCTTCGAGACGCAATTGATCGGCACTGAGGATGACCCCGCGATCACCGTTATCAATGCGCTTGGCGGCCACGCTGAACGCCGCCTGGCTGGAGATTTCGCCTTGTTCACGGTTGGTCAGGTTGGCCAGGCGCGCGAAGGTCAACGGTCCATTGGCGCTGATCAAGCCCGCGCTGTTGTCCAGATCGCCGCCTTGCAGGTCGAGGCTCACGGCGCGTTCGCCGATCAAGCGGCCCTGGCGCTGGATCAGCTTCTGGACCGTGAGTTTCAAGTCGCCCTTGGACGAGATTTCTCCGCCCTGGCTTGAGTCCACACGCTGGCCTGCCAAGGTGAGATCGCTTTGGCTATTGATCAGGCCCGCACTGTTGTCGAGATTGGCGACGGTCAGGTTCAAGGCGTGCTGGCTGCCAATCACGCCGCTGCGGTTATCCACATCGGCAGCGGTCACCGTCAGGCTGCCATCGCTGACCAGTTGCCCGCCCTGGCGGTTATCCAGCGCGCCGGTGTTGAGCGTCTGCAGCGTGCCGGCCGAGAGACGGCCCTTGTCGCTGTTGTTCAATGAGCCGGAGGTTGTAGTCAGCGCAGTGGCAGCAGAAATCAGCCCCTGGTTATGGTTGTCCAGAAGGCCTGTGACCTTCAGGTCCAGCGCGCCACGGCTGGCGAGGGCGCCACCGGCCTGGTTATCCAGGCTATCGGCATCCACCTGCAAGAGGTGCTTGGCTGACAACACACCTTCGACGCTGTTATCCAGCGCCTTGGCGATGCGCACCTGAAGGCTGTCGCCACTGATGACTTTGCCGCCCCGGTTGTTCAGCGCGTCGGCCGTCAACAGGAAGGATTGGGTGCTGGAAATCTCGCCGCCCTGGCTGTTGTCGACGCTGCCCAGGTTGCTCAGCAGTAATTGGCCGGGGGTCGCAATCAGCCCGTGATCGCGGTTGATCAGCTGCCCATGGCTCAAGTCCAGATCGATGTGGGTATCGCTGACCAATTCGCCACGATCATGTTGGTCCAGCCCGGTCAGGGTGGCCTTGACCGTGGACTTGGCAAAGATCGAACCTTGCTGGCTGTTGTCCAGTTGCCCGGCATTGAGGGTGATGCCGGCGTCACTGCTGATGCTGCCGCGCTGGCTGTTGTCCAGACCCGCGCTGCGCACGTCAACCTGTTGCTTGGCGCTGATCACACCGCCCTGGCTGTTGTTCAGCGCCGCGCTCACCAAGGTGGCCTTGCCATCGGCCAGCAGCTTGCCCGCCTGATTGTTCAGTTGGCCGTCCGTTGTGATCGACAGCGCGTTGGCGGCGGACAGAATGCCGCCCTGGCGGTTGTCCAGCGTGCCAGCCTTCACCGTTAACGCGCCTTCACTGAGCAAGGTGCCTTGGTCATGGTTGAGCAGGTCACCGGTCAGGTTGATATTCAGGCCTTTCTGGCTGGTGATGCGGCCGCCCAAGCTGTTATCCAGTTGACCGCCGTTCAGTACGAGGCCCTCGCGTCCCGCCAGCAGGCCTTTGCTCTGGTTGAGCAGGCGTTGCACGGTCAGGCTCAAGCCGCTGTCACCAATCACCTTGCCGGCGTTGTTGTTCAACTGGTCGGCCACCAGCAGCACCTTGGCCTGGCTGGAGATCTCGCCTTGCTGGTTGAGCACGGCTTGGCTGCGCAAATCAACGCCGTTGGTGGCGGCAATGAGACCGCCGTTGCGGTTGTCCACCGAGGTGCCAGTAAGGCTCAGCACGCCTTCACTGACCAACTCACCCGCTTGCTGGTTGAGCACGCCGACGGTGGCCTGCAGATCGCCCTTGGCACTGATTCGACCGGCGCCGTTTTCCAGATGGTTGGCATTGAGCGTCAACCGGCTATCACTGCTCAGTTGGCCGCCATTGCTGTTGTCGACGCTGCCACCGGTCAGGGTCAATGCCCCATCAGCGATCACCAGGCCGCCCTGGTTGGCCAGGGTATCGCCGTGCAGCGCCAGGGTGGTTTTACTCGATACCAGCCCAGCCTGGGCGTTGTTCAGTTGACCGACCCGAACCTGCTGGGCCGCTTGGCTGACCAGGTTGCCTTGATTGTGATTGTCGAGCAGCCCGGCGATGGTCGCGATCAGGTTGCCCTGGCTGGCGACGGAGCCTTGGTCGCTATTATCCAGGCTTGCGGCTTGCACCGTCAGCAGGCTGGTGGCGGAGAAAATCCCCAGGCGGTTATCAATGGCGCCGCTGGCGGTCACGTTGAGTTCGCTGCCCAGCAGTTTGCCGGAACGGTTATCCAGCGACGTGGCGCTAAGGGTGGTTTGCTGGGCGGAAATTTCGCCCGCCCGGTTGCTCAACGCCCCGGCCGTTACCTGGGTCTGTTCCTGGCTTGCGACCAAGCCGTTATCGTTGGTCAATTGCCCGGCGTTGAGCGTCAGGTTCTTGAGGCCTATTACTCGGCCGTTCCGGTTATCCAGAGCAGCCGTCACTGTGACGTCGGTGCTGTTATCACTGTGCACCAGGCCAGCCGCTCGGTTATCCAGGCCGGTGGCATTGACCTTGAGCGCGTCGGCCCCCAGAACCCGGCCGCCCCGGTTATCGAACTGGCCTGCGCTGGCCACGGTTTTCACACCGCTCAAGGTGCCGCCCTGGTTATCCAGGGTTTGTGCAGCGGCGACCGTCAGGGTGCGACTGGCAACCACGCTTTGGCTGTTTTTCAGGCTCGCCGCCGTCAGGTTGACGTCGCCGTTGGTATTGCGGCTTTCATCGGCATTCACGCCGGCCTCGATGATGCCGTTGTTGATCACCTGCCCGCTGCTGGTCAGGCTGATGCTGTCGCGCGCGGCGAAGCTTTTCTGGTTGCTCAAGCCTGTGGTGGTTTGCGCATCGATTCGGGTACCGGCATACACCGCGCCCGTGGCATCAAGCTGGTCGGCCTTGATCACCACCGCTTCGCTGGCCTTGGCATTGACCATGCTCAAGCGCCCGTTGGCATCAAGCTGGATATCCCCACCACTGGCCGCCAGGGTGCCATCGAGCTTCACGCCCACACCGGCTTCGGTGCCCACCAGTTTGATCGCGCCGGCGTACATGCCGCCCAGGGCCGACGAGTCGATCGCAAGCTCGGGTTTGGCGCTGCCGTCATCGGCGCGGGCGGTGGTTTTCAGGCTTTGTGCATCGACGTCGTTGCGCCCGGCGATGACGTTGAGTTCGCGGGCGTTGATTTGTGCATTGATCTTGGCCGAGCGGGTGATGATGTCGAAGCGGTCGACGTTGCTGGCGTTCAGGCCTTCGCCATCGATGGTCACGGCGCCGCCATCGACCTGGTAGCTTTTCAGCTGGCCGGTGGGGTCGATGATGGGTTTGCCGGTGGTGAGGGTGACGTTGGGCGTGTTGATGAAGCCGCAACCGGCGCAGGTCACGCCGTACGGGTTGGCCACGATGACCTTGGCCGACTGCCCCGCCACTTCGGTATAACCGCGCAACTGACTGGCGCTGCCGCCGTTGACTTCGTTAAGAATGACGCTGGCCGCGCCGCCCTTGAGGTTGGGGTTGCCGACAATGATCCCGCCCAGTTGGGTGTTTTGCAGCGCGCCGTTGGCGTTGTTGAGAATCACGCCGTTGGGGCCGACGTTGTACTGCTGGAACTGGTTATGGGACAAGCCTGCGCCGTTGGGCGTGGCGATGTTCACCACCGGCACGCCATTGCCCGCCGCGCCCACAGTGGTACCCGGCGCACTGACCACGATGCCCTCGGCCTGGGCCAGCAGCGGTTGCCAGAACAGTGCGTTGGCGAGGATCAACGCCAGCCCGCGTTTGGGCAGGCCGAAGAACGCGTTTCGCGGTTTCAGGGTGGCGGAAGGTTGGCGGGCCAGGAAGGCAAATTGTCGAACGTCCATTTTCAGTTTCTCGCTGCGGCGCAACGTTGAATTACAGGAAGAAATCCAGGCGGAAGTAGATCGGCGCTTCGCGCTCGGTGACGACTCCGGGTCTTTCCAGCGAGTTGGCAAAGGTCACGCTGGTGCTGACGTTCTTGCCTCGGGCGAACAGCTCCAGGGAGTTGCTGGACACGCGGCCATGAACGTTGTCGTTGTAGCGGTCGTTGCGGATCACGCCCTGGTCGTAGCCGACGCTGGCGCCGTATTCGAAGAAGGCCGGGCGCATCCAGTCGAGGGTCACCGGGCGCGCCCAGCGCACTTCGTTGCGCCAGTAGCCGCCGCTGTCGCCGGTCAGCAACTGGTCCTTGAAACCGCGCACCGAAGCCGAGCCGCCGAGGCTCATGCGCTGGGGCGAGAACAGCGGGTCTTCACTGCGTTGACCGGTGGCCAGGCTGCTGAAGCTGAACGACTCGCCCCACAGACTGAACGGTTGCAGGTAGCTGACGGTGGCGGTGTATTTGCGGTAGCGCGAGTTCGGCTGGCGGCGGCCGAAGGCGTCGCGCTCTTCCTGGGACTGGGCGTCGAGCAGGCCGATGCCGTTTTGCATGCCCAGGTCCAGGTTGACGAAGGCCGTGCCGATACGCCGACCGTGGTTGACGCCCAATTGCAGTTCGCTGAGGCGGTTGCTGCTGGGCGCAGTGCGCACGTCGAGGATGTAGTTGTTGGTGCGCAGGTGCGCGAGGCCGACGTTGACCGAGGTCTTGCTCACGTCGTCGCGGTGGATCACTCGTTCGGCGCGCAGTTGGTGGTTCTGGTTGTCGCCGTCCTGCTTGTATTTGAAGTCGTCGGTCACGCCGAAGGTGCGGTAGTCGCTCTCGCTGTAGGTGTAGCTGAAGTTCCACCAGCCCCAAGGCACGTTGTAATAGAGCATGGTGTTTTTCGAGGTTTTTTGGTGGTCGCTGATGGCGTCATGGCCGCCGCGCAGAATCAACTGGTCGCCCAGGCCCAGCGGGCTGTCCCATTCAAGGCCGGCGCCCCATTGCTGTTCGCCGGTGCTTTTCTGGCCGTCGTTATTGCGCGACAGGCTGGCGCGCCAGGGCTTTTGCGCGGTGTTCTTGACCACCACGTCGCTGCCGCCGACTTGCTTGCCGGGGGTCAGTTCCATTTGCGCCTGTTTGGACGGCAGGCGGTTGAGCTGGTCCACCAGTTGCTCGATTTCACGCAGGTTCAGCGCTTCGCCGACCTTGCCGGGAAACGCCATGGCCAGTTCGCGTTCGGTCACGGTGCTGCCTTCGGCGCTGCGCAAGGCTTCGAGCTTGCCTTCCACCACCAGCACTTGCAGGTGGCCAGTGGACAGGTCCTGCTGCGGCAGGTAGGCGCGGCTGGTGACGCGGCCTTTGCCGAGGTAGTAGTCGGTGATGGCCTTGAGCAGGTCGTTGAGCTGGGACACGCCCAGGCATTGGCCGACGTAGGGCTTGAGCAGGCGCTCGCGCTCGGAGGCCGGCAGGCTGTCGGCGCCTTTGAGTTCGATGTCTTTGATCGGGAAGCAACGGGTGTCGGCGGGCG
>NZ_CVTU01000093.1:0-2698 GCF_900004965.1 Pseudomonas sp. 44 R 15
GCTCGGCTTCCTCGTCTTCGATCACCGGCGGTGGCGGCGCCTGTTCCACCACAGGCTGCGGGACCACCTCCGGCTCCGGCTCGACCAACGCCAGCTCGACCGCCGACTCGTCGTACACCGGCTCGACCTTCAAGGTCTGGGACTGGATACCCAGTGCAATCAGCACCAGCGCGACCAAGGCCGGGACACTGCCCAGCCACTGACGTACTCGAAACAGCAGGTACATGATCAGGACTTACGCGTGGCAATGGACACGGAGGTGAAGCCACCCAGGCGCAGGGTGTCCATCACTTCCACCAGGCGCGAAACCTCTACGCCTTTGTCGCTGTTGACGATGATCGTCGACTGGGTATCGGGCTTTTGCGCCGCCTTCAGCGCCGGCACCAGCGCGTCCACCGAGAGGTCCTTGCCGTCCAGTTGCAACTGGCCTTCCAGGCCCAGGGTGAGGATGAATTTGTTCTGCGGTTTGAGCTGCTGTGAACTGCTGGCGCTGGGCAACTGAGTCTTCATGCCCAGGGCCGGAATTACGTTCAGGCTCACCAGTACGAAAAACACCAGGAGGAACATCATCACGTCGATCATCGGGATCAGTTCGATGTGCGCCTTGCGCTTCTTGGGTTCATCCCAGGTTCTCATTCCGTTACCCCGTTATTGAATTAGGGGCAACACGCTAGCAAGCAAAAATGACCGAATGGTTAACTTTAATTGGCGATTTGAAAGCTCTAGGACGGGGCTTTCAGAAAACTTACCCGTCAGTTTTTGGGCGTAACGAAACTGACATCCAGGACGTACATGCTCGAGAAATTTATATCGAGAGCCGCCTACCCATGAGTCGTTTGTTATCGCATTTCTTTACCCCGAGTGTGCTCATGCAGGCGCGGGACGTGGCGCAATTCGAGAGATTTACTGTGCTTGAAAATGGGTGTGATGATCGCGAGCGCAGGTCATGAAGAGCGCAGTTGACGCTGATCGACGCCGAGTACTCGGCGGGCTGGCGGTCGCTACGGCGTTTTCCATCCTCAGCCCGTTTGCGCGCAGTGCCGGGGTGGATTATCCGTTCACCCTCGGCGTAGCGTCCGGTGACCCATTGCCGGATGGCTTTGTGATATGGACGCGCCTGGCGCCGTTGTTCAATGCCGAGGACGGACGCGGTGGATTGCAGCGTGCGGTGCCGGTGCGCTGGCGGGTGGCCAGCGATGCGGCGATGACGCGGATTGTGCAACAGGGCGAAGTGATCGCGACCGGGCATTTTGCCCACTCGGTACATGTCGAGGTGGTAGGGTTGGCGACGGGCCGGCCGTACTGGTATCAGTTCGAGGGCCTTGGCGCGCAGAGTCCGATTGGTCAGGCACGCACCACGCCTGCGCGGCATGAGATGGCGTCCGCCCGGCTCGGGTTCGTCTCCTGCTCGCATTGGGAGCGCGGGTATTTCAGTGCCTACCGTCATCTCGCTGCCGAGCGTCCCGACCTGGTGTTTTTTCTCGGTGACTATATTTACGACAGCTCCTACGCGGCGGACTCCGGCAAAGTGTTTCGCGCCCACGGCAGCGGGAATGCGGTGAGCTTGAGCGACTACCGTAACCGCTACGCGCTGTACAAGACCGATCCCGATTTGCAGGCCCTGCACGCCGCCGCGCCCAGCGTGGCGACCTGGGACGATCACGAAGTGCAGAATGACTATGCCAACCGCTGGTCCCAGGACCCGAAAATCCCCGTGGCGCGGTTTCTCCAGCAACGGGCGGCGGCTTACCAGGCGTTCTACGAACATATGCCGCTGCGTGCGAGCAGCCGGCCGCAGGGCCCGGACATGCGCATTTACCGGCGCCTGGACTATGGGCGGCTCGCGCGCTTCCATGTGCTCGACGGCCGCCAGTACCGTTCCGAGCAGCCTTGCATCGCGGCCGATGGCAGCCATCAAGGACATATTGTCACCACCCCCTGCAGCGACTTGCGTGACCCCGCCCGCACCTTGCTCGGCTGGCAGCAGGAAGCCTGGCTGGACCAGGGCTTTGCCCAGTCCAGGGCGCGGTGGAATGTGATCGCCCAGGACTTGTTGGTGGCGCCGCTGATGCAGCGTGACCTGACTCATCACAAAGTCGGCCGCTGGACCGATGGCTGGGATGGCTATATGGCCAACCGCAAGCGAATGCTGGCGTCCATCCAGCGCAACCGCGTAAATAACCCGGTGTTCTGGGGCGGGGATATCCACTCTTTCTGGACCACGGACCTGCACGCCGATGCCAATGACCCGGACTCACTGGTTGTGGCGACTGAATTCGTCGGCTCGTCGGTGACCTCCGATGGCCCGCCCTATGAGGCCTTCACGAAAATCCTGCCGCTCAATCCCCATGTGAAGTTTTTTGACAGTCGCCAGCGTGGCTATGTGTCGGTGGAATTGGACGCGCGAAAGATGCTCACGCACTTTCGCGTGATCAGCGACCCACGCGACCCGGCAGCCACGGTCTCGACGTTGCAGTCGTTTGTGGTGGAGCCGGGCAGGGCGGGGGCGATGGCTGTGTAGCCTGGGCTCAAATGTGGGAGGGGGCTTGCCCCCGATGGCGTTGGTTCAGTCAAAAATGCGCCTACTGACACTCCCTCATCGGGGCATAGGTATCTACACAACTCAGCAGCGCCCAACCGTAACCACGATGCGAAGCGAGCCGCTCTTGATCTTGATCTGCTTTTGATCCTAGGCGCC
>NZ_CVTU01000093.1:2776-4753 GCF_900004965.1 Pseudomonas sp. 44 R 15
GACCTCGGAGCGTCAGGTAGATACGCGTTAGCTCCCTCGCCACAGGTGCGGTGTCGCACCAAAATTGTGTAGATACCTATGCTCATCGGGGGCACGCCCCTCCCACATTTTGAGGCTCGGTGTGTCAGTTGATTTCGTAGCGTACCGACAGTGCGCCCTTTTTTTCCGAGAGGGCCAGGATCGTTACCTGACCCAGTTCGCTCAGTGCTTGAACATGCGTGCCACCGCACGCGTATGCCGGCAATTCACCGAAGCCGACTTCTCGGGTGCCTTCTTCCAGCGTCATGTGGCGTGGATAATCTGCGGCGATCCACTGGTTGACCAGTTGCTGGAGGACCTGCGCATCCATCTCTTGCGCGGCTTCGCCGCGGATAAAAGTAATCTTGCCTTCACCCGGCCAATGATGCGCCTTGATCGGCATCCAGCCCAAGCGTTCGCCGGCATTGCCAATCAGGTGTCCCGCTGAGTGAAGGCGCGTGTGCAGCGCGCGGCGTGATGCATCGACCCGCGCCGTGATGGGGCCGGGTTCCAGGGGTTGATTGACGTAATGCACCACATGCGTTGCGTCCTGCGTGACGCGCAGCACCTGGCTGTCGCCCAGCCACCCGGTGTCGAAGGGTTGGCCGCCGCCTTGGGGATGGAAAATCGTCGATTGCAGGATCACCGCAAATTGCTCTTCGTGAGGCGTGCAGCTCAGCACTTCCAGCTCGGCTGTCAGGTGATCGTGGGTGAAAAACAGGCGCTCGGTCATCGTGTACATCCGCATCCAGGTGATGCCACAGTATAAATAGTGCGCTGATAGGCGATAATCCATTCAAATATCAATGGACCTGTGCGTCATGAGCATCAATCTTCCTTTGCCGCTGCTGGGTGAAATGGCGATTTTCGTCAAGGTGGTCGAAACCGGCAGTTTCTCCGAAGCGGCGCGGCAACTGGGCGTTTCACCCTCGGCGGTGAGCCGCAGTATTTCGCGCCTGGAACAGGCACTGGCAACCCGCCTGTTGCAACGCACCACACGCAAGCTGCGCCTTAGCGAGGGCGGCGAAGAGGTGTTCAAGCGGTGCCGCGAGATGGTCAGCGCGGCGCGTTCGGTAATGGAGATCAGCGGGCAATTTACCCATGAAGCCGAGGGCCTGGTGCGGGTCAGCGTGCCCAAGGCAGTGGGGCGGTTTGTGGTGCATCCGCATATGCCGGCGTTCCTGCGGCGCTATCCCAAGGTGGATGTGCAACTGATCCTTGAGGATCGGCCTGTGGATCTGATCGACGACAATGTCGACCTCAGCATCCGCATCACCGACAGCCCGCCGCCCGGTCTGGTCGGGCGGCAATTATTGCCGATCGAACATTTGCTCTGCGCAACGCCGCAGTACCTGGCCGAGCATGGCACGCCGAGCCATCCCCATGATCTGCTGGAGCACAGTTGCATCTATCTGGGCGAAACCCCCGGTGACTCACGCTGGAAGTTTCGTCGGGACGGCAAGGCGGTGACGGTCGGTGTGCGCGGGCGGTATGCGGCGAACCACACGGGCGTGCGGCTGGATGCCGTGTTGCAGCATGTGGGGATTGGCAGCTTGCCGTATTTCACGGCGCGGCACGCCTTGGAAGAGGGACGGTTGGTGCAGGTATTGCCGGCGTGGGATTTTATCGCGTCTTACCACGGCGAGGCGTGGTTGTTGCATTCGCCTACGCGCTACTTGCCGCCCAAGCTGCGCGTGTTTATTGATTATCTGGTGGAGTGCATGGCGAAGGAGCCGACACTGCGCAGTCGGTAGAAATGGGGTTAAACATGTGGGAGGGGGCTTGCCCCCGATGGCGGTGTGTCAGTCACCGAATGTGTTGACTGATGCGCCGCTATCGGGGCATAGGCATCTACACAACCCTGTAGCGCTCAACCGTAACCACGATGCGAAGCGAGCCGCTCTTGATCTTGATCTGCTTTTGATCTCAGGCGCCCCGTTAAACCACGCTGGCCGAACG
>NZ_CVTU01000093.1:4882-24734 GCF_900004965.1 Pseudomonas sp. 44 R 15
GACCTCGGAGCGTCAGGTAGATACGCGTTAGCTCCCTCGCCACAGGTGCGGTGTCGCACCAAAATTGTGTAGATACCTATGCTCATCGGGGGCAAGCCCCCTCCCACACAAGCCCCTGATAATCAGTGCTTGCTCTGGTCATCCGGCATGGCCAGCAGTTGCTTTTCCTGGTTCCAGTCGAACGGTTCGTCGTTCAGCTCGGCTTCATAGCGACGTTCTTCAAGGGCCTGGTACAGGTCCAGTTCTTCGTCGGGCATGAAATGCAGGCAATCACCGCCAAAGAACCACAGCAGATCGCGCGGCACCAGGTGGGCGATCTGCGGGTAGCGCAGGATGACCTGGCTCATCAGGTCCTGGCCCAGGTACTGGCTTTCGATGGGATCGACGGGCAGCAGGGCGCGCAGTTCGTCGAAACGTTCCAGAAACAGCGAATGGCTTTCCTCGGGTACCTGTTCGGCTTCGCCGACGGCAACCAGGATGCTACGCAGGTGGTCGAGCAAGGCGAGATGATCGGCAACGACGTTGGACACGAGATAAGTCCTCTAAAGCAAAAACGGGCGCGAGAGTATATGCCTCTCGCGCCCGTTTTTATATGACCGCCGGTATCAGCGGACTTTACCCTCAGCCTGCATCAGCTCGTCCTTGCTGAAATCATCCACGTCGATCACCTTGCGACGCGCCGCTTCGGCGTCGCGCAGGGTTTGCGCTTCGGCCGGTTGCAGCACGCCGGCGTGCAGCGCGGCGTCGATGGCGGACTCACCGGCAGTCGGTTTGACCTGTCCGCTCTTGAGCGCGGTGTGCAGTTTTTTCTGCAGGGGATGGCTGGCGCCGAGCAGGTCATAGGCGTGTTGCAGCGCGCCCACCGGATCTTCCGCCGATTGTGGGCGATAGCAGCCCGCCAGCAACTCTTCCAGGGTCGGGTCGCCCTTGGCGCGGCCGATCACGGCGGCAACCTCGGCATCCAATGCATCGGATGGCCCGGTATGACGACGCCCGAACGGGAACACGATCACCCGCAACAGGCAGCCCAGGATTTTATTCGGGAAGTTGCTCAGCAGTTCATCCAGCGCACGCTCGGATTGGCCAAGGCTTTCCTCCATGGCCCAGGCGAACAGCGGTTCCAGGTGGTCCGGCGAATCCAGGTCGTGGTAGCGCTTGAGCGCCGCCGAGGCCAGGTACATGTGGCTCAGCACATCACCCAGGCGCGCCGACAGGCGTTCGCGGCGTTTCAACTCGCCGCCCAGCAGCATCATGCTCAGGTCCGCGAGCAGGGCGAACGCGGCGGCCTGGCGGTTCAGCGCGCGGAAATAACCCTGGCTCAGACGGTTGCCCGGGGCCTTTTCGAAGTGACCGATGCCCAGGTTCAATACCAATGTACTGGCGGCGTTGCTCACGGCGAAACCGATATGTTGCATCAGCAGGCCATCGAACTCCTTCAACGCCTGGTCATGGTCTTCACGACCGGCCAGGGCCATTTCCTTGAGCACGAACGGATGGCAACGAATCGCACCCTGGCCGAAGATCATCAAGTTGCGCGAGAGGATATTCGCGCCTTCCACGGTGATGAAGATCGGCGCGCCTTGCCAGCTGCGGCCCAGGTAGTTGTTCGGGCCCATGATGATGCCCTTGCCGCCATGTACGTCCATGGCATGGCTGATGCACTCGCGGCCGCGTTCGGTGAGGTGGTACTTGAGGATCGCCGACAGCACCGAGGGTTTTTCGCCCAGGTCCACGGCATTGGCGGTGAGCATGCGAGCGCTGTCCATCAGCCAGGCGTTGCCGCCGATGCGTGCCAGGGCTTCCTGGATACCTTCGAAGGCTGACAGCGGCACGTTGAACTGTTCACGGACCTGCGCGTATTGGCCGGTCACCAGGCTGGTGAACTTGGCGGCGCCGGTGCCCACCGCAGGCAGGGAGATTGAACGACCCACGGACAGGCAGTTCATCAGCATCATCCAGCCCTTGCCGAGCATCTCCTGGCCACCGATGAGGAATTCCAGGGGAATGAAGACGTCCTTGCCCGAATTGGGGCCGTTCATGAACGCGGCGCCCAGGGGCAGGTGCCGGCGGCCGATTTCCACACCCGGGGTGTCGGTAGGGATCAGCGCAAGGCTGATGCCCAGGTCTTCTTCGTCGCCCAGCAGATGATCCGGGTCATGGGCCTTGAATGCCAGGCCGAGCAAGGTCGCGACCGGGCCGAGGGTGATGTAGCGCTTTTCCCAGTTCAGGCGCAGGCCGAGGGTTTCCTTGCCTTCCCACTCACCTTTGCAGATGACGCCGGTGTCGGGCATGGCGCCCGCATCGGAGCCGGCCAGCGGGCCGGTCAGGGCGAAACACGGAATATCGTCGCCACGCGCCAGGCGCGGCAGGTAGTGGTTGCGTTGTTCGTCGGTGCCGTAGTGCAACAGCAACTCGGCGGGGCCCAGGGAATTGGGCACCATCACGGTGGACGCCAGGTCGCCGCTGCGGGTGGCCAGTTTCATCGCGACTTGCGAGTGGGCATAGGCGGAGAAGCCCTTGCCGCCGTATTCCTTGGGAATGATCAGGGCGAAGAAACCATGAGTCTTGATGTGCTCCCAGGCCGCAGGGGGCAGGTCCATGGCCTGGCCGATTTCCCAGTCGCTGACCATGGCGCAGAGCTCTTCGGTGGGCCCGTCGATGAACGCCTGTTCTTCTTCAGTCAATTGCACCTTGGGGTAGGCCAGCAATTTGTCCCAGTCAGGACGCCCGCTGAAGAGTTCGCCGTCCCACCACACGGTGCCCGCGTCGATCGCATCGCGCTCGGTTTCGGACATCGGCGGCAGAACTTTCTGGAACCAGCTGAACAGCGGCTTGGTGAAGTATTGGCGGCGCAGGTCGGGCAGCAACAGCGGCAGGGCCACGACTGCGATCAGCACCCAGAAAATCAGCAGCAGCCAACCCGGGGCATGGCTCCAGGCGCCCATCGCCAACAGGTAGACGGCGACCACACCCAGGGCAGGCAGGGGCGCGGTGCGCCGGTGTGCCAGGTAGGCAATGCCGACCACCAGAACCAGTATCCACAACAACAGCATATTCAATCCTCCGTGAAACCAGGGCGAAACCACCAGGGAGCTTAGACGGCGTCCGGCCAAGCGGGGTGATCAGGGTGTTACAAGTTTGTACTGGGGACAGCCATCAGTGCGCTATGTAGCTGAGTACCGCTTCATCGCCAGCCTCTTCATCAGTGACCGCCCTGTGGTGGTGGAGTTCGCCCCGAGACGTCGCGGAACCCATGGGGATTTATATGACCGGTCAGTCTTTGCCGTGCCATCGGTGAGACTGCGCGTTGCGCTGACTCAATGCCAGGCACCATGCAGAGTAATTCAAGCCGCGCCTGAACCGGCGTATGCTGCGGCGTTCATCAAGCCATGTTCAACAACGATAAGGCGCGGTCATGCTGAAGATCTGGGGTCGTAAAAATTCATCAAACGTAAGGAAAGCACTGTGGTGCGCCGAGGAGCTCGGCCTGGACTATGAGGCAATTGATGCGGGCGGGGCGTTTGGTGTGGTCGACACCCCGCAATACCGGGCCTTGAACCCCAATGGCCGGGTGCCGATGATTGAAGATGGCGACTTTGTACTGTGGGAATCCAACACCATCGTGCGCTACCTGTGCGCCAAGCACGCGTCGGAATTTTACCCCAGTGACCTGCAAGTCCGGGCCGGCGCCGAGAAGTGGATGGACTGGACCACCTCGACGCTCGCCGATCCATTCAAGGCAGTGTTCTGGGGCATCCTGCGCACACCCGCCGAAAAGCGCAACTGGGACAGTATCAACGCCGGGCGCCAAGCCTGCATCGATGCGCTCGACACCGTCGAACAAGCCCTCGCTGCGCAACCCTACCTTAGCGGCCAGGCGTTCGGCATGGGCGATATCCCGCTCGGCTGTTTCATCTACGCCTGGTTCGAAATGCCCATCGAACGCCCGGCAATGCCCAACCTGGAGGCCTGGTATGAGCGCCTGAAACAGCGTCCGGCCTACCGCAAAGCGGTGATGACCGCGTTGACCTGATACACACTATTAATACAGGTGACTGTACTTGTGTGGCGCGGGCACGCACCATGCTCGCACCTCATCGCAGGTTGAACTACCTGCGGTGTGCCCTCATCTATTGTTTCTATTCTTTTCTTTGGTGCGTAATCAGATATGAGTTCCGCTCTGTCCATCCGGCAGCTAACCAAAACCTACGGCAACGGTTTCCAGGCCCTGAGTGGTATCGATCTGGACGTTGCCGAAGGTGACTTCTTCGCCTTGCTCGGCCCCAACGGTGCCGGCAAATCCACCACCATCGGTATCCTCTCGACCCTCGTCAACAAGACCAGCGGCACGGTGAATATCTTTGGCCATGACCTGGACAAGTCCCCGGCGGCGCTCAAGCGCTCGATCGGCGTGGTGCCCCAGGAATTCAATTTCAACCAGTTTGAAAAGACCTTCGACATCGTCGTGACGCAGGCCGGCTACTACGGCATCCCGATGAAAGTCGCCAAGGAACGCGCCGAGCAATACCTGACCCAATTGGGCCTGTGGGACAAGCGTGACGTGCCTTCGCGCTCGTTGTCCGGTGGTATGAAGCGCCGCCTGATGATCGCCCGCGCACTGGTGCATGAACCGCGCCTGCTGATCCTCGACGAACCCACCGCAGGTGTGGACATCGAGTTGCGTCGTTCGATGTGGACCTTTCTTACCGAGCTGAACGAGAAGGGCATCACTATCATCCTCACCACGCACTATCTCGAGGAAGCTGAACAGCTGTGCCGAAATATCGGCATCATCGACCACGGCACCATTGTCGAGAACACCAGCATGCGTAACCTGCTGGGCCAGCTCCATGTGGAAACCTTCCTGCTCGACCTGAAGAACAATCTGTCGGCGCCGCCGCAACTGTTGGGCTACCCAAGCCGTCTGGTGGACAGCCACACGCTTGAAGTCCAGGTGGACAAAGCCATGGGCATCACTGCGCTGTTCAGCCAACTGGCGACTCAGAACATCGAGGTAACGAGCCTGCGTAACAAAACCAATCGCCTTGAGGAGTTGTTCGTGTCCCTGGTGGAGAAAAATCTGGCGAAGGTGGCGGTATGAGTTCCGAACTGCAACCCAACCTCGTCGCGCTGCAGACCATCGTCTACCGCGAGGTGAAGCGCTTTACCCGAATCTGGCCGCAGACCCTGCTGCCACCGGCGATCACCATGGTCCTGTACTTTGTGATCTTCGGTAACCTGATCGGTCGGCAGATCGGTGACATGGGTGGCTTCACCTACATGGAGTACATCGTGCCGGGCCTGATCATGATGTCGGTGATCACCAACTCCTACGGCAACGTGGTGTCGAGTTTCTTTGGCAGCAAATTCCAGCGCTCCATCGAAGAACTGATGGTTTCACCGGTGTCGCCGCACACGATCCTGATCGGCTACACGTTGGGCGGTGTGCTGCGCGGCTTGATGGTGGGCGTGATCGTGACCTTGCTGTCGTTGTTCTTTACTCACCTGCAAGTGCATCACCTGGGGGTCACCATTCTGGTGGTGGTACTGACGGCCACGATCTTCTCGCTGCTAGGCTTCATCAACGCGGTATTTGCGCGCAACTTCGATGATATTTCGATCATCCCGACGTTCGTGCTGACGCCGCTGACCTACCTGGGCGGGGTGTTCTACTCCATCACGTTGCTGCCGCCGTTCTGGCAGACCGTGTCCCTGGCCAACCCGGTGCTGCACATGGTCAACGCCTTCCGCTACGGCATCCTGGGAGTGTCGGATATCAAGATCAGCGTGGCGATCACCTTCATGATCGTTGCCACCATCGTCTTGTACATCGGATGCGCGCGATTGCTCGTGAGCGGGCGTGGGATGCGGACGTAATACTGGTTAAACGCGGTTGAAAATGTGGGAGGGGGCTTGCCCCCGATGGCGGTGTTTCAGCCAGCTTATCTGCAGCTGACACACTGCCATCGGGGGCAAGCCCCCTCCCACATTTGGTTTTGTGTCAGGCTTTCAGACTTGCAGTGCAAGGTCGATCAGGGCATGCAGCTCTTCGACGCTCAGGGGCTCTGTCGAAAACAGAATACGAAAAACCGTGGGCGCCGCGAGCAGGTTGATCAGGCGGTCCACGCTGGGGGCTGCCTGCTCCGGGTAACGATCGACAATGACCTGCAATTGCCCGCTCAAGATACTCACGCAATACCCCGGCGTCAGGCTGCACTGCACGTCGCGCATCATGTTGCGCCCGGGCTCCGAACTCATTTCGTCCAGGTATTGCTCAGCCCAGGCCAGCAGGTCGCCGCGCAGGCTGCCGGTAGTGGCCGGCTCGGTGTCCGGGCGCATGCGTGCCAGGGCTACATCGGCCAGCACGGCGGAAAGGTCGCCCCAGCGACGGTATATGGTCGAGGGGGTGACGCCCGCGCGTGTCGCAATCATCGGTACGGTGATGGTGGCGCGTTCATGGGCCTGCAGCAGTTCGCGGACGGCCGAATGCACCGATTCTTGTACCCGGGCACTACGGCCCCCCGGGCGAAGGCCTTCTTTGATCGCCATGGATAAAACCTTAACACAAAGAATTTGCTTTAAGCGTCGACGGGTAGCACACTTCACAAAAGCAAAATATTAGCTTTAGCGGAGCGTGCCTATGTCAAGCAAGCCTATGCCCAGCAACCTGTCTCAACGTTCCAGCCTGACATTCCTCGTCATCACCGTACTGACCTTTCTCGCCGCCTCCAGCGCGCCGACGCCCCTGTATCAGGTGTATCAGGACAACCTGCATTTCTCCGCAGCGATGCTGACGCTGATCTTTGCCGTGTATGCCGTGAGCCTGCTGGCGGCGCTGCTGACGGTGGGCTCGCTGTCGGATTATGTCGGGCGCAAGCCGGTGATTTTCGTCGCGTTGGTCCTGAATATCGTGGCGATGCTGCTGTTTATCAACGCCGACAGCACCGCGTGCTTGATTGCCGCGCGCGCGCTGCAAGGTTTCGCCACCGGGACGGCGACGGCAGTCCTGGGTGCGACGTTGCTTGACACCGACCGCCTGCGCGGGCCGATGCTCAACAGCCTCGCGCCCATGCTGGGAATGGCCAGTGGCGGCCTGGGCAGCGGTTTGTTGGTGGAATACGCACCGTGGCCGACCCAACTGATCTACTTTGCCCTGCTCGGATTGATGATGCTTCAGGCGTTGTATGTCTGGCGCTTGCCGGAAACCGTCAGCCGCATTCCGGGGGCCTTGAAGTCCCTGGCGCCGACTCTGCATGTACCGAAGCAGGCACGCCGTGCCCTGGCCTTGGCCATGCCGCTGAATGTGGCGGTATGGGCGTTGGGAGGGTTCTTTTCATCCCTGGCGCCCTCCCTGGTGCGGGCCGCGACGGGGTCGACGTCGCACCTGATCGGCGGTGGCCTGGTGGCGGTGATCACCCTCAGTGGCGCGGTGATGATCTACAGCCTGCGCGAGCACCCTGCGGACAAGGTCATGCGGCTGTCGGCGGTGCTGCTGGCGACCGGCGTGGCGCTGTTGCTGGTGGCTGTGCAAAGTGCCAGCCTGTGGCTGTTCTTTGCGGCCAGTGTGGTTGCCGGCCTGGGTTTCGGCGGCGGGTTCATGGGCAGTGTGCGCAGCATCGTAGGGTTGGCGCTGCCTCACGAGCGAGCGGGGTTGATGTCGGCGTTCTATGTATTGAGTTACCTGGCGTTCTGCCTGCCGGCGCTGTTGGCCGGTAACCTGAGTCGCGAATTCGGTCTGATCGCGACCACGGATGCGTACGGCGCGCTGATTATTCTGCTCGCCGTGGGTGCCTTGGCCGGACTGTCATGGCAGCGCACGCCAGTGCCGAACATCTGTAAAACAGATAACTGTTAGAGATATTACCCGTTATATAGATATTCGATACGCTTCTATGATGGCTGCAACCTCATGCGAGGAAGAGGATTGCCATCATGACCTGCTCGACAAGCATCAGCTATAAACCCTTCAGCCACCTGACCCGCCCCCGGGAAGTGATTCGCCAGTTCACCCCGAACTGGTTTGCCGCGACCATGGGGACCGGCGTGCTGGCGCTGGCCCTGGCGCAACTGCCGGTCAATCTGCCCGGTTTGCGTGCGGTCGCCGAAGGCCTGTGGATGTTCACCATCGGCCTGTTCGTCTTGTTCAGCGTGCTGTATGGCGCACGTTGGCTGATGTTTTTCCACGAGGCGCGGCGGATTTTCGGGCATTCCACGGTCTCGATGTTTTTCGGCACCATCCCCATGGGTCTGGCCACCATTCTGAATGGTTTGCTGCTGTTCGGCCTGCCGCGTTGGGGCAGCGCTGTGATTCCCCTGGCCGAAGCCTTGTGGTGGCTGGACGTGGCCATGGCGTTGGCCTGCGGTGTGTTGATTCCGTTCATGATGTTCACCCGCCAGGAACACAGCATCGACCAGATGACCGCAGTTTGGCTGCTCCCGGTGGTGGCCGCCGAAGTCGCCGCCGCCAGCGGTGGCCTGCTGGCGCCGTACCTGGCCGATGCCCATGGGCAACTGGTGATGCTGGTGACCAGTTACGTACTCTGGGCGTTCTCGCTGCCGGTCGCCTTCAGCATCCTGACCATCCTGATGCTGCGCATGGCCCTGCATAAACTGCCCCACGCCAATATGGCGGCCTCGAGCTGGCTGGCGCTGGGCCCCATCGGTACCGGTGCCCTGGGCATGTTGCTGCTGGGCGGCGATGCGCCGGCGATCTTTGCCGCCAATGGCTTGCCGGGAGTCGGCGAAATGGCCAACGGGCTCGGCCTGGTGGCCGGCATCACCCTGTGGGGCTTCGGCTTGTGGTGGATGTTGATGGCGGTGTTGATCACCCTGCGTTACCTGCGCGGCGGTATTCCGTTCAACCTGGGCTGGTGGGGCTTTACCTTTCCGCTTGGGGTTTACGCGCTGGCCACGCTCAAGCTTGCCAGCGTGCTGCACCTGGGGTTCTTCAGCGTATTGGGCAGTGTGCTAGTGGTGGCTCTGGCGCTGATGTGGCTGATCGTAGGCACGCGCACGGTGCAGGGCGCCTACAAAGGCGAGCTTTTTGTTTCGCCATGCATTGCGGGGCTAGCGAATAAGTAAGCGGGATTAGGTAAAGTCGTGGCCTGACTAATAACAGGCCACGCAGGAACACGGACGATGAGCCACCCCTCACAATTCACCTTGCTGCGCACACGGCGTTTCCTGCCGTTTTTCATCACCCAGCTTTTGGGCGCTTTCAACGACAACATCTTCAAGCAGTCGCTGATTCTGGCGATTCTCTACAAGCTCAGCATCGAAGGCGACCGTTCCATCTGGGTCAACCTGTGTGCCTTGCTGTTCATCCTGCCGTTCTTCCTGTTCTCGGCGCTGGCCGGGCAGTTTGGCGAGAAATTCAATAAGGACGCGTTGATCCGCGCGATCAAGCTCGGTGAAATCGTGATCATGGCCGTGGGCGCCACCGGTTTTCTCTTCAATCACCTGGAATTGATGCTGTTGGCACTGTTCGCCATGGGCACCCACTCGGCGCTGTTCGGCCCGGTGAAATATTCGATCATGCCCCAGGCCCTGCACGACGATGAGTTGGTCGGCGGCAACGGCCTGGTGGAAATGGGCACGTTCCTGGCGATTCTTGCCGGCACCATCGGCGCGGGCATCATGATGTCGTCCACCCATTACGCACCGGTAGTGGCCGTGGCGATTGTCGGCGTGGCGGTGCTGGGGTACCTGGCCAGCCGCAGCATTCCACGGGCGGCGGCCTCCACGCCGCAATTGCGCCTGGATTGGAATATCTTCACCCAATCCTGGGCCACGTTGCGCATGGGCCTGGGACAGACCCCGGCGGTGTCGCGGTCCATCGTCGGCAATTCATGGTTCTGGTTCGTCGGCGCGATCTACCTGACGCAGATTCCGGCCTACGCCAAGGAATGGCTGTATGGCGATGAAACCGTCGTGACCCTGATCCTCACCGTGTTCTCGGTGGGGATCGCCCTGGGCTCGATGCTCTGCGAAAAGCTCTCGGGACGTAAAGTGGAGATCGGCCTGGTGCCGTTCGGCTCGTTCGGCCTGACGGTGTTCGGCCTGCTGCTGTGGTGGCACTCCGGCGGCTTCCCCCAGAATATCCAGGCCAACGACTGGCTGGCGGTGCTCGGCTACGGGCAGGCCTGGTGGGTGTTGTTCGATATCCTCGGCCTGGGCGTGTTCGGCGGCTTTTACATCGTGCCGCTGTACGCGCTGATCCAGTCGCGCACCGCCGAAAACGAGCGTGCGCGCGTGATCGCGGCCAACAACATTCTCAATGCACTGTTCATGGTGGTGTCGGCCATCGTGTCGATCCTGCTGCTGAGCGTGGCCAAGCTGTCGATCCCCGAGTTGTTCCTGGTGGTGTCGCTGCTCAACATCGCGGTCAATACCTACATCTTCAAGATCGTGCCCGAGTTCACCATGCGCTTCATGATCTGGCTGCTCAGCCATTCCATGTACCGCGTCGAGCACCGCAACCTGGAACGGATTCCGGATGAAGGCGCGGCCTTGCTCGTTTGCAACCATGTGTCGTTTGTCGATGCGCTGCTGATTGGTGGCGCAGTGCGTCGGCCGATTCGTTTTGTCATGTACTACAAAATATACCGCTTGCCGGTGCTCAACTTTATCTTCCGCACCGCCGGGGCGATTCCGATTGCCGGGCGTCACGAGGACATCCAGATCTACGAAAAGGCCTTCGCGCGGATTGCCGAGTACCTGAGGGATGGCGAGCTGGTGTGCATCTTCCCGGAAGGCAAGTTGACCGGCGATGGCCAGATGAATGAGTTTCGCGGTGGCGTGACGCGCATTCTGGAAGAGACGCCGGTGCCGGTGATTCCGCTGGCGTTGCAGGGGCTGTGGGGCAGTTTTTTCAGTCGCGATCCGAACAAGGGGTTCTTTCATCGGATCTGGTCGCGGGTGGTGCTGGTGGCGGGGGAGCCTGTTCGTACAGAGGACGCGACGCCTGCGCAGTTGCAGGCTGTGGTCGGTGTTCTGCGGGGGAGTGTCAGGTAGTTCTGTGCTGGAGGGACTGGCCTCATCGGGGGCAAGCCCCCTCCCACTTTTGATTTGTGAACGCATTCAAAATGTGGGAGGGGGCTTGCCCCCGATGGCGGTAGCGGCCTACGCGCTGATCTTGAGCCCAATCAGCCCGCAAATGATCAACGCCACGCTGGCCAACCGAAACAACGCCATGGACTCCCCAAACAGAATAATCCCGGCGATCACCGTGCCCACCGCACCCACGCCGGTCCATACGGCGTAGGCGGTGCCCAGCGGCAGTTCCTTAACCGCCAGCCCCAGCAGGCCAAGGCTGATGGCCATGGCGGCGACAGTGAGTACGGTGGGCAGGGGCTTGCTGAAGCCGTCGGTGTACTTCAGGCCGACGGCCCAGCCGACTTCAAACAACCCGGCGAAAAACAGAATGATCCAGGACATGATGACCTCGCTTCTTCAGGCGGGGTCGTCCCCGGAGTCAACGCGCATTGGCGTCGCGGGGTCGTCCCCGCGAGGAGCCAAGAGTGCCGAACATGGGCCGGTCGATCAAGTGGGCGGGGTATTCTCCAGCGCGCGGCGATCTTCCTTCTCGCTCATGCGTCGAAAGTAAGTCGAGAGCAACGCCCCGGAAATATTGTGCCAGACGCTGAACAGCGCACTGGGCACCGCCGCCAGTGGCGAGAAGTGCGCACTGGCCAACGCGGCGCCGAGCCCGGAGTTCTGCATGCCCACTTCCAGCGCCAACGACTTGCGTTGCGCCAATGGCAACTTGAACAGGCGCCCGGTGAAGTAGCCGAGCAGGTAGCCGAAGCTGTTGTGCAGCATCACCACGGCCATGATCAACAGGCCCGACTCGGCAATCTTCGCCTGACTGGCGGCGACCACGGCAGCCACGATGATCACAATGCTGACCACCGAGACCAGTGGCAGCACATCGACCGCATGACGAACCCGATCACCCAGCAAGCGTTGCGCGACTACGCCGAGCACGATTGGCAGCAGCACCACTTGCAGGATCGACCAGAACAGCTCCATGAACGACACCGGCAGCCAGGCCGAGGCCAGCAGCCAGATCAGCGCCGGGGTGAGCAGCGGGGCGAGGAGGGTGGTGACGGCGGCGATGGCCACCGACAGTGCCAGGTCGCCACGGGCCAGCCAGGTCATTACGTTGGATGACGTACCGCTTGGGCAGCAGCCCACCAGAATCACGCCAACGGCAATTTCCGGCGGCAGGTGAAAGACCTGGCACAACAACCACGCCACGCCGGGCATGATCACAAAATGCGCGACCACGCCCAGGGCGACGCGCCACGGATGGCGGGCGACCTCGGCGAAGTCTTCGAGTTTCAAGGTCAGGCCCATGCCGAACATCACCAGGCCCAGCAGTGGGACGATGGCGCTTTTCAGGCCGAGGAACCAGCTGGGTTGGAGAAATGCGACGACGGCAAAGATCAACACCCAGTAGGCGAAGGTATTGCCGACGAAGCGGCTCAAGGCGGCGAGTGCGCGCATGGAGGGTGTCCTTTCTTGTTCGATTTTTGAATTGGCAATGCAATCAAAAGTGGGAGGGGGCTTGCCCCCGATGGCGGTGTATCAGCTAATGGATTTTTGCCTGATACACCGCTATCGGGGGCAAGCCCCCTCCCACATTTTGACTTTCACATGGCTCAGATGCCTTGTGGGGTCTCTTCACCGCCGAGTGCTTCGATCAACGCCGGCAGGAATTCGCCGAAGGTCAGCATCATCAGGGTAAAGCTGGCGTCCAGTTGGCCCAGGGCTTCGTCGCCGCCGTCCTGTTCGGCCTGGTCCTGCAGCAAGTCTTCGAACTTCAGGCGCTTGACGGTCATCTTGTCGTCGAGCATGAAGGACAGCTTGTCCTGCCAGGCCAGGGACAATTGGGTCACGACTTTGCCGGTGGTCAGGTGCAGCTGGATTTCTTCGCCGGTCAGGTCCTGGCGCTTGCAGCGCACGATCCCGCCGTCTTCGTGGGTGTCGCGCAGTTCGCATTCGTCGAGCACGAAGAAGTCGGCCGCCGGTTTCTGGGTGGTGACCCAGTCGGTCATGATCGCCGTCGGTGCGGTTTTTACGGTCAGTGGGCGCACCGGCAGGGTGCCGATCACTTCGCGCAGGGTGGAGAGCAAGTCTTCTGCGCGTTTCGGGCTGGCCGAGTTCACCAGGATCAGACCCTGTTTAGGCGCGATGGCGGCGAAGGTCGACGAGCGACGAATAAAGGCGCGTGGCAGGAAAGCCTGGATGATTTCATCCTTGATCTGGTCGCGTTCCTTTTTATAGACCTTGCGCATTTGCTCGGCCTCGATCTCCTCAACCTTCTCTTTAACCGCGTCGCGTACCACGCTGCCCGGCAGGATGCGTTCTTCCTTGCGCGCGGCGATCAGCAGGAAATCCCCGCTGACGTGGACCAGGGGAGCGTCTTCACCTTTACCAAAGGGTGCAACGAAACCGTAGGTGGTCAGTTCCTGGCTTGCACACGGGCGCGCCAGTTTGGTGGCCATGGCCGCTTCCAACGCCTCGGCATCAACAGGCAGATCTTGGGTCAGGCGATAGATAAGCAGGTTCTTGAACCACATGGGGTGAGTCTCTCCTCTATACAAAGGGGGGCATTATTCTCTTGATCACGCCGCAGGCCAACCCTGCGTAAGCCATTGGAAGGGCTGAAAAAAAAGATTTAAGAAAGTGCTTGCCAGACCTGGGAGCGCTCCGTAGAATGCGCGCCACACCGAAACGAAGGGTGATTAGCTCAGCTGGGAGAGCATCTGCCTTACAAGCAGAGGGTCGGCGGTTCGATCCCGTCATCACCCACCATTCGCTTCATGTGTTACGCGCAGCGGTAGTTCAGTCGGTTAGAATACCGGCCTGTCACGCCGGGGGTCGCGGGTTCGAGTCCCGTCCGCTGCGCCATATTCGGTAGCCTGGAATGCTGAACGCCAGGTCACCACGGAAAGCCCGCTCATTGAGCGGGCTTTTTATTGCCCGCAATATGGCAAAAAATCGTGCGGTAAACTTTTTTTAAATAAAGTGCATTTAAATCAAGACATTACGATTTTTTGGTGTATGATGCGCCCACACCGAAACGAAGGGTGATTAGCTCAGCTGGGAGAGCATCTGCCTTACAAGCAGAGGGTCGGCGGTTCGATCCCGTCATCACCCACCATTCGCTTCACGTGTTACGCGCAGCGGTAGTTCAGTCGGTTAGAATACCGGCCTGTCACGCCGGGGGTCGCGGGTTCGAGTCCCGTCCGCTGCGCCATATTCGGCAACCTGGAACACTGAACGCCAGGTCGCCACAAGAAGCCCGCTCATTGAGCGGGCTTTTTTTCGTCTGCACCATTGTGCTGCAATTGCATCTCCAGCCACGGTTTCCAGTCAGACAATCAAGTTGCGCCGCCAGAGCAGCAGCGAATGCTGCTCTGGCGTGACGCAGCTCAACCGATTTGACTCGCCGACTCCACCGCCGTTTCAGGCTTCCTGCTACGTGTCAGATGATAAGCAATGGCCAGCCATATGAACCATCCGGGCATGACCATCAAGGCAACGCGGGTGTCAGGTCTCAATGCCAGCAGGCATAGAACGAAACCCATGAACGCCAGTGAGAGCACTGCCATTGGGACGCCGCCCGGCATCTTGTAGGCAGATTCAGCGTGAAGCTCAGGGCGCTTTTTGCGATAGGCAATGTAGGACGCGAGGATGGTCGACCAGGTGAATATCACCAGAATCGCTGACACCGTGGAAACGATGGTGAATGCGGTCATGACCTCCGGAACGATGAACAGCACAAGTACACCCACCAGCATCAATAATGTCGTGAAAGCCAGGCTCAGCAGAGGCACGCTATTGCCCGATAGCCGCCGAAAAATACCCGGAGCATTGTCTTGATTGGCCAGCCCGAACAGCATACGGCTGGATGAGAATACGCCACTGTTGGCCGAGGAAGCGGCGGATGTCAGAACCACGAAGTTAACGATGCCGGCTGCTGCGGGGAAGCCTGCGACGAGGAACAGTTCGACAAAAGGACTTTTCACAGGTGAAACCTGTTGCCAGGACGTCACGGCAATAATGCAGCCCAATGCCAACACGTAGAACAGGATGATTCGCAGCGGAATCGAGTTGATTGCCTTGGGTAGGGTCTTCTCCGGAGACCGGGTTTCTGCTGCCGCCGTGCCGATCAGTTCGGTGCCGGCAAAGGAGAATATCGCCATCTGGAAACCGGCGAAAAACCCCAGCAAGCCATTCGGGAACGCAGCCTGCTTATCCACCAGGTGGCCCAGGGACGCGGTAACGCCACTGGGGGATACGAACGAGCTGGCGATCATCACCAGGCTGACGCCAATAAGCGTTACGACGGCGATGATCTTGATGATCGCGAACCAGAATTCGACCTCACCGAAAAGCCTGACCGTCAGCACGTTCAAGGCAAACAGGGTCGCCAGCATCCCGATAGCCGGTATCCAGGCAGGCAGTTGGGGGAACCAGTACTGGAAAAAGCCGCCCACGACAACGGCATCGCCGATCACTGCAACGCTCCAACTCAGCCAATACGACCAACCGAGAAAAAATGCGGCGCGAGGCCCCAGGTACGCGCCGGCGAAATCCGCAAAGGTCTTGAAATTCAAATTCGATAGCAGCATTTCGCCCATGGCGCGCATGACGAAATAAACGAACAGGCCGATGATCATGTAGATGAGGATGATCGAGGTGCCGGAGAGGGCGATGATCTTTCCGGAGCCCATGAACAAACCCGTGCCAATGGCTCCGCCCATGGCCATTAACTGGATGTGACGATTGCTGAGCGTGCGCTGCAGCGCAGGCTGCTCAGCCCGCTCTGATGAATTCGATTTCATTTCAAAACCTCTTGATCTTATGTTTTTGAGTTTTGGCAGAAAAATGGGTATCCAGCGCCACTGTCAGGATGCAATGGCGGGTGACGGTGTTGTTTTATTGGGGCAGTGACGGCCCGCTGCAGATGCCTTGGGGCGTCACTCGCAGATCAACTGGCCGTGCGCAGAGGGGCGGCTTTGGTTGGTTGCTGATCAAGCATCTGGAACAGGTTTTTTATATTTTCAGGCGTGGGTACCAGGTGGATGTGGCGGCCGACTTGATGTTCGTGCGCCATCACCTGCAGGTAGCGAAGCGATGAGAAATCCTCGAGGGCAAAGCCCACTGAATCGAATACCGTCACCTGTTCATTGTTCTCGCGTCCCTGGACGTCGCCTTGCGCAATCCGGAAAAACTCGATGACGGGTGAGTCGGCCTCCAGTTGCTGAATATCACCTTCAATCCGCGTTTGAGGTTCAAACTCCACGATGACCCGAGCGTTGCGCAGGATGTCGGCGTGCAGTTCGGTCTTGCCCGGGCAGTCGCCGCCGACGGCATTGATATGCATACCGGGCTCAATCATCTCGGGCGTCAGGATCGTCGCGTAGGCCTTGTCGGCGGTAACGGTGGTGACAATGTGCGCGCCCTTGACCGCCTCCTGTATGGAGTCGGCGTGAATCACTTTGATCGTCGGGAAAGCCGCCAGGTTGCGCAGCAGCTTGAGTGAGGCGTCGCGATCAATATCGAAGATGCGAATTTCATTGATGCCCAGCATTTCGTGGAAGGCCAGCGCCTGAAACTCGCTCTGAGCACCATTTCCAATGAGCGCCATCGAAGTTGCGCCTGGACGGGCAAGCGTACGCGCGACCAGTGCCGAGGTTGCCGCGGTGCGCACTGCAGTGGTCAGTGTCAGCTCGCTGAGCAGGGTTGGATAGCCACTGTGGACATCGGCCAGCAGACCGAATGCCATCACCGTCAGCAGGTTCTGCTGACCATTGTCCGGGTGGCCATTCACGTACTTGAAGGAGTACTGCTTGCCATCGTCGGTAGGCATCAGCTCGATCACACCATTTGCGGAGTGATTGGCCGTGCGCGGCGACTTGTCAAACTGCGCCCAGCGTAAATAGTCTGCTTCGATGTAGGTGGCCATCTCACGGATTGCCCGGCGGATACCAATCTTGGCGAACAGGCGTGCGGCATCATCGACATCCAGGAAGAGCGTCATTTTTTATTCTCCAATCTATCCAGTTACGCGTTGTAGAGTCAGGGGGATCAGGCGCGCTTGCTCTCGAAGCCATGCAGTACGTTCACCGCATTGATGCCGATTTCATCGACCATGTAGCCGCCTTCCATCACAAAGAGGGTGGGGCAACCCACACTCGCTATCAGCTCGCCGATCCCGATGAAGTCCTCGCTTTCCAAAAGGAAGTGGCTGATCGGGTCGTCCTTGAAAGTGTCGACGCCCAGTGAGATCACCAGTACTTCTGGCGCGAACTGCTGAAGTTTTCCGCAGGCATGAAGCAGGGCGTCGCGGTAGCGTTCCCAGGCGGTGTTTTTCGGCAATGGATAGTTGAGGTTGAACCCTTCGCCGTGGCCGGCGCCGATTTCATCGCTGAACCCCGAATAGTAGGGATAGGACACGGCCGGTTCGCCGTGCAGCGAGACGAACATCACGTCGTTGCGCGGGTAAAAAATGTTCTGGGTACCGTTGCCGTGATGAAAATCGACGTCGAGTACCGCGACACGTTTGGCGCCCTGAGTGATTGCCTGCTGTGCAGCAATGGCCGCATTGTTGAGATAGCAGTAGCCCCCCATATATTCACGCGCCGCGTGATGGCCCGGCGGACGACACAGGGCAAAGGCGCTGTCGTGGCCTTCGTCGATAAGTGCCAGCCCCGTCAGGGCGATATCGGCACTGGTCTTGACGGCCTGCCAGGTCGTGGCGGTGATTGGCGAGCCGGCATCCATTGCGAAGAAACCGAGTTTGCCGTCAATGAACGTCGGCACTTGATCGTTGGCCAAGTCACGTACAGGCCATACCAGTGGCAGGGCGTCATGGGTGCGTCCTGTGGCGCACCACTGCGACCAGGCACTTTCCAGGAAACTCACATAGCGTTCGCTGTGGGCGTTGACGTAACACGCGCGGTCAAACACGCGCGGTTCGACTATCCGGCCAAGGCCTGTTTGCTTGACACGGTTGTAAACGGTGTCGGCCCGACTGGGCTGCTCAAACGACGGCTTGAGCACGCCATCCTTCAACTCGGTGCCATGGTGCAGACGGTGGGAATCACTGAAAACTGTAAACATTCTGCGCATCCGTTAATGTGAGCCAGTGCAAATATTCTGTTCTGGTCGGGACGCGATTTCTTTGCTTTGTCTTCGTGCTTAAGGATATTTATCGGGCGATTTAACTCAGGAACAGCGTAATGAAGAAAAATATATCCAGGCGCATCAGCCTCGACGAGACCGATCTGGCCATTCTTGAGTTGTTGCAGGAGGACGCGAGCATTTCCAATGCCGAACTCAGTGAGCGGCTTTCATTGAGCCTCACGCCTTGCTGGCGACGGCGCAAGAGAATGGAAGAGGCGGGCGTGATCAAGGGTTATCAGGCAACGCTGGATCGAAGAATGCTCGGGCTGGATATCATGGCATTCGTGCACATTCGCTTTTCCACCCATGCCGACCATGCGCCGGATGCCTTCGAGGCAGTGATTGCACAATTGCCGCAAGTATTGGCCTGCCACAAAATCACCGGAGACGCCGATTACGTGCTTCAAGTGTTGGCAGAGGATCTCGACAGCTATAGCGACTTTATCGAGCAAGTGCTGAGGCGCCAGGTCGGTATTGCGTCTATTCAGTCGAGTCTGGCGTTGCGTGAAATCAAGACCGGTAGTCGCATTGCCATACCCAAATTGAGCAAGGGTTAATCGGGATGGGCACCGCACTACGCTCGGTGTGCAGTAGAGCAATCGGGGAAATTGAAGGCAAAGGCAGCGTTCGGTTCGCGTCACATTGCAACGGGAGGGGCGTCATGCAGCACCTGGATCACTTATCCTTGCACTTGTTCATTCTGCTCTGTGAAGAGGGCACGATTGCACGCGCCGGCGAGCGGGCATTCATTAGCCGATCGCCTGGGTCACCAGCGTAAATTCGGTGACCCCGGCGCTTGATTGGGGCGGTATCCCCCGCACCATGCGTGGCGCGTTATCTACGCACGGCAGCCCGAGGTTCTCCAGCCAGTCGGCCAACCCGCATGCGCTGGGAATATCGAAGCGCACGAACGCGCCCGGGATCAACCGAAGAAGGTGAGTGATCAAGTGTCGGGCCTGCTCCGGGTGGTGCGCGACGACGGGGCCAATGAGGTGGCCGCGACCAAATTGGCGGAGCAGTGCGCATCCCTGCAGGTGTCCCTCTATCTCGATGCCCACCACGTGTTCAGCCCTCGGCAGCAGGTCGTTGAGTACCTCGGTGCGGTCCAGGCCGCTGCCGGCGTTGGCCAGTTCGATCACCTTCGGGTAGTCGGCCCGGTTCACTACGCGACATAGCGCGTGGCGGCTCGCGGGCAAGGGCTCCGGCATCTGCGGCACGCCCTGATATTGCTGAATCCGTGCAAATTCAACGAATCCCATGCTGGCGTACAGCGGCGCGCCTGACTCGGTGGCATTGAGGATCGGCGTGCGTGGGCCCACGGCGTCCAGGCACAGATTCATCAAGCGCCGTCCGATGCCTTTGCTCCGGTGCTCATGACTGACGATCACCAGGCCGATGGACGAATAGGCCCCCTGATGACAGGCGAATGCGATGCCTGCCAAGACACCGTCCTGTTCGGCGACGAAGCCTTCGGAGATACGCTGCACCATCGCCCAGTCCTCCTCGCGATGAGGCCATTCAAGGTGCACGGAGAGTGCATGGGCGGCGGGCAGGTCGGCGGCGGTTGCCGGGCGATACAGGTAAGCGGGACTCACATCGGTTTCCTCTGCTGGCATGCAGGCACTGCGCCTACGGCGCGTTGCGGCTGTGGCGG
>NZ_CVTU01000093.1:24740-25778 GCF_900004965.1 Pseudomonas sp. 44 R 15
CCCGCCGATAGGGCGGTGTTCTGCCACGCCGAACCAGGGGTTGAATGACTGGTTGTCGCAGGCGAGATTCAGCGCGGGCGTGTCGAAGTCCTGCGCCGGGACCCGCACCCTGGCCACGGTTTCAAAAGGCGCGTCGCTTTCCTTCCATTCGATGCTGGTGTCTTCGATGGGCATGAATGTCTGCGGGTTCTGTCGCTGGATCTGCAACACGAAGCATGCCGGCACGCGGTCGGTGGACAGTTGTTGATTGAGCGCGCTGCGCAGGAAGTTCGGCAGGTCCTGGTTCTGTTTGGGCAATGTGTATTCAGGACAGCTTTGCGGGTCGGGGGCGACGCGGAACTTGGCGTTGGCCGCACCGAACTTGTAGGGCGAAACCGAAAAGTAGGTGGTCTGCGTCGGGCTGGCCGGGGCAGGGGCGAGGGTGGCCAGGGCGATGAACAGGTGGCGTATCTGCCAGGTGCGCGGGTCGGCCTTGGGGAAGAACGCCAGCACTTTTTTGCCATCCGCCTGGGCACCGATGTTCTGCGCATATTCGGCCACATCGCTGACAAAGAAGTTCGGGTGGCTGAACATCACGAAGTCCTGCTCGGTGCGCGCTTGCTGATCGGCCATCAGCTGTTTGCCGGGTACGTCCAGCAGCTTGATGGCCATGCCGCGGGCATCGCGGATGCTGTCGAATTGCGGGTAGGCATTGCCGTTGGACAGCCGCATCATCGCCTGCCAGGTTTTACCCGGCGTTGCGAACACGCCCTGGCGCAGCGCCGGATCGAGGTCGGCGAGCACGCTGACTTCGGCCTTCACACAACCATGGGCCTTGGCGTGGGCATCGCGCAGGTAGCGCGTGCCCTCGCGGTGCTGGTCGACGATGCGCACGGCGGTCTGGATGATGCCCTGGGTCATGGCGGCTTCGCCGGGCGGAATCTGCTCATCCGGCGACACCGGGCCGCTGTGTTGCCAGGCGTACCAGGCGCTGGCGCCGAGCCAACCGAGCAGGCCCAGACCCACCAGCCACAGCAGGGTTTTGCCGAGAAACCCGCC
>NZ_CVTU01000093.1:25783-29544 GCF_900004965.1 Pseudomonas sp. 44 R 15
AGGCGGGCGAGCAGGGAGGGGCGGTCATAGGGGGATCGAATCATCATGGCAGTTGTTGCTCCAGCGGGCTGCCCAGCACTTTGAGATATTCCAGCAGCGCCCAGCGTTCCTGTGGCAGCAAGCCACGGCCGATGACGCCGTTGCCACGCTGGCCGGCACGGAATTCGTGGCCGCTGTTGTGGTTGCCGGTGATTTTGGTATCGAACACAAAGGCATTCTTGAACGCGCCGGTCTCAAAGCCGAGATGGCGCGGATCATAGTTGAAGGTGCCTTTATAGAAGGTGGTGCTGCGCTCGTCCTGGGGCGAGAGCAACTGGTAGATCGTCGGCACCGAACCGTTATGCAGGAACGGCGGCGTTGCCCAGACGCCAGCCAGTGGCCGCGCTTTGTAGGCGCGCAACTCGCGCACACCGATGGGCAGGCCGTACCCGTCCAGGCGCGGGCGTTCGGCCGGGGTCACGCCGGCGGCGCGGTAAGCGTGGTCCTCGACGAACGCGGTGACGTAGGCCAGGCCCTTGGCCACGGACATCTTTTTCAGGTCCAGTGGCTCGGTGGGCGTGGGGTGCAGTTGGACGTTGAGCCCGGCCAGCTCCGCCGGGTCCCATTGCAGGGCACTGAGGTCGTAGCGCTGGTCGGCGATGTTGTTGGCGGTGCCGGGGTCGGTGCCGATGTAGTCCACCGGCAGCATCTTCAGTTGCTGCACCGGCCGGCCGCCTTCTTGCGTGACGGTGGGCACGTGACAGCCGGCGCAGTTCTCGGCGAACAATGCGCGGCCCTGGGCGGCAAGGGGCTTGTCGATGGCGCCGAACAGGTCTTCGGGCCAGGTGGGTGGCTTGAGACGTTGCAAGGTCTCTTCGATCAGGTTCAGGTCGCGCACGCGTACGCTGGAAGGATAGCGCGCATCGCCCTGCAGGGGCTGGCCGGCGCTGTCGAAGAAGTCCAGGGTCGCGCCGACGCCGAGGGCTTCACCGATGTTGCGGGCCATGGGCTGCTGGGCCGAACCGTTCCATTGCACCCAGTCGAAGGTCCATATATCCCACAATTGCGGGTAGTCCACCGGCGCGTTGGCGATGCGATAGTTTTGCGGGGAAATGGCATCGCCAAAGCTGGCATTGGCGATGCGGCCGAAGGCGTCGGTGCGGCCCGGCCCTTCTTCGGTGGGGTATAGGCCACGGTGGGTATCGTTCCAGGCAACCTTGAGGAAGCGGTTCAGCGACTGCTTGAAGTCCTGGCGCAGTTGGCTGTGCTCGGCGTCGTAGCGCTCCCCCAGGACCTGGCGGGCGAAGCGCTCGAATTTCCACGGGTTGTAATAAGTCGCCGCAAGGCTGGCGACCAGCGCCTGGCCGAAGCTGCCGCCGCGCAAGGTCGGCACGCTCGACGGCAGTACATGCTGGGCGGAGCCGCCATCGATACGCAGGGCCTGGCCTTTGAAGTGCAGCTCGCCGGTGTGGCAGGCGGCGCAAGTGATATCCAGGTATTCAACGTTGCTGCCCGCATTTTTATGCCGGGCGAAACCCACCGGCAGGTTGCCGGGGTTTTGCGCGCTCGGCGCTTGCCGCGGGTCCACCAGGAAGCCGAAGCGGGCCAGGTACTCCGGCGAGGCAAAACGGCGCTCGGAAAAGGGCAGCTCCAGCGCGGTGAACCAGTCGTAGTGCAGGCCTTTGACCTGAGTGCCCTGGGGCGTGAAGTAATAGGTCTGGCGGTCGGCGGCACTCCATTGGTCCTGATAGTGCACCTGCTCCACGGGCACGTAGTCCGGCAGCCTGGGGTTGATCGTGTAATAGAGCACCACGGCCAGAATCAGGCCCAGTACCAGGAGGATCAGGAGTAAGACACGGGTGAAAATGCGCAAGTTAACTATCCTTGTCGGTTGTTCGCGTTGTTATGCCACTACGCCAAGGGGGCGGCAAGTGGCCATGAGTCTGGAGTGACAGGTCCCACGATCCGTCGCGGACCTGCATCATGAATGAAATTGCTTTTAAACACGTGAACTTATCAGACGTTTCCTGCTCACATGCCGGTAGCCATTGGTCGTGGCCGCCTGATAAGCTCGCGACTTTATTCGAATGCCCTTTTGGCGCATGAACAAGGAAATAGCATGAAACAGCATCGGTTGGCGGCGGCGGTGGCCCTGGTTAGCCTGGTACTTGCGGGTTGTGATTCGCAGACCAGCGTAGAGCTGAAAACCCCGGCGCAGAAAGCTTCCTACGGCATCGGCCTGAACATGGGCAAAAGCCTTGCTCAAGAAGGCATGGATGACCTGGACTCCAAAGCGGTAGCCCAAGGCATTGAAGATGCTGTCGGCAAGAAAGAACAGAAGCTCAAGGATGACGAACTGGTTGAAGCCTTTGCCGCACTGCAAAAGCGCGCTGAAGAACGCATGACCAAAATGAGTGAAGAGTCGGCAGCGGCCGGCAAGAAATTCCTCGAAGACAACGCCAAGAAAGACGGCGTGGTCACCACTGCTTCCGGTCTGCAGTACAAGATCGTGAAGAAAGCCGACGGCGCCCAGCCCAAGCCTACCGACGTCGTGACGGTTCACTACACCGGCAAGCTCACCAACGGCACTACCTTTGACAGCTCCGTGGACCGTGGCAGCCCGATTGACCTGCCGGTCAGCGGCGTGATCCCGGGTTGGGTCGAAGGCCTGCAACTGATGCACGTTGGCGAGAAGGTCGAGTTGTACATTCCGTCCGACCTGGCTTACGGCGCCCAGAGCCCGAGCCCGGCGATTCCAGCCAATTCCGTGCTGGTATTTGACCTGGAGTTGCTGGCCATCAAGGACCCAGCCAAGGCTGAAGCGGCTGACGCACCTGCTGCACCTGCCGCCAAGAAGTAATCGGCGCAGCGAATAACGACAACGCCCCGTTTCGACGGGGCGTTGTTGTTTTCGCCGACGGGTATTTACCTGGCTCCCTGCGATCTAACTGTGGGAGAGGGCTTGCCCCCGACGGCGGCCTCGGAGCCGACCAGGCTGTTGAGTCGATCCCGGTCCAAATGTGGGAGGGGGCTTGCCCCCGATGGCGGCCTCAGGGCCGACCAGGATGTTGGATTGGGTTGAGTACATATCCGTTTCTGCGGTAACGGCTGATTAGGGTTCCGCCCTGACGGCGGGTCACTTTGGAAAAGCCCCAAAGTAACCAAAGGGCTCTTGCCCCACCACTCGGCACCTCGCCTAGGCTCGGTGTGCCCTCTCTCCGGCTTGAATCCGTGGGCCGCCGCAATGGGCCATCCCTGGCCCAGTGCGGCTAACCCGGCGTCCTGCCGGGTTGCCCACGGATTCAAGCCTGCGTTCGGCCAGCGTGGTTTAACGGGGCGCCTGAGATCAAAAGCAAAAGCGCGGCGGCCTTAGAGCCGACCGGTATTTTGTGTCGATCCTGGCCAAAATGTGGGAGGGGGCTTGCCCCCGATGGCGGCCTCGGGGCCGACCAGGATGTTGAGTCGATCCCGGTCCAATGTGGGAGGGGGCTTGCCCCCGATGGCGGCCTCGGGGCCGACCAGGATGTTGAGTCGATCCCGGTCCAAATGTGGGAGGGGGCTTGCCCCCGATGGCGGCCTCAGGGCCGACCAGGATGGTGGATTGGGTTGAGTACATATCCGTTTCTGCGGTAACGGCTACTTAGGGTTCCGCCCTGACGGCGGCTCACTTTTGAAAAGCGCAAAAGTGAGCAAAACGCTCTTGCCCCACCACTCGGCACCTCGCTCATGCTCGGTGTGCCCGAACGCAGGCTTGAATCCGTGGGCCGCCGCAATGGGCCATC
>NZ_CVTU01000007.1:0-261 GCF_900004965.1 Pseudomonas sp. 44 R 15
ACAACGGTTCGTCGATTATCATCAAGGCTGGCGATACCGTCGGCACCGTGACCGTCCCTGCGCCAAGCGATGACGTGTTCATCGACAAGAGCACCCAGATCGTCAAAATTACCGACGCTTCCGGCGGCAACTTCGAGCAGCTGGTAGTTGCGCAAAACAGTGCCACGACAGCGATCAACGACACCATCGACAAAGTCGACGTTGTACTGACCGCTACCACCACCGTCGGCGAAGGCGGCAACATCGTTTACACCGCCAGCC
>NZ_CVTU01000023.1:0-72921 GCF_900004965.1 Pseudomonas sp. 44 R 15
GCGTTTTGCTTACTTTTGCGCTTTTCAAAAGTGAGCCGCCGTCAGGGCGGAACCCTAAGTGGCCGTTACCGCAGAAACGGATATGTACTCGATCAGATCCAACATCCTGGTCGGCCCAGAGGCCGCCATCGGGGGCAAGTCGAATCGTCGCACCGCCCCTCCCACAATTGGATCACCGCAAGGCGTGATTACAGCGTAACCGGCGCTCTTTCGCAGAGGGTATTGAGCGCCGCCGCCCACTGCGGGTCATCGTTCAAGCACGGCACCAATATCAACTCCTCGCCTCCCGCCTCACGGAACTGTTCCAGCCCGCGATCACCGATTTCTTCCAGGGTCTCGATGCAATCGGCGACAAACGCGGGGCACATCACCAGCAGTTTTTTCACGCCTTGCTGCGCCAATGCCTCAAGACACGCCTCGGTGTAGGGTTCGATCCACTTGGCGCGGCCCAGGCGCGACTGGAACGCCACCGACCACTTGCCATCCGGCAGCCCCAACCGCTCGGCCACATCGCGGGCAACGCTGAAGCATTGCGCGCGATAACAGGTGGCAAGCACCTCAGGCGAGGCATTTTTGCAGCAATCGGCATCCTTGAAACAATGCTGGCCGGTCGGGTCGAGTTTGGTCAGGTGACGCTCGGGCAAGCCGTGGAAACTCAACAGCAGGTGATCGTAAGCCTGTTCCACATGCGGCCGTACACTGGCGGCCAGGGCATCGAGGTACTCAGGCTGGTCGTAGAACGGCTGCAGGATGGAGAATTGCACCTTCAGTTTCTTGTCGCGCACCACGCGCCTGGCTTCTTCTATCACCGTGGTCACGGTGCTGTCGGCAAACTGCGGGTACAGCGGCGCCAACGTCACTTTCTGAATGCCCTGGGCGGCCAGGCGCGTCAGCACCGTTTCAAGGGATGGCTCGCCATAACGCATCGCCAGTTCTACCGGGCCCTGGGTCCATTGCGCGGTCATCTGCTGCTGCAGGCGACGGCTGAGGACCACCAGCGGCGAGCCTTCGTCCCACCAGATGGACGCATAGGCATGCGCCGACTGCTCGGGGCGTTTGATCAGGATCAGCGACACCAGCAAGCGACGCACCGGCCACGGCAGGTCGATGACATAAGGGTCCATCAGGAACTGATTGAGGTAGCTGCGCACATCGGCCACCGAAGTGGACTTTGGCGAGCCCAGGTTGACCAGTAACAACGCGTGATCGGTCATGCAACATCCTATCTTTAGAGGCGGCTGGACAAGTCGTCCAGGGCCGCACGCAATTCAGTGAACTGGAAAGTGAAACCTGCGGCCAGCAGCCGCTCAGGCAGTGCCTTTTGCCCGCCAAGCAGTAAACCCGACAACTCGCCCAACCCGACCTTCAGCGCAAAGGCCGGCATCGGCATGAACGCGGGACGGTGCAGCACCTGGCCCAGCGTCTTGGCAAACTCGCGGTTGCGCACCGGGTGTGGCGCGCAGGCATTATAAGGACCACGGGCGTCAGCCTTGTGCAGAAGAAAATCAATCAGGGCGATTTGATCGCGGATATGCACCCATGGCATCCACTGGCGGCCATTGCCGATCGGCCCGCCCAGCGCCAGTTTGAACGGCAGCAACAGGCGCGACAAAAAGCCGCCCTCGGCCGCCAGCACCAGGCCGGTACGCACCAGCACCACGCGAATGCCCAAGGCCTCGGCACGCGCGGCGGTTTCTTCCCAGGCGATACACAACTGACTGGGAAAATCATCCTGCACCGGGCCGCTGTCTTCAGTCAGTTCGCGCTCGCCGCCGTCGCCATACCAGCCCACGGCGGAACCCGAGATCAGCACCGCCGGTTTCTGCTCCAGGCGTTCCAGCCACGCCAGCAGACTTTCGGTCAGGCTGATGCGACTGCTCCACAGCAATGCCTTGCGCTTGTGAGTCCAGGGACGGTCGGCAATCGGCGCACCGGCCAGGTTGACCACCGCGTCCACCGCGCCGATCACGTCCTGCAGGCGCCCAACGCCCAGCACCTGCGCGCCGCAAATACGCGCCACGGATTCAGGGGTACGGCTCAACACGGTCAAGCGATGGCCCTGGGCAAGCCAGTGCCGGCACAGTTGACGGCCGATCAAGCCGGTACCGCCGGTCAGCAAAATATGCATGGGACTCTCCTCATGTAACGTTCGCCGCCGCTCACTGGTCTATTTTATAAGCAGGGATCGATTTGATATTCGAGCGTGACGATCGTTTAGCCTGTTGGCTTAACCATAGGTCACGCTACACAATCAGGCACGCCAAAACTTATACCAAAAAACAATATTGTACAGCTATTGGTGACGGCGTAGTCTGTACCCAAAGGTAAACGAGGCCTCCCATGACTGTCCCCATCGCGATCATAGGTGCCGGCATTGCCGGTCTCTCCGCCGCCCGAGCGTTACGAGACGCGGGGCACGTTGTACACCTCTTCGATAAAAGCCGCGGCAGCGGCGGCCGTATGTCCAGCAAGCGCAGCGACGCCGGCGCGCTGGACATGGGCGCTCAATATTTCACCGCCCGCGACCGGCGCTTCGTCAACGAGGTGCAGCGCTGGCAAAGCCACGGCTGGGCCGAACAGTGGAAACCCCAGCTGTACAACTTCAAGGCCGGCCAGCTGACGCCCTCCCCCGATGAACAGATCCGCTGGGTGGGTACCCCGCGCATGAGCGCCATTACCCGCGCCCTGCTCGATGACCTGCCGGTGGAGTTCGGTTGCCGCATTACCGAAGTATTCCAGGGTACCCAGCACTGGAACCTGCTCGATGCCGATGGCGGCAGTCACGGCCCGTTCAGCCATGTGATCATCGCCACGCCGGCGCCCCAGGCCACCACCCTGCTGGCCGCCGCACCGAAGCTGGCGAGCGCCGTGGCCGGGGTGAAAATGGAGCCGACCTGGGCCATCGCCCTGGCCTTCGACACGCCTCTGGATACGCCGATGGAAGGCTGCTTCGTGCAAGACAGCGCCCTCGACTGGCTGGCGCGCAACCGCAGCAAACCCGGGCGTGACGTCAGCCTCGACACCTGGGTGCTGCATGCCACCAGCACCTGGAGCAAGGCGCACCTGGACCTGCCCAGGGAAGCCGTGATCGAACACCTGCACGGCGCCTTCGCCGAATTGCTGCACTGCGCCATGCCCGCGCCGTCATTCAGCCTGGCCCACCGCTGGCTCTACGCCAGGCCGTCCAGCAGTCATGAGTTCGGGGTGCTGGCCGATGCCGACCTGGGCCTGTTCGTCTGCGGCGACTGGTGCCTGTCCGGGCGCGTCGAAGGCGCCTGGCTCAGCGGCCAGGAGGCGGCGCGACGGTTGATCGAGCACCTGCAATGAACCGCTTGAATCCGGCCAAACTGCTGCTGTCGAAATGGACCGCGACCGCCCCGAAAAACAAGGAAAAACACTTCCTCGTCACCGAGCTGTTCCGTGACGAGGAAGGCACCGTGCTGGAAATCGAACTGCAAGCGGTGATGACCCGGCGCAGCGAACGCCTCCCATGGCAGGCCCTGCAGAACCCTGAACGCTGGAAAATGGGCTGGACGTAAATCCGGGCGAAAAATACCTATACAAAATTATTGACTTGTACAAGATCAAATCTATGATGAGATTTAGTTGTACAGGGATAAAAAACTGTACAGGAATTTCGCAGAGGTTTACCCATGCCCCATTCCGTGAAACCCAAAATCGGCATCAGCGCCTGCCTGCTGGGCGAAAACGTGCGTTTCAACGGCGGGCATAAGCAATCCCTCCTGTGCACCCAGACCCTGGCCGACTACTTCGACTACGTGCCGCTGTGCCCCGAAGTCGCCATCGGCCTGGGCATTCCCCGTGAAACCATTCGCCTGGTCGGCGACCCGGCCAACCCCCAGGCGGTCGGCACCGTGCACCGCGAACTCAACGTGACCCAGCCGCTGGATGAATACGGCCAGCAGATGGCGGCCGAGCACACCGACCTGTGCGGCTACATCTTTATGCAGAAGTCGCCCTCCTGTGGCCTGGAGCGGGTCAAGGTGTACCGTGAGAACGGCGCACCGGTGGATGGCGGCGGGCGCGGTATCTACGCCCAGGCGTTCTGCGCGCGCCACCCCAACCTGCCGGTGGAAGAGGACGGTCGCCTGAATGATCCGGTATTGCGTGAAAACTTCCTCACCCGCGTATTCGTCTACGCCAGCTGGCAACAATTGCTCGCCGAAGGCCTGACGCGTCACCGCCTGCTGGCCTTCCATTCGCGCTACAAATACTTGTTGATGGCCCACAGCCCGGCGCATTACAAAAGCCTCGGCCACCTGCTGGGCAGCATGACCAAGGACACCCACCTGGACGAATTGGCCAGTTGCTACTTCAGCGAACTGATGACCGGCCTGACCAAGTGCGCTACCCGTGGCACCCACACCAATGTGCTGCAACACATCAGCGGCTACCTCAAGCAGGCGATCAGCGCCGATGACAAACAGGAAATGCAAACCGTCATCAGCCAGTACCGCCAAGGCATCGTGCCGCTGGTGGTGCCGCTCACGCTGCTCAAGCATCACTTTCGTCAACACCCGGACCGCTACATTGCGCAGCAGGCCTACCTGCAACCGCACCCGGAAAACCTCAGCCTGCGCAATGCGATCTAGACCATGACAGTTGCCCTGCAAGACGAACCCGGCGAAGACATCGCCCAAGCCCTGCAAAATGGCTGGCTGCCGATCCGCGAGGTGGCGCGCCAGACCGGCGTCAATGCCGTGACCCTGCGCGCATGGGAGCGCCGTTACGGCCTGATCGTGCCCCAGCGCACGCCCAAGGGGCATCGCTTGTTCAGCGCCGACCACGTGCAACGCATCCATGCCATCCTCACCTGGCTCAATCGCGGCGTGCCGGTCAGCCAGGTAAAAGGCTTGATCGACTCCGCCCAAGCCTCCCCCGAACCGATGGAAAACGAATGGCACACCTTGCGCCAAACCTTACTGACGGCCATCGCTGAGCTGGCCGAACGTCGGGTCGACGATGCCTTCAACCAGGCCATGGCGCTCTATCCGCCACGCACCTTGTGCGAGCAATTGATGCTGCCACTGCTCAGCGAACTCGAACAGAAGTGGCAGGGTCAGTTCGGCGCACAGATGGAGCGGGTATTTTTCCTGTCCTGGTTGCGCAGCAAGTTCGGCGCGCGCATTTACCACAACAACCGGCAACTCCACGGCGCCCCGCTGCTGCTGGTCAACCACTCCGACTTGCTCCTGGAGCCGCACCTGTGGCTCAGCGCCTGGCTGGCCAGCAGCGCCGACTGCCCGGTGGAGGTGTTCGACTGGCCGCTGCCCCCCGGCGAACTGGCGCTGGCGGTGGAACACCTGCAACCGCGCGCCGTATTGCTGTATTCCAGCAAGGCGCTGCAGGTCGCGGCACTCACGAAACTGCTGGCGGGCATTGGTTGCCCGATATTGATTGCCGGACCGGCGGTCTGCATCCACCACGCCGAGTTGGCCGTACTAACCCGTGACATCCCCGAGTTGTTCGTCGCCGAAGACCCGTTGGCGGCCCACCAGATATTGATCCAGCGTGGAATCGTCTAAATGCACTTGATCTGGCTGCGCACCGACCTGCGCCTTCACGACAACACCGCCCTGACTGCCGCCAGCCAGCGAGGCCCGGTCGCGGCCATTTACCTGATCACCCCGCAACAATGGCTGGCCCACGATGATGCGCCGTGCAAGGTGGATTTCTGGCTGCGCAACCTGCAAGCGTTAGAGCAAGCGCTCGCAGACGTGAACATCCCGCTGCTGATCCGCCACGCCGACACCTGGGAGCAGGCGCCAGGCGTATTGAGCCAGCTATGCCGGGAGCTCAAGGTCGAGTCGGTGCACGTCAACGAGGAATACGGGATCCACGAGAGCCGTCGCGACAGCGCCGTGGCCCGGGCCCTGGAAGCAGACGGCGTGACCTTCCACAGCTACCTCGACCAGCTGTTCTTCCAGCCGGGCAGTGTGTTGACCAAGTCCGGCACCTACTTTCAAGTGTTCAGCCAGTTCCGCAAGGTCTGCTACACCCGTCTGCACAGCGCCTTGCCGCCTTTGGTGGCAAGCCCCAAGGCCCAGGCCGTGCTGGACCTGCAAAGCGATGCCATCCCCACCCGCGTTGAAGGTTTCGCGCCCCCCAGTGAAAGCTTGCGCGCCCTCTGGCCGGCCGGTGAAAACGAAGCACGCCGGCGCCTCGACGCCTTCGCCGATGAGCAGATCAGTTACTACAAGGACGAGCGCGACTTTCCCGCCAAGCCCGGCACCAGCCAGTTGTCCGCCTACCTTGCCGCCGGGGTCGTGTCGCCGCGCCAGTGTCTGCACGCCGCGCTGCAGTCCAATCAGGGCGAGTTCGAAAGCGGCGACATCGGCACGATCACGTGGATCAACGAACTGCTGTGGCGCGAATTCTACAAACACATCCTCGTGGGCTACCCGCGCGTCTCCCGTCACCGTGCGTTCCGCCCCGAAACCGAGGCGGTGGCCTGGCGCGACGCCCCCGAGGACCTGGCCGCCTGGCAACAGGCGCGCACCGGCTTGCCGATCATCGATGCGGCCATGAGCCAACTGCTGGAAACCGGCTGGATGCACAACCGCCTGCGCATGGTGGTGGCGATGTTCCTGACCAAGAACCTGCTGATCGACTGGCGCGAAGGCGAGCGCTTCTTCATGCGACACCTGATCGACGGCGACCTGGCGGCCAACAATGGCGGCTGGCAGTGGAGTTCCTCGACGGGTACCGACTCGGCTCCGTATTTCCGGATTTTCAGCCCGCTGAGCCAGTCGGAAAAATTCGACAGCGAAGGGTTGTTCATCAAGCACTGGCTGCCGGAACTGGCCGCGCTGAATAAAAAAGAAGTGCACAACCCCGAAGCGGCCGGCGGGCTGTTCGGTGTGGCCGACTACCCGCGCGCCATCGTCGACCTGAAGAAATCCCGCGAGCGCGCCCTCGCCGCCTTTCGCAGCCTGCCTTCGCGTCAGGAGATAGCCGAGCATGAGTGACTTCCTGCGCCATTTCGGCCACACCTTTGCCACGCTGAACAAGCACAACCTGCACCTGCTCGACAGCCTGTACAGCGACGACATCGTGTTTGCCGACCCGCTGCATGAAGTCCACGGCCTGCCCGAGCTGCATCGCTACTTCGCGCAGCTGTACAGCAACGTCAACCAGTTGGACTTTGATTTCCACGGCTTCGACCAAACGGCCGAAGGCGAAGGCTACCTGCGCTGGACCATGAACTTTCGTCACCCGCGCCTGGACGGCGGCGAGCTGATCAGTGTGCAAGGTTGTTCCCACCTGATGTGGCGCGACAAGGTTTACCGACACCGCGATTATTTCGATGCCGGCGCTCTGCTTTATGAACACCTGCCGGTCCTCGGCGGCGTCATCAGTTGGCTGAAAAGGAGAATCGGATGAGCCTGACACCGCCCCGTCGTTATTGGTTGACCGGCGCCAGCAGTGGCATCGGTGCCGCGCTCGCCGTGGAGTTGCTCAACAGCGGCGCCCATGTGGCGCTCAGCTCGCGCACCAAGGGCCCGCTGGAGGCGCTCGCCCAGCGTTATCCGGGGCAAGTGCTGGTGGTGGCCGGCGACTTGACCAACAGCCAGACCGTACGCGAAATCGGTAAACGGATCAGCGAAGTCTGGGGCTCGCTGGATACGGTGATTCTCAACGCCGGCACCTGTGAATATGTCGACGCCCGGCAGTTCGATGCGTCGATCATCGAACACGTGGTGCGCACCAACCTGCTGGCCAGCAGTTATTGCATCGAAGCGGCACTGCCGTTGTTGCGTGCCGGGCGTACGCCGCACCTGGTGGGCGTGGCCAGCGCCGTGACCTACCTGCCCATGCCCCGCGCTGAAGCCTATGGCGCCTCCAAGGCGGGGCTGCGCTATTTGTTCGAGTCCCTGCGCATCGGCCTGTCGCCGGAGAATATCGACGTTACGGTGATCAGTCCGGGGTTTGTCGACACGCCACTGACCGAACGCAATGATTTCCCCATGCCCCTGAGCTGGCCCGCCGACAAGGCCGCCAGGCATATCTTCGCCAAGCTGGAAAAGCGCCCCCTGGAGATCGCCTTTCCGGCCTTGTTCATCGCTACCCTGTGGCCGTTGTCGAAGCTGCCTAACCGCGCACAGCTGATCATCGGCAAACGCATGTTGCGCAGCCCACCGCCGCAAAAGGACGACCTGTGAAGATCGCCATTATCGGCAGCGGCATCGCCGGGCTGACCAGCGCCTACCTGCTCAGCCGTCGTCACGACATCACGCTGTTCGAAGCCGGTGACTGCCTTGGCGGGCATACCCATACCGCCAACGTGACGGTCGACGGCAAAAGCTATGCGGTGGACACCGGTTTCATCGTGTTCAACGACTGGACCTACCCGAACTTTATCCGCCTGCTGGGGCAGATCGGGGTCACGTTCAAACCCACCGAAATGAGTTTTTCGGTGTGCGATGAAAGTACCGGATTCGAATACAACGGCAATAACCTCAACAGCCTGTTTGCCCAGCGCCGCAATATTTTGTCGCCGGGGTTCTGGGGCATGCTGCGCGATATTCTGCGCTTCAACCGCCAGGCGCCGCTGGATCTGCAAGAGCAGCGCATCAACGCCGACATGACCCTTGGCGAGTATCTCGAAGCCGGCGGCTACGGCCCGCGGTTTATCCGCCACTACATCGTGCCGATGGGCGCGGCGATCTGGTCGATGTCCCTGGCCGATATGCTCAAGTTCCCGCTGCAGTTCTTCGTGCGTTTCTTCAAGAACCACGGCCTGCTGTCGGTGAGCAACCGTCCGCAATGGTGCGTGATCGAAGGAGGCTCCAGCCGCTATATAGAGCCCTTGACCCGCAGCTTTCGCGAACAGGTACGCCTCAATTGTCCTGTGCATAAGGTGCAACGCACCGACGACGGCGTGGTTATCCACAGCCCGCTCGGCAGCGAGACATTCGACCGCGTGGTGTTCGCCTGCCACAGCGACCAGGCCCTGGCATTGCTCGCCGACCCGAGCGAGGCCGAACGACAGATCCTCGGCGCCCTGCCCTATGCCGACAACGACGTGGTGCTGCACACCGACACACGACTGCTGCCCGACCGCAAGCTGGCCTGGGCCAGTTGGAATTACCGGCTGGGCGGCAATCAACAGCAGCAGGCCGCCGTCACCTATGACATGAACATCCTGCAAGGCATCGACAGCGCCACCACCTTTTGCGTGAGCCTCAACCAGACATCGGTGATCAACCCGCTGAAGATCCTGGCGCGCTACACCTACGCCCATCCGCAATACAGCCTGGCGGCGGTGGCCGCACAGGCGCGTTGGGAAGAATTGCACGGCGCGCGCAACACGTTCTACTGCGGCGCCTATTGGGCCAATGGTTTCCATGAAGACGGCGTGGTCAGCGCCCTGCGCGTGGCCCAGGCGTTTGGGGAAACCCTGTGAACAGCGCCCTGTACAGCGGCTGGATCGCCCATCGCCGGTTTACGCCCAAGGCCCATGCCTTTCGCTACCGCATCGGCCTGCTGTACCTGGACCTCAGCGAACAGGACGCCGTGCTCGGGCTCTCGCCCCTGGCAGGCAGCAGCCGCCTGGCGCCCTTCGGCTTTCGCCAGCAGGACTACCTGCGCGCGTTCACTCGCCACGGCATGTCCTTGAGCGATGCGGTGCGCCATGCAGTCGGCAAGGCCCTGGGACGCACGCCACAGGGTGCTATCTGTCTGCTGACCCAGGCGCGCAGCTGGGGCCTGGCATTCAATCCGGTGAGCTTCTTCTATTGCTTCGAAGCCGACGGGCAACTGGCGGCGATCCTGTGCGAAGTCACCAACACCCCGTGGCGCGAGCGCTATCACTACGTGCTGCCGGCCCAGGCACTGGGCGCCGATGAGCACCAGCACTTCGCCGTGGCCAAGGCGTTCCATGTGTCGCCGTTTCTGCCGCGCGACCTGGAATACCGCATGAGCTTCAGCCCGCCCGGCGCCAGGCTCGGCGTGCACATGGCCGATTGGCAGGGCGCGGATAAAGTCTTCGACGCCACCTTGAGCCTGCAAAAAGAAGCCCTGAACCGCGCCAGTCTGCATCGTTATCTATGGCGCTTTCCGTGGATGACCGCCAAGACCTGCCTGGCGATTTACTGGCAGGCCATGCGCCTGTTGCTCAAACGCACACCGATTTTTTCCCACCGGGCCGCCGATGGCGCCTCCAGCACCGCCGTCGGGTATACCAAGGATCGCCGCCATGAAATCCCCTAGCTTATCGGTCAAGACCCATCGCCTGAACGTCAATGGCATGACCGCTGCGCTGCTGCGCAAGGGCGTGTTGCGCCAACTCGGCCAATTGCGCCACGGCCAATTGGTGATCGTCGAGGACGGCGAGCGACACGTTTTCGGCGCACGGGAAGCGCATCTTTTGGGGGAAATCCAGATCCTCGACTCGGCGGTGTGGGGCCTGGTGGCCGCCAACGGTTCGATCGGCGCCGGCGAAGCGTTTATCCACGGCTACTGGAGCAGCCCGGACCTGACCGCCGTGGTGCGTGTGATGGTCAGCAACCTGGACGTGCTCGATGCCATGGAGGGCGGCCTGGCTCGCCTGGCGCGGCCGTTCACCCAGGGCCTGCACTGGCTCAACCGCAACACACGCAAAGGCTCGCGAAAGAACATCGAAGCCCATTACGACCTGGGCAACGACCTGTTCCAGGAGTTTCTCGACCCGACCATGATGTATTCGGCGGCGCAATTTCTCAGCGCCGACGACACCCTGGAACAGGCGCAACTGAACAAGCTGGAACGCATCTGCCAGAAACTGTCGCTCAAGCCTACCGACCATCTGCTGGAAATCGGCACCGGGTGGGGCAGCATGGCGCTGTACGCGGCGCAGCATTACGGTTGCAAGGTCACCTCCACGACCCTGTCCAGGGAACAGTTCGCCTACACCGCGCAGCGCATCGAAGCGGCGGGCCTGCAAGAGCAGGTGACATTGTTGCTGCAGGACTACCGCGACCTGACCGGTAAGTACGACAAGCTGGTGTCCATCGAAATGATCGAAGCGGTGGGCCATCGCTTCCTGCCCACGTATTTCAAACAGTGCGCGCACTTGCTCAAACCCGACGGCCTGATGCTGCTGCAAGCCATCACCATCCGCGAACAACGTTATGAGCAGGCCAGGAACAGCGTCGACTTTATCCAGCGCTACATCTTTCCCGGTGGCGCCCTGCCCAGCGTGCAGAACATGCTGCAGATCGTCTGCCGCGACACCGACATGAACCTGCTGCACATGGAGGATTTCGGGCTGCACTACGCGCGCACCCTGCGCCTGTGGCATGACAACTTTCGCGGGGCCCATGGGCGCCTGGCGGAGCTTGGCTACGACGAGTACTTCCTGCGTTTGTGGGAGTTCTACCTGTGCTACTGCGAAGGCGGCTTCATGGAGCGTACGATCGGCACCGCGCAGTTGCTGCTGGCCAAGCCCGCAGCCATCAACCCGCCGTTGCTCGGGCGCTTTAATGCTTAAATCCCTGGCCAACGCCGCGCTGTTTCAATGCGGCTGGTTTGCCTGTGTGCTCGGCGGCGACAGCCCGTGGTTGCTGGCAGGGTTGGCGGTACTGCTCATCCATCTGCTGTGGATCAGCTCATTGACCGATGAAGGCGCGCTGATCATCGGCGTGACACTCGCCGGCACGTTGCTCGACACGCTGTTGCGCACCCTCGGGGTTTTCCACTTCAGCGAGCCGGGGCCGCTGATTCCCTTCTGGCTGATGTTGCTGTGGGCCTTGCTGGGCACCACCTTGCGCCATTGCCTGGCCTGGAGCGCCCGCCCCTGGTGGCGCGCCGCGCTGTTGGGCGCAGTGGGCGGACCGCTGTCGTATTACGCCGGCAGCCAACTGGCCGGCGTGCAGTTCGGCTATGGCCTGGGGCCGACAATGGCCGGGCTGGCGGTACTCTGGGCCGTGGTTTTCCCGCTGCTGGCAGCCGCAGCCACAAGCGGCGAACTTCCAACAACGCTTAAAAGATGAAGCCGGTCGGCTTCTGCTTGCAGCTTGCCGCTTAAAGCTTGAAGCTGCCGGCCTATGACCAACATCCCTCACACCCAAATCACTGAACCCGCCGTCACCTGCTCGACGTGCGCAGCCTGCTGCTGCCAGCTGGAAGTGATGCTGATCACCGACACCGGTGTGCCGCCGCGCTATATCGACACCGATGACTGGGGCGGCGAAGTGATGCTGCGCCTGGATGATGGCTGGTGTGCGGCGTTGGACCGGGACACGATGATGTGCACGATCTATGAGCTTCGGCCGTTGATATGCAGGGAATTCGAGATGGGGGCACCGGAGTGCCTTGAAGAGCGTGCAGGCATTGCCACGGTGTATCGCTGATACTCAAATGAGTACAGTAGCTGGCTGGCCAGCTCCAGATCCAAATGTGGGAGGGGGCTTGCCCCCGATAGCGGCAGGTCAGTCAAATTATAGGTGACTGACACAACGCCATCGGGGGCCAGCCCCCTCCCACATTGGTTTTGCAGTGTGCTTTTACAACGGCATGGTGTAGTGCAGCGCGTAGCTCTCTACCCCATCGTTATTGCTGCTGATACCGGCGTTGGAATAGTGCGTGGCACGAATACCCACTTCATGCCCGCCGGCAAACCGCAGGCCGAAACCCAGGCGGTCTTCGAACTGGAAGGACTGGCCGATGTTGTTGTCTTCCAGTTGGGTGCGCGAGAACAACGCCACCCCGATCCCGGCCTCGATGTAAGGTTTGACCGATTCCCCGGCAAACTCATACACAAACACCGGCGAGAACGACAGGCTGCTGGCGCCTGCGCGGTCATCACCTTCCCAATACGTATAAGCGCCGCTCCAGTAGCCTGTCAGGCGACCGACATTGCTCTGCATCCAGCTTTTGTCCCAATCGGAGGTCAGGCCCAGACGGTACGTCAGCGTTGAATCGCTGGTGCTGCCCAGGCCGAACTCCAGGCCGGCGGCCTGGGTGGTAATAGAGTGTCCCACCATCACAGCCGCAATAGCAGCCATACAGAACAAGCGCTTCATAGAAACTACCTTTGCGAACGAAGTTATTGATTATTTACAGGCCATCTCGCAATAGAAGCCAGCGTAGAGCCAGAAGTTCAGCGAGATTTCACGAAATTTTCACGAGGCGAAGCTTCGCACAACTCCAGGATATTTCCAAAGTGTCGGTAGGATATTTCTGAGGTGAATGACATCACCGCTGGTCCAGAACTGCGCAGGGCGAGGTGCACAGCCGGCCAGCAAGTCCCGCTCACCCAGTAGACGCTTGAGCTGGCGCGCGACGGCGGCGCCGGTGTCGATCAGGATGATGCTTGCGGGCAGCATCTGCGCCAGCAGCGGCTTGAGGAAGGGATAGTGGGTGCAGCCGAGGATGATGGTGTCACAACCGGCGCTGAGCAGCGGTTCGATGTAGCCCTGCAATAACTGGCGCAGGGCCGGGCTGTTCAGGTCACCGGTTTCAATCAGCTCCACCAGGCCCGGACATGGCTGGGTAATCACCCGCACGTCAGTGGCGAAGCGGTCGAGCAAGGCGGCGAACTTGGCGCTTTGCAGGGTGCCGGTGGTGGCCAGCACGCCGACCACGCCACTGCGCGTCGCGGCAGCCGCCGGTTTTACCGCAGGCTCCATGCCGACCAAGGGCCAATCGGGGTAGTCCTGGCGCAAATCGGCAACGGCGGCAACCGTGGCAGTGTTACAGGCAATCACGAACGCTTTGGCGCCCTGCTCGCGAAAAAACTCGGCAACCCGCCGCGAGCGCTCGCGAATGAAGGCCGGGGTTTTCTCGCCATAGGGGATATGCCCGCAATCGGCCACGTACAACAGTGACTCATGGGGCAATAACTGTTGGATTTCGTCCAGTACCGACAGGCCGCCGACCCCGGAATCGAACACACCGACGGGCGCGTCCTTAAGCATGGTGCGTCCCGCACACGCTGCAAGCCGGGTCGCGTTTGACCCGCAACTCACGAAACCGCGTGGTCAGCGCATCGATCAGCAACAAGCGCCCTACCAGCGGCTCACCAAAGCCGGCCAGCAGCTTCAAGGCTTCCAACGCTTGCAGGCTGCCGACCAGCCCCACCAGCGGGCCGACGACGCCGGCTTCGCTGCAGGTCAGTTCGGTGTCGCTGCCGTGCCCGTACAAGCAGTGGTAGCAGGGGCTTTCGGGGCGCCGTGGGTCGAAGACCGACAACTGCCCTTCAAGGCGAATCGCCGCGCCACTGACCAACGGTTTGCCGGCAATAACACAGGCAGCGTTGACCGCTTCGCGGGTGGAAAAATTGTCGCTGCAATCGAGTACCACATCCACCGCTGCAACGGCCCCGGCCAATGAGTCGGCATCCAGCGCGGCGCGATGGGCGACCAGTGTGACTTCGGGGTTGATGGCGCTCAGCCGACGCAGGGCCGAATCGACCTTGGTCTGCCCGACGCTGTCGGTGTCATGGATGATCTGGCGTTGCAGGTTGGTCAGGTCGACCGTGTCGAAATCCGCCAGATGCAGCTCGCCGACCCCGGCGGCGGCCAGGTACAGCGCGACCGGCGCACCCAGCCCTCCCAGGCCGACGATCAACGCGCGGCTGTTTTTCAGGCGCAACTGGCCGTCGATGTCGACCTGCTGCAACAGAATCTGCCGACTGTAGCGCAACAGCTCGTGGTCGCTCAGCACGGGCGGCGTCCCAGGGTGATACGTTCATGGCCGCCGAGGTCGATACGGCTGTGCACCTGTTCAAAGCCTTCACTGAGCAACAGGTCACGCACGGCAGCGGCCTGGTCGTAGCCATGTTCCAGCAACAGACGGCCGCCGGCATTCAAGTGGGCCGGGGCCTGCTGGATGATCAGGCGCAGGTCGTCCAGCCCGTCATGGCCGGCCACCAGTGCGCTGGCCGGCTCGAAGCGCACGTCGCCTGCGGCCAGGTGCGGGTCGTTGGCGGCGATATACGGCGGGTTGCTGATGATCAGGTCATAGGTATGGCCTTGCAGCGCGTCGAACCAATGGCTGTTGAGCACCACCGCATTATTGAGGTGCAGCCGCTGGCGGTTGCGCTCGGCCAGGGCCACGGCTTCCAGCACGCGGTCGACCGCCGTGACCTGCCACATTGCACGCTCACTGGCCAGGGCCAGGGCGATGGCACCGCTGCCGGTGCCCAGGTCCAGGACCTTGGCGGGCAGGACCGGCAACAATTCCAGGGCGGTTTCCACCAGCAGCTCGGTGTCCGGACGCGGGATCAGCGTGTGGGGCGCGACCTCCAGGTCCAGCTTCCAGAAGCCTTGCTGGCCGAGGATATAGGCCACCGGCTCACCGCCGCGACGGCGTTGCAGATAGTCGGCAAACGTCAGGGCGTGCTCGCTGCTGACGATCTTTTCCGGCCAGGTGTGCAAGTAGCTGCGGGACTTGCCCAGGGCAGCGGCCAGCAGCAGCTCGGCATCCAGGCGCGCGGAGGGCGAGTCGGGCAGGTCGGCGGCGCGCAACAGGCTGGCAATGATGGTCATTTATTCACCTATCGCCGCCAATTGATCGGCCTGGTATTCGGCGAGCAGCGGCTCGATCACCGCATCCACGCCACCGGCCAGGATTTCATCCAGGGAATACAGGGTGAGGTTGACCCGATGGTCGGTGACCCGGCCCTGGGCAAAGTTGTAGGTGCGGATGCGTTCGGAGCGATCGCCCGAGCCCACCAGCAACTTGCGCTCGCTGGCAATCGCGTTGGCGGCGGCGCTGGTCTGCTGGTCATTCAACTTGGCCGACAGCCAGGACATCGCCCGCGCACGGTTCTTGTGCTGGGAACGTTCCTCCTGGCACTCCACCACGATGCCCGACGGCAAGTGGGTGATACGGATCGCCGAGTCGGTCTTGTTGACGTGCTGGCCGCCCGCGCCCGACGAGCGGTAGGTGTCGACGCGCAAGTCCGCCGGGTTGATCTCGATCGCTTCCTGCTCGTCCGGCTCGGGCAACACCGCCACGGTACAGGCCGACGTGTGGATACGGCCCTGGGACTCCGTCGCCGGGACGCGTTGCACACGGTGCGCGCCGGACTCGAACTTGAGCTTGCCGTAGACGTTATCGCCTTCAACCCGTGCGATGACTTCTTTATAGCCGCCGTGCTCACCTTCGTTCTCGGACAGGATTTCCACACGCCAGCCGCGACGCTCGGCGTAACGCGAGTACATGCGAAACAGGTCGCCGGAGAAAATCGCCGCCTCGTCGCCGCCGGTGCCGGCGCGGATTTCGAGGTACACGTTGCGTCCATCGTTAGGGTCTTTGGGCAGCAACATCCGTTGCAGGTCGCCTTCCAGTTCGGCGAGTTTTTCCTTGGCCTCGCGCACTTCTTCCACGGCCATTTCGCGCATGTCCGGGTCGTTGTCCTTGAGCAGCGCCTGGGCGCCCTCGAGGTCGGCCTGCACTTTCAGCAGGTCTTTGTAGGTGGTCACGACCGGTTCAACTTCGGCGTATTCCTTGGAATAGGCGCGGAATTTGCTTTGATCGGAGATGACCTCGCCATCGCCGAGCAAGGCGGTCAGTTCTTCGAAACGGTCCTGGAGCACATCCAGTTTATTGAGCAGTGACGCTTTCATTGCGGTTTTTTATCCGAAGAGCTATCTGACGCGCCCTCACCGAGGGCAAAGAGTTCCTGGGCCATGGCCAGCGCATCGAGGCGGCCTTCGGCGGTAAGCTTTTTCAACTGTACGCTGGGCGCGTGGAGCAGCTTGTTGGTCAGGCCACGGGCCAGCTGCATCAGCACCTCCTCGGCGCTGCTGCCATTGGCCAACAGCCGCTGGGCCTTGATCAGTTCCTCATCGCGCAGGCGTTCGCCCTGCTGACGATACGCCTTGAGCACATCCACCGCCGCCAGCTCGCGCAGGCGCACCATGAAATCATCAGCGCCGATGCTGACCATTTCCTCGGCGGCCTGGGCAGCACCCTGGCGACTCTTGAGATTTTCGGCGACCACTTCGTGCAAATCATCGACGCTATAGAGGTAAACGTCGTCCAACTCGCCGACTTCAGGCTCGATATCCCGGGGAACGGCAATATCCACCATAAAGATCGGCTTGTGCTTGCGCAGCTTCAACGCGCTCTCGACCGCGCCTTTGCCCAGGATCGGCAACTGACTGGCGGTGGAACTGATGACGATGTCGCTGCGCACCAGTTCGGCCGGGATGTCCGACAGCAACACGGCATGGGCGCCGAACTGCTCGGCGAGGATGCTCGCGCGCTCAAGCGTGCGGTTGGCCACCACAATACGCTTCACGCCCAGCTCATGCAGGTGGCGGGCGACCAGGGTAATGGTTTCGCCGGCACCAATCAGCAGCGCCTGGCTGCGCTGCAAGTCGCTGAAAATCTGTTTGGCCAGGCTGACGGCGGCAAACGCCACGGACACCGGGTTCTCGCCGATGGCCGTGTCGGTGCGCACTTGCTTGGCGGAATTGAAGGTGGCCTGGAACAGACGCCCCAGCAGCGGGCCGACGGTGCCGGCCTCGCGGGCCACGGCATAGGCTGACTTCATCTGGCCCAGAATCTGCGGCTCACCCAACACCAGCGAGTCGAGACCGGCCGCCACGCGCATCATGTGACGAACGGCCGCATCCTCTTCATGCACATAAGCGCTGGCGCGCAGGTCGTCGAGGTCCAAATGGTGATAATCGGCCAGCCAGCGCAGCACGACATCCGCCGAGAGATGCTCCTGCTCTATATAAAGCTCGCTGCGATTGCAGGTCGAAAGGATCGCAGCTTCGCGACTGTCGGTGAGCCGGCAGAGCTGCTGCAAGGCCTCAACCAACTGCTCCGGCGTAAACGCCACGCGCTCGCGCACGTCTACTGAGGCAGTCTTGTGGTTAATACCGAGTGCGAGGAAGGCCATTCAATATCGCTGATGATGTCGGGAAGCCGACAATTGTCCTACTTCGAAAGATCCAGAACAACCACCGTCGTCTATTGTCCCTATACCTTATGCCTATCAATGCCACTTTGTAGGAGCGAGCTTGCTCGCGAAAATCGTCAACGATAACGCGGGAAGCCTGGAGCTCAGCGGCGCTCTCAGGTTTTTCGCGAGCAAGCTCGCTCCTACAAAGGAAAGGCAAAAGGCAGCAATAGTCGTATTCCGAGTGCCCCGGTTATGTTTGGCCGAAGGCTTGTGTCATGATGATCCGACCGCAGGTTAGTCGTCCTCTTCCTATATGAATAGATCTTCCGCGTTGCTCCTTGCTTTTGTCTTCCTCAGCGGCTGCCAGGCCATGGCACCCGTGCCGCCGGACGCTGCACAGCCGGTGGAAGACAGCACCCCCGTCCCTGAAAAGCCCAAGGTTTATTCCTCGTTCAGCGAAGAAACGGTCTACAGCCTGCTGACCGCAGAACTGGCCGGCCAGCGTAATCGCTTCGATATTGCGCTGGACAACTACGTCACCCAGGCCATCAATACTCAGGACCCCGGTATCTCGGAGCGCGCGTTTCGCATCGCCGAGTACCTGGGGGCCGACCAGGCCGCGCTGGACGCCTCGTTGATCTGGGCGAAAAACGCCCCGGACGACTTGGAGGCTCAACGTGCAGCCGCCGTGCAGTTGGCACGCGCCGGGCGCTATGACGACTCCATGGTCTACATGGAAAAAGTCTTGCAGGGCAAGGGCGACACGCATTTCGACTTCCTGGCACTGTCGGCTGCCGATACCGACCCGGATACGCGCAATGGCCTGATGAAGAGTTTCGACCGCCTGCTGCAAAAGCATCCGAAGAACAGCCAGCTGATTTTCGGCAAAGCCCTGTTGCTGCAACAGGACGATGAAGCCGACGCCGCCCTCAAGCTGCTCGAGCAGAACCCGCCGGAAGACGGTGAAATCGCACCGATCCTGCTGCGTGCGCGCCTGCTGCAGAACCTCAACCGCGGCAAGGAAGCGATTCCGCTGCTGGAAAAAAGTATCAAGAAGTACCCGGACGACAAGCGCCTGCGCCTGACTTATGCGCGGATGCTGGTAGAGCAGGACCGCATGGAAGACGCCAAAGTGCAGTTCGCCAACCTGGTCCAGCAGTACCCGGACGACGACGAACTGCGCTACTCCCTCGCACTGGTGTGCCTGGAAGCCAAGGCCTGGGACGAGGCCAAGGGCTACCTGGAAGAGCTGGTCGCACGCGAAAGCCATGTGGATTCGGCGCACCTGAACCTGGGCCGCATCGCTGAAGAGCGCAACGACCCACAAGCGGCTCTGCTTGAGTACGCCCAGGTCGGCCCGGGCAATGACTACCTGCCGGCCCAGTTGCGCCAGGCCGATATCCTGATCAGCAACGGTCGTACGGATGAAGCGGAGAAACGCCTGGCCGCCGCCCGCGATGCCGAACCGGACTACGCGATCCAGCTGTACCTGATCCAGGCCGAAACCTTGTCGGCCAACAAACAGGGCGAACGCGCCTGGAAATTGCTGCAACAGGCGTTGCTGCAATACCCCGACGACCTGAACCTGCTCTACACCCGCGCCATGCAGGCGGAAAAACGCAATGACCTGGCGCAGATGGAAAAAGACCTGCGCCTGATCATCAAGCGCGACCCGGACAACGCCATGGCCCTCAACGCCCTGGGGTACACCTTGTCCGACCGCACCACGCGCTACGCTGAAGCCAAGGTGCTGATCGAACAGGCCCACAAGCTCAACCCGGAAGACCCGGCCGTGCTCGACAGCCTGGGCTGGGTCAATTATCGCCTGGGCAACCTCGACGAGGCCGAGCGCTTGCTGCGCCAGGCCCTGGAGCGCTTCCCCGACCATGAAGTCGCCGCTCACCTGGGCGAAGTGTTGTGGGCCAACGGCAAGCAACGCGAAGCGCGACAGATCTGGGCAAAATTCCTCAAGGAACAACCCGAAAGCCCTATCCTGCGCAGCACCATCAAGCGCCTGACCGGATCCGAGACCCTATAAGCTTATGTTTTTGCGCCACGTTATCGTTTTCAGTTTCATCGCCCTGCTCGCCGGTTGCGCGGGTTTTGGTTCCCGCGAATCCGTTGAAGGCCAGGGCAACCCGGCACAATGGCAACAGCACAAGGACCAGCTCAGCAGCATCGACGGCTGGCAGATCGAAGGCAAGGTCGGGGTGCGCGCGCCAAAGGATTCCGGCAGCGGCACCTTGTTCTGGCTGCAGCGCCAGGATTACTACGATATTCGCCTCTCCGGCCCGCTGGGTCGCGGTGCGGCCCGCTTGACCGGGCGCCCCGGGCAAGTGAGCCTTGAAGTGGCCAACCAGGGCCGCTACGAAGCGACCTCCCCGGAAGAACTGCTGGAGCAGCAGATCGGCTGGAAACTGCCGGTCTCGCACCTGGTGTGGTGGGTGCGCGGACTCCCGGCGCCGGACAGCAAAAGCCGCTTGAGCCTCAATGGCGACAGTCGCCTGGCCTCCCTGGAACAGGATGGCTGGCAGGTCGAGTACCTGAGCTACGTGCAACAGAACGGTTACTGGCTGCCCGAGCGCATCAAACTGCACGGCACCGACCTTGACGTCACGCTGGTGATCAAGGACTGGCAACCGCGCAAGCTGGGGCAATAACGTGACAGTCGCAAAACTCACGCTGCCCTCCCCCGCCAAACTCAATCTGATGCTGCACATCCTTGGTCGCCGTGAAGACGGCTACCACGAGTTGCAGACGCTGTTTCAATTTCTCGACTACGGCGATGAACTGACGTTCGCCGTGCGTGACGATGGCGTGATCAAGCTGCACACCGAATTTGCAGGCGTGCCCCACGACAGCAACCTGATCGTGAAAGCGGCGAAAAATCTTCAGCAGCAATCGGGCTGCCCACTCGGCATTGATATCTGGATCGATAAAATCCTGCCCATGGGCGGCGGCATCGGCGGCGGCAGCTCAAATGCCGCCACGACATTGCTCGGGCTCAACCACGTGTGGCAGCTGGGCTGGGACCAGGATCGCCTGGCCGCGCTGGGCCTGACGCTCGGTGCCGACGTCCCGGTTTTCGTGCGTGGGCATGCCGCATTTGCCGAGGGTGTGGGGGAGAAACTGACCCCTGTAGACCCCGAAGAGCCGTGGTATCTCGTGCTTGTGCCGCAAGTATCTGTAAGTACAGCAGAAATTTTTTCAGATCCGTTGTTGACACGTAACTCTTCTCCCATTAAAGTGCGCCCCGTTCCCAAGGGAAACAGTCGAAATGACTGCTTACCGGTTGTAGCAAGGCGTTATCCAGAGGTACGTAACGCTTTGAATTTGTTAGGTAAATTTACCGAAGCAAAATTAACCGGAACTGGAAGTTGTGTGTTTGGGGGCTTCCCAAGCAAAGCTGAAGCTGATAAAGTCTCGGCCCTTCTTACAGAGACCCTTACAGGGTTTGTAGCAAAGGGAAGCAACGTTTCGATGTTGCATCGCAAGCTGCAAAATCTGCTCTAAAAGGAATCGAGTGTTAGGCACTCGTTGCAACAGATACAGGGGCGTCGCCAAGCGGTAAGGCAGCAGGTTTTGATCCTGCCATGCGTTGGTTCGAATCCAGCCGCCCCTGCCATTTTCTAATACTCATCCAGGTTACCCTCAGCCTCTAGGTACTGCGCGTGTCCAAGATGATGGTCTTTACGGGGAATGCCAACCCCGATCTGGCTCGACGTGTCGTACGTCAGCTGCATATCCCTCTCGGTGACATCTCTGTCGGTAAATTCTCCGACGGCGAAATTACAGCCGAGATCAATGAAAATGTCCGCGGTAAAGACGTCTTCATTATCCAGCCGACCTGCGCTCCGACCAACGATAACCTGATGGAACTCGTCGTGATGGCTGATGCCTTCCGCCGCTCCTCAGCGACTCGAATCACAGCTGTAATCCCTTACTTTGGTTATGCCCGTCAGGATCGCCGTCCGCGTTCCGCACGTGTGGCCATCAGCGCGAAAGTCGTTGCTGACATGCTGACCGTGGTAGGTATCGACCGTGTGCTCACGGTTGACCTGCACGCTGACCAGATCCAGGGATTCTTCGATATTCCAGTAGATAACATCTACGGCTCCCCCGTTCTGGTGGATGACATCGAAGACCAGCGCTTTGAAAACCTGATGATCGTGTCCCCGGACATTGGCGGCGTCGTGCGTGCACGAGCGGTTGCCAAATCCCTGGGCGTGGACCTCGGTATCATCGACAAACGCCGTGAGAAAGCCAATCACTCTGAAGTGATGCATATCATCGGTGATGTCGAAGGGCGTACCTGTATTCTGGTTGATGACATGGTCGACACCGCCGGCACCCTGTGCCACGCGGCGAAAGCCTTGAAAGAGCACGGTGCCGCAAAAGTCTTCGCCTACTGCACACACCCTGTGCTGTCGGGCCGAGCGATCGAAAACATCGAGAACTCCATGCTGGACGAACTGGTGGTGACTAACACCATCCCGTTGTCCGCTGCAGCTCAAGCCTGTTCGCGTATCCGTCAACTGGATATCGCACCGGTAGTTGCCGAAGCGGTTCGCCGCATCAGTAACGAAGAATCGATCAGCGCGATGTTCCGCTAAGGGTCAGACCTGCGGACCATCCACTGACGAAAAGCGCCCCGCCCCAGCATTCCGCTGGGGCGGGGCTTTTTTGCCCATATCGAGTTCGGCGCTGGTCGCAAACGCCCCTCGATGATGGCTATTTTGGAGATACAACATGAACGATTTTACTCTGAACGCCCAAGCGCGTACTGACCTGGGGAAAGGTGCGAGCCGCCGCCTGCGTCACGCCGCCAACATCCCAGCCGTTGTCTACGGTGGTAACAAGCCTGCTGAATCCGTGACCATTCTGGCCAAGGAAATCGCCAAGCTGTTCGAAAACGAAGCGGCCTACAGCCACGTTATCGAACTGAACGTCGATGGCGCCAAGCAGAACGTGATCGTTAAAGCGATGCAGCGTCACCCTTCCAAGCAGTTCATCATGCACGCTGACTTCGTTCGCGTTGTAGCTGGCCAGAAACTGACCGCTATCGTGCCTGTGCACTTTGTGGGTGAAGAAGCTCCGGTCAAGAAAGGCGGTGTTGTTTCCCACACCACCACCGAGATCGAAGTCAGCTGCCTGCCGAAAGACCTGCCTGAGTTCATCGAAGTCGACCTGTCGAACGCTGAAATCGGCACCATCATTCACCTCTCCGACCTCAAGGCGCCTAAAGGCGTTGAGTTCGTTGCACTGGCTCACAACGACGACAAGGCTGTTGCCAACGTCCACGCGCCACGTGTTGTAGCTGAAGATGAAGCTGAAGAACCCGCTGCAGAGTAATACGCTCTGTAACGAAGGAGCTTGAGGAAACATCGCGGACCGAAACGTAGCGAGAAAGCGGGCGATAACGCGGCGTTTACTCTTGAGTAAATGATGTAATGTTGTCCACTTTCGCCGCACGCTGGTCTGGCGATGTTATCCACAACTCCAAAGGAAGGGCCCCTGTCGTGACTGCCATTAAACTGATCGTTGGCCTGGGAAATCCAGGCGCCGAATACGAACAGACCCGGCATAACGCGGGGGCCCTTTTTGTTGAGCGTATCGCCCACGCCCAAGGCATCAATCTTGTGGCCGATCGCAAATATTTTGGCCTGACCGGGCGCTTTTCGCACCAGGGTCAGGATGTTCGTCTGCTGATTCCCACCACGTACATGAACCGCAGCGGCCAGGCCGTCGCGGCACTTGCGGGATTTTTCCGGATCAAGCCTGAGGAAATCCTGGTGGCCCATGACGAACTGGACCTGCCACCCGGCGTTGCCAAGCTCAAGTTGGGCGGCGGGCATGGCGGGCACAATGGTCTGCGCGACATCATCGCGCAGCTGGGTAATCAGAATAATTTCTACCGTCTGCGGCTCGGCATCGGCCACCCAGGCGTTGCCAGTATGGTTTCAAATTTCGTCCTGGGTCGTGCGCCACGCGCCGAACAGGAAAAACTCGATGCCAGCATCGATTTTGCCCTCGGCGTGCTGCCGGATATCTTCGCCGGTGAATGGAACCGTGCGATGAAAAACCTGCACAGCCAGAAGGCCTGACTTTTACCGAGGGGAAACACCATGGGATTCAATTGCGGCATCGTCGGCCTGCCCAACGTCGGCAAATCCACCCTGTTCAACGCCCTGACCAAGTCCGGTATTGCGGCGGAAAACTTTCCCTTCTGCACCATCGAGCCCAACAGCGGTATCGTGCCGATGCCGGACCCACGCCTGGACGCGCTGGCAGCGATCGTCAACCCAAAGCGCATCCTGCCGACCACCATGGAATTCGTCGACATCGCCGGCCTGGTCGCCGGCGCGTCGAAAGGTGAAGGCCTGGGCAACAAGTTTTTGGCCAACATTCGCGAAACCGATGCCATCGCCCATGTGGTCCGCTGCTTTGAAGACGAGAACGTGATTCACGTTTCCAACAGCGTCGACCCGAAACGCGACATCGAAATCATCGACCTGGAACTGATCTTCGCCGACCTCGACAGCTGCGAGAAGCAACTGCAGAAAGTTGCGCGCAACGCCAAGGGCGGCGACAAGGATGCCGTGGTTCAGAAAGGCCTGCTGGAACAGCTGATCGCTCACTTCACCGAAGGCAAGCCTGCGCGCAGCCTGATGAAGAGCATGGGCACCGACGAGAAGGCCGTGATCAAGGGTTTCCACCTGCTGACCACCAAACCTGTGATGTACATCGCCAACGTCGCTGAAGACGGCTTCGAGAACAACCCGCTGCTCGACGTGGTCAAGGCCATCGCCGACGAAGAAGGTGCCATCGTGGTCCCGGTGTGCAACAAGATCGAAGCGGAAATCGCCGAACTCGATGACGGCGAAGAAAAGGACATGTTCCTTGAGGCCCTGGGCCTGGAAGAGCCTGGCCTGAACCGCGTGATCCGTGCCGGCTACGAGATGCTCAATCTGCAGACCTACTTCACTGCCGGTGTTGAAGAAGTCCGCGCCTGGACCGTCAAGGTCGGTGCCACGGCGCCACAGGCCGCCGGCGTGATTCACACCGACTTTGAGAAAGGCTTTATCCGTGCTGAAGTGATCGCTTACAACGACTTCATCCAGTACAAGGGCGAAGCAGGCGCCAAGGAAGCGGGTAAGTGGCGCTTGGAAGGCAAGGAATACATCGTTAAAGATGGCGATGTGATGCATTTCCGCTTCAACGTGTAAATGTTACCTGCGGTTTATACCGCACCTACAGCCGATGCATTGCATCGGCTTTTTTGTGGGCGACTGAATTTCGCTAACGATAAGATTAAAAATTCCATGAATGAGAAATTTGCTCATAAATTTTAAAAATCCAATTGAAACTATCCGATCACAAATCTTAGTGCAAAAACGCTTCTTTAAAATAATTCCCTGCAACGTTAAGCCTCGCCCTACACTTAAAGCGGCCAAACTCGCCCAGTAAGACTTGAACTTTTTTTTATTACCTGCAACGTAGATCCCGCGCGCTATTCAACGTCCTAACTAGCTCATGACACTCCAAAAAAATCCTGTTTAACTGAGTTCATATGGAAAGAGCCCTCATTCTGCGGCCACCGCGTTGGAGAAAATCAATATGTCGACGCTCAATCAGAATAGTCTTATAGCAGACATCAACTTCTCTGATTACCCGAGCATCGAAACGACTGTAAGCAACACAGCCGCTCTCGATATAGATATTCTGCTGCTGGGAGAAACAGGGACTGGTAAAGATACGCTGGCGCAACATATTCATCACTTGTCCCATCGTAAGGGGAACTTCATTGCCGTTAACTGCGCCGCCATTCCGGAAAGCCTTGCCGAAAGCCAGTTGTTCGGCGTAAACAGCGGCGCTTATACGGGGGCCATGCAATCCCGGGCTGGATTCGTTGAAGCGGCCCATCTGGGCACCTTGTATCTCGATGAAATCGACAGCATGCCGCTGACGCTGCAAGCCAAGCTGTTACGCGTGTTGGAATCTCGTGGAGTCGAGCGTTTGGGCTCGACCCGGTTCATCCCAGTGGATATGCGCGTCATAGCATCTGCCCAACGCGCCCTGCATGAGATGGTCGAGCAAGGCACCTTTAGGCGCGACCTCTACTTTCGCTTGAATGTCGTCAGCATCCACCTCCCGTCCTTACGGGATCGGCGAGAGAGAATCATCCCTATGTTCCTCGACATGATTGAGCAAGAAGCTGATCACTTCAAACTCGTCTACCCTCCCTCTCCCAGCAGCCACTTGTTACAACAGTTGCTGTGTCACCCCTGGAACGGCAATGTCCGCGAGCTGCGATCTACGGCGAAGCGTTTTGTATTGGGCCTGCCGCCACTCTCAACGAACGTGACCAGCCGGCAGACAATAGAAATGAGCCTGAAAGCCCGCCTGCACCAGATGGAGAAGTCGCTGATCGAGCAGTCCCTTCGTCAAAACAGCCATTGTGTCGACAGTGTGGCGACAGAGTTGGGGGTGGCGAAAAGAACGCTCTATCACCGGATGAAACATTTGGGTGTATCGCTGAGCTGAGAGCACCCGTCGTGCGCCCGGTATAAAAAAGTTACATATTAAAAATCCACCGCTAAATGTGCATGGAACGTATAAATTTTTTGAACCACATAAATTATGGAACGGCTTTGGCGGGGTTCCGGACTACCCAGGCATCGCCGAGTTCAGTGAAACTAACGTTATGTACGGAGAAAAATATGACTTCCCCAATTAACCCCTATGGTTCCTCCTCGTTCGGCGGCTACGGCGGCGGACTATCTGACGCGGACGCACAAGCGGCCTTTAAGCAAATTGACGCTAAAAAGCGGAGGGATGGCATAGAAACCGTGATGGAAAAAGCAGAAGCGGAAAAGACCAACGGTAAAAAAGGCGTCACCGATACTATCCGACTGTCATAAAGTAATGCCTATACACTGTCCCGGCGCCCAGCATCGGGACAGTCACTTCAAACGCAATAACGTCATTGCCAACGACGAATAAGTTTACTCATAGCTTGGAGTAAGGGGAGTTGTATGATCGTAGAAAGCATACGCGACAAGGGTCTCGGTACACTTCAAACGACGCATGACACGCCCGACTTAAGCTCGGATGTAGATTTTTTTAACTCAATGATGCTCCCCTCACCAGTGGCGAGTACTCCCAGCCCTGCACATTCACAGAACCTGTTATCCGAGGCAACAGACACGCTGAACTCCTTGACCCATCGCATGAGCAGGAGCCTGCGCGCATTGGCTAGCAAAGATAAATCTATAGAGGCTCGAAAATACCCGCACCAACTTTCCAATGCAGTGCTGCTTCAGCATATGTTGACGAAGTGCGTTGGTAAAACCGCTCAGAGCATCGATAAAATCAGTAACCTCCAGTAGGTAAACATGAATCGCACGTTGCTTACTGTCTTAACACTGTCTTTCGCACTTCTACTGAGCGCCTGCAGCGACCGTGTCGAGCTTCACCGCCAATTAACGGAACAAGAGGCCAATGAAGTTATAGCGGAGCTGGCCGACAAACATATTCGTGCCACGAAGGTTCCCGCAAAAGATGGCGTTATCGTGGTCGTCAATGTCACCGATATTGCGCGCGCCGTACGAACGCTGGAGGCCGTGGGGCTCCCTCGAACAGCACGCGCTACGTTGGGCGACACCTTTCGTAAAGAAGGCGTGATCTCCACGCCGCTGGAAGAAAGAGCACGCTATATCTATGCCTTGTCCCAAGAACTGGAAACCACTTTATCGAACATTGATGGCGTTATCGTGGCCCGAGTACATGTAGTTCTACCCGAACGCGTTGCTCCAGGAGAACCTGTGCAACCCGCCTCCGCGTCGGTGTTCATCAAACATGATCCGCGGCTCGACCCCGACAACATCAGGGCACGTGTTCGCAGGATGGTTGCCAGTAGCATTCCGGGTATGGCCACGGCGGTCGATAACCCGCAAAAAATAACAGTTGTGTTCGTACCTGCGACAGCCTACCTGGAGCAACAACGTTTGGTTTACTTCGGGCCGTTTCTGGTTCCGGGGGATGACCTGGGTTTTTGGCAAACCAGTGTGACTGTCTCGTTGCTCGCTCTGGTATTCATAGTGTCGGCAGGCATGTTCTGGCAGAGGCGAAAGCAACGTATGACGCCGGCTCGTACACATGGGCCATCCCTTGACGCGTCTGTTCACTCAAGCAATGAGTAATCTCGCATGGACCCAGTGGTGGGCGGCCCCTTGGTTATATGCACATGACGACTGGAAAAGCACAGATATATATACAACGCTTGTAGAACTTCATCGCAGCGGGCTGGTAGTCACAGGCACGCATTACGGTGTCGCTCCCTGCCTGCCCCCCATGCCCGACCCAGCCTTACTTCAACTCGTAATTGCTCCAGCAGCCCAGCTGGACCTGGGGCTGGCACTGGTTGATGGGATCTGCCGTCCTGCCAGTGCAACGGCGTTGGATGAGCACCATCTCCTGTGGTGTAAAAGCCTGTCCAAGGCTCTGCCCCTGGATATCATGCAGGCTGATAATGACCCACTGCGGTTGCTACGCGCATGGATAACCGCTGCTACCTGGCAACGGATCAGACTGCGTTTCCCTCGCCAGCGTGTGCTTTTTTTGGAAGAAAAGCCCCTGATGCTCAATGGCTCGCGTAGCCGTCTCGATACCCTCTGGCATGCAGTGGTCTGGCGAATAGGTGCGCCAAGCCACAGCGACGGCGCTTACGAATCATGGACGCAAGGAGATTAACAATGTTATGTCGGCGCACAATCAACTCACCTGGCGGAGCGCCCCCCTTGGCGGGAAGCCTGATCTCCCGCGAAGCCCTGGCAAGTTATACCCAGGCCGGCGACGTGATAGAGCAGGCAAAGGCTGGGGCCAAACAATTGCTGAGAGAGGCACACGAACAACGCAAAAACCTGCTTGAAAAGGCGGGGCTTGAAATATGGCAGCGTGCCGATGCCCAGCTCAAGCGCTGGGAAGCCGAGCGCCAGGCCTTGTGTGACAACCTCGAACACTACGCCACTTCAATTGCCAACCAGACTATTCAGCTCTTGCTTGAAGAAACGCCCCACATACAACGGATTGGAGCCCTGATCAAGCAACTGCTGGCCTGCCATATTCCTGCGATTAAGGCGACACTGGTTTGTCATCCACATGAACTTGAGACAGTGAGGCAATACCTCGACAGCGGCGGTAATGTTCACTGGACGCTACGCGCGGATAATACGATCAAGCCTCAAACGCTGATATTGAATACCGACGAGGGGGATTTTCGTATTGACTGGATATCCATGGTCAACGCCGTCATGAAAAACGATGAAAGCCTCCCGGTAGAAAGCGGCAGGGACACATTTCATGACATATATATAGCTACAAATGGAACCATTTCGAAATAAAAGCCATAAAGGAGTACACACCCACAAAGGCATTTCACATGAACTTTTTCGATGGCCTTAAAGACAAGCTTGTTAGAGACGCAAAATTCGTTGACAGGGAAGTAAACTATGCAGCCGAAAACTTTTCAGGTTCAGAAGAAGACACCGCTTTTTTTTACGAACTTATCGCAAAACAGCGTAAAGCCGAATATCTCGTCAATGAGCAAACCCGCGTAAATTTCATGTTACTTAAGTCCGGCCTGGACAGCGCACAGTAAGTGAAAAAATCACTTGCCGAGTATTTGAAGAGTGGCTCCGGGGAACTCAGTTTATTCGAGAGCGATGACGAAATTATCTTACGTCACTGTTCCGACGCCATACTGCTAAGTGCTCAACTGACCCATCAAGCGCCGAATAAATCAACGCTGGCAACTTGGATGCGACAGGGAGCGATCAGCCTGGCTCACTATCAGGGTGCGCTCGCTCAATGCCCAGCCAGTGGTGAACTCTGGTTGATTCATTGCTTGTATAAGCCCTGCGACGAACAGGATTTGCAGCGCAGTATCGAATCTCTGCTCAACCAACGCGATACCTGGCGTGCCACCTTCGCACGCCTGAACAAGCCGGCCCAGCCACTCAGACCTACTTCGCTACGTTCGTTGTTTCGTAATCAGGGAAACACCTATGTATAACAACATTTACAAGCACAACAGCTTGGGCCCCAACCTGTCTGAAACGTCACCCAGACGTCCCCAACTGGCATGCCTGCTCGCGCTCGCCTGCTTGCTCGCCCCGGTGCAAAGTGCCCTTGCGGCCATCCCCGCCGAATGGAAAAACACCGCCTACGCCTATGAGGCCGAACACAAACCTCTGCGCGAGGTACTCGAAGACTTCGCCCAGACCTTTGGCACGCAACTGCAGATCGAGGGCCTGCTGGAGGGGGACGTCAACGGCAAGATCCGCGCTAACACCCCGCAATCCATGCTGGACAGGCTGGGCGTCGAGCACCGTTTTCAATGGTACCTCTACAACAACACCCTTTACATCAGCACCCTGGATCAACAGGAGTCCGCACGCCTGGAGGTCTCGTCAGAGACGATTTCAGATCTCAAGCAGGCGCTGACCGATATCGGCCTGCTCGATAGCCGTTTCGGCTGGGGAGAGCTGCCGGAGGACGGAGTGGTGCTGGTTTCCGGCCCCAAACGCTATATCGAACAGATCAAGCAGTTCAGCAGCCAACGCCGCTCGCCGGATGAAAAGCAGAGCGTGCTGAATTATCCGTTGAAGTTTGCCAATGCGGCGGACCGTCATGTGGATTACCGCGGCGAGAAGCTCATCGTCCCCGGGGTTGCCACGATTTTGCGGCAGCTATTGGAACCCCGGTCCACCTCGTCGCTCTCTGGACCGAGCCAACGCCCTACGTCCCAACCAACCCCTCTCACACCCAACGTACCTCGGTTGGCCAATCCGCTGCTGGGGCAAATGTTCGGCGCCAATGGCAATCCAGGGCAGTTGGACCCGGGGCCGACGTTGACCCCGCGCGCCCCGGTGTCCAACAGCCGTATACGCGTCGAAGCCGATGTACGTAATAACGCCGTGTTGATCTATGACTCGCCGGAACGCCAGGGCATGTACCGTGAGCTGATCACTCAGCTTGACGTTGCGCGCAAGCTGATCGAGATCGATGCAATCATTCTCGATATCGAGCGCACGCAGTTGCGCGAATTCGGCGTGAACTGGGGCTTCCAGAACAGCCGCTTTCGGGGCGGCGTGAACATGGCGCCGGGCAGCTCGTCGCAGCTGTCGATCGGAAACCGTGACCGTTTCTACGCTGATATCCGCGCACTGGAAGCCAAGGGGCTGGCGACCATGGTTTCGAACCCTTCGGTGCTGACGCTGGAAAACCAACCGGCGGTGATCGACTTCAACCGCACCCAATACCTCACCCCCGGCAGAGATTACGTAACCATCTTGCCCGTTACCGTGGGCACCAGTCTTCAGGTCGTGCCCAGGGTCACCACCAGCCGCGGCGTCAACCAGCTCCATCTGGCGGTGGATATAGAAGACGGTAATTTCGACGAGAGCAACCCTGACCGCAACCCTGACCACCTTGACGTACGCCGAGGCAAGGTCAGCACCCAGGCCGTGATACAGGAAAAGCGTTCGCTGGTTGTCGGCGGTTTCCATGTCACCGAGAGTGCCGACAAACAAAACAAGATCCCTGTGCTGGGGGATATTCCGCTGTTGGGCAAGGCGCTGTTTTCGTCGACCGAACGCAAGAACAACCGGCGTGAACGCTTGTTTATCCTCACACCGCGGGTCATCGGCGACCAGGACGACCCGTCGCGCTATCTGCCGCAGGCCGACCAGGCCGAATTGCAAGCCGCACTCACGCCACTGGCTAGGCGCTATTCCCCCCATGAGCCGGTGATCAAGCGCAGTGACATCATCAGTACCCTGGCACGCCTGGTCAGCGGGGAAGTGCCCAAGGCCTTCAAAGCAGCGCCGATGCCGCTGGGGCTCAACACCTTGTGCAGCACCCGTGACCTGCTGGCACTCAATACCGAACGCAGCCAGTGGTTCGCCGGCCCGGAGTACAACGTGGCGGTCGTGGTGCTGCGCAATCAGTTCAAACGCAATGTACGTATCGACGAAAAGGAATGCAGCAACTCGCAGACCCTGGCGGTCACCGTGTGGCCGCACGCCTGGCTCAAGCCGGGTGAAGAGGCCGAAGTCTTTATCGCCATGCGTCCCGTGGTGAAGGACGAACACCTCAGTGTGCCGCGCCCTTCCTTGATTACTCCTGCCCAGAAGGCTACGCCATGAAACTCAGACTCTTGTACATGACCCTGATCGGCGCAGCGATGCTCATCACCGGCTGCGTTCCCACCTGCAAAGGTGATTCATGCTCGCGCCCGCAATCGACCAAGGACAAGATGGTGATCTGGTGGCCACCGCAGATGCGTGTCGAGCCCGGCCCCGCCGGCGAGCGGTCGGATTACCAGACGGTATCGCTGGAACGCTGAGGCCTCAACCCATGCCCGACGATCAACGCCAGGTATTCCTGGACTCTCTGGTGAGCGGCAATGCCGCTCACTTGCCACTGGCGCCCGGGATCAAGGTCTGCGCGCTGCAGGTAGGAACGCGGCCGGGGCTGGCCCTGCAGGTGGCTTGCGAAGCCGTGCAGGCCGGGCAACTGCAGCGTGTGTTGGAGCGGCGTTTTGAGCAGGCACTGGCGTTCAATGGCTGTTTTGTCTACCTCGACGCTCAGGACGCCCTGGTAATCTGGCACGCGCTGCCCGCAACAAACAGCGCGCTCGACAGTATCCTCAGCCGGATGCTGTCACTGGCCAATCTGCAAGCCCTGGACAGGGTCTCAAACCGCTGATCAACGCCGCTCAAGCTCCGGCAACTCAAGGGTTTCACGCTTGGCGTCATCATCCAGCTCGCGCAGAGTACGGTAGATGAGTGCCACCGCCTGCAAGGTTTCGCGGGGGATGCTGGCCCCCAGCTTTTTCGTGTAAAGCGTGCGGGCCAGCCATACGCACTGGATCACCGGAACGTCGGCTGCCTTGGCGCGCAGGATCAGCTTGCGGGCTTCGGTATCCGTGCCCTTGCTGACCAGCAAGGGCAGCGGGGTTTTACCCGGGCGGTAATACAGGGCGACAGCGAAGTGTGTCGGGTTGACCACCAGCATGTCGGACTCCTCCAGCTTGGGCAGCTTGACCTTCGGCTCCTCCTGCGCCAGTTGATAAGCCAGCGAACGCCGCTGGCCCTTGACGTGAGGGTCGCCCTCCATGTCCTTGTACTCTTTTACGACCTCCACCTGGGTCATACGCATACGCTTGGCAAAAAAGTGCTTCACCAGCACCAGGTCGATGAGCGCCAGCACCAGCAACATGCCGAGGCACACATGCAGCAGGTGGCGGAATAACGCAATCAACGCCAGGATGTAACTCTGCAGATCACTGTTGGCCAGGTTGATCAACGTACCCAATGAAGGGCGGATCACCACATACAGGATCAGCGAAATGAAGCAGGCCTTGGCGACACTCATCAACAGGTTCATCAACTGCTGGGCAGAGAACATCTGCTTGACCTGGCTGAGCGGATTGAGTCGATTGAAATCCAACTTCAAGGCCTCGGGCGCAAACAGCATGCCGAACTGCATCCAACTGCTGACCAGCTTCGTGGTAATCGCAACGCCGATCATCAACAGGGCGAATGAGAAAAACACCACCAGGCCTTCGAACAGGACTTCTTCCAACGTTCGCGTAAAGGGCTGAGACAGGCGCGACATCGGCAGCAGGATCAATTGCTGGAAACGTTGCAGGCTGGTCTCGGCGGTGAATAGAGCAATCTCGCTGATGGCCGTCAGCACCAGCAGCTTTGCAATATCCTGACTTTGCGCGACCTGGCCTTTCTTGCGTTGGTCGCGCAGCTTCTTGGCTGACGCCGGGTGTTTTTTTTCGCCCGAGTCGCTCATGACAACGGCACCTTGAACAAAAATCCGAGCGAGTGTTTAAGGTCGCCCAGCAGGCCCATGCGTCCGACGATCAGGTCCTGCAGCAGCGCAAAGTAGAGCAGCAGAACACCGACGCCTGCCAGGCATTTGACCGGTGGCGCCAACGTACTGACTTGTAACTGCTGACTGTAGACCCCCAAAAGCGCGATGCCGAATTCCAGCAACAGCAACACCGCGATAAAGGGGGCGGCATAGAGCATCATGTGCGTGAAGGTGTCGCCCAGCAGGTCGACAAACAGGCTCATGCCATTCGCCGCTGGCAGCGGGAACCACACGGTGGGAGGCCAGATAAGGTAGCTGTCCCAGATCAACTGGGTCAACGCGCCCAACCCCAGGGTAGTCATCAGCAGGAAGATCGCCAGTTGCTTGAATAAATGCCCCATCGGCGTGGCATCCGGCCCCAGCGAAGGGTTGAGTTGACCACCGGCCAAAGCGCCACGCTGGTTGTCCAGCAACGCTCCCACCGCCTCGAACAACCAGAACGGCATGGACAGCAGCACCCCCAGCAACAATCCCAGGGCAACTTCCTTGAGCACCAGCGCGCCCAATACCAACGCCGAGTAATCCCGCCCTTCCAACGCCGCATGGATACCCGGCGCCGGCAGCAGCGCCATGACCATCACAATGGTGGCCCGAAGCCTGCCGCGTATATGTTGAAAACAGAACGCGGCCACAAAGAGGGCGCAGGGATAAATACGCGCCATCCCGATGAGCAGGCTGGGCAGGTACTCAAGATACAACAGCACTGGCGATACCTCAGTTCAGGGCCGAGCGGCCGATCATGTCGAAGGTCAGATTAATCAGCTGGATCAGCTCCACGCCAATCCAGCGCCCGGTCATGATCAGCGTGATTCCCACCGCCACCAGCTTGATACCAAAAGGCAACGTCTGGTCCTGGATCTGCATCAGCGCCTGTACGAGCGACGTCATGACACCCACCACCACCGCCACAATCAATGGCGGCGCCGACAACACCACGACCAGCAACATGCCTTGCTTGAACAGTACGATTGGTTCCATAAGCCGCTCAGAGATAGGAAAGAAACAGGCTGTCCAGCAGGCGCGACCAACCGGACACCATGACGAACAACAGCAGTTTGAGCGGCAGTGAGATGGTCATCGGCGAGACCATTTGCATGCCAAGCGCGAGCAGCAGGTTGGAGACAATCAGGTCGATGACGATGAAGGGAATATAGATCAGGAAGCCGATCTCGAACCCCGCCTGCAGTTGCGACAGCACAAATGCCGGGATCACCAGGATCAGGTCTTCGCGCTGTACCTCTTGCGCCATTTTTGGAGGCCACAGGCGCGCCGTATTTTCCAGCAGATGCGTCAGCACGTCAGGGTCCACGTTACGCAGCATGAATGCGCGCAACGGCTGGATGGCCTCATGCCCTGTCTGTAGAAACATCGTCAGGCTGCTCGTGTCCAGAGGGGCGATCTTGACGGTCTCGGCGATGTCGAAACCGACCGGCGCCATGATGAACAGCGTGGCCGCCAGCGCGATGCCGTTGACGGCCATGCTCGGCGGCACCTGCTGAACGCCGATGGCATTGCGGGTGATCATCAACACAATGACGATCTTCAAGAACGATGTGCAGATGATCAACAGCATGGGCATCAGCGACAACGCGGCGACGAATACAGCCAGGACGAGGGGATCTATCCCCTGAAATGTCATCGCCCGAACATCACACGGGACAGCTGCAAACCCAGGCGCCCGTCGACTTCCACCAACTGGCCCTGGCCAATCGGCCGATCACCGTAATAGAGACCCGCCATCCCCGGCGCATAACCGGCAATGCCCAGCACCGCACCGGGCGCGAGGTTGCGCAACTCGCCCAGGGTCAGGTTCAGCGTGCCGCAGCGCACGTTCAGTGCCATGCTCAGCTCATCGAACGGTTCGTGGCCGAATACATCCACCACGGGCTCGCCCTCCTCGTCCCCAGGATAGTGGGGGGTTATGAATTCTTCGTCCACAGACGCGTCCTCGATTGAAGTAAGGGTCAGGCACAACGGCCCGCTGTTATCGTCGATGCATCCATGCAAACGCTGAGTACCCACCTGTAGGTAGCCATCTCCCTGGGCACGAAAAAACGTCTGCTCAAGCAGCACCACATCGCCGGCCCCCAGGCTGCGGGCTTGCTCAATGGGCAACTGCAAACGCCCGAGGGTCACCGCAATGACCAATGGAAACGCCGGCGGCAGCGGCCCGGCCGTGGTACGCCATGGCCCGGCGTCGCACAGCGCCAGGAAGCTTTCGGGGAGCAGCCACACATAGCCCTCGACCCGGGCCGCCCCCAGCGCCACAGTGAGTCGGCAGCCAAATGCCTTGGGCCGCGGGGCCTCCAGCAACCGCACATAGCCCAGCAGCGCTCTTATCTGAGGGCTCAGGTGATGCTGGAACAGCGCCCAGAACCAGGAGTCCGGATCATTGCCGGACGGGGCCAATGTCACCGGGCATTCACCCAACAGGCTGAGCAACGGCGCCGCTTCAGCGAGCGCCAGCACACCACACGAGGTTTCAAAGCACATGACCTCACCCGTCGCGGGAGCACGGCCCGGTTCGAGTCTTAATTGCCCCCGTTGTCCGCCCACCTGAAACGGCAGGCAAAGGCCACGGCCCAGTTGATGACGCGCCGCCACCGTGTCGCTCTTGACCGAACGCAAACTCAGCGGCCGCATTATCATGCGCAGCCGACAGAGGACAGGTGCAGGCTGACCGGTTGCCCCAGCGCCGCTACGAGCTGATCTTCACAGGGTTTGCGCACGCCGCTGAGCCAACGCGCCGTCGCATCCTCCTGCGCCTCCAGGTCGATACTCCAGGCGCCCTGTTCGCGGCGCACGCGGGCGTTGATTCGTCCCAGACGAGGCAAATACAACGTGGCTTGAAGCGGCCACTGCGAGACGGCTTGCATACGAGGCACCAGTTGTTCGGTGAGCGCCTCGATCATGGCCGCACTGCCTGAACTCTGCGGCGCCGACAGTGAGGCCTTCGCACCAGAACCCTCACCGTCACCTGCATCAGTCCACAGCTGAGCAAACAACCGCGTCAACTCCGCAGGCGCCACGCCTACGGTTCCCGACTCACGATCCTCTCGTGTTTCACGCAGGCGTGGACGTTCAGCGGGTTTATCAGAAACCTGGGTCATGTCGGCTCCTGCGCCAGTAAAAGGGATAATTCCTGGAGCTTTTCAACCTGCCGCAGGCATTCAGTGACCTGTTTCTGGGCACTGCCGACGCTGGCTTGCTTTTCTTCGCGCTGCCCCCTCAATGCCTCTAGCTGCCCCATTTCGCGCTGGGTATTGGCAGACAATGAACGCTCCTGTCTTCCCCAGGATTTCAGGGCCTGCAAGGTAATAACCTGCCCCTGGTGCTGGTTGAGCAATTGAGCACTCTGCTGCGCCTCCTCCTGCCGGGTTCGCTCAAGCGCATCCTGAGCCTGCTGGATATGCGCAAGTAGAGCCTGCTGGGCCCGCTTCGCTTCACGCAGCGCACGCTCGGCCCGGTCAGCCCGGTGTCGGCGCAGGCGACGCAGCGTCTCGACTTCACCGAGCAGCACGTCAGAATGGGACATCGGCTGTCAGCTCCTTGAGGTGTCTCAGCGTGGTTTCCATCGGTGCGGGCTCACGCAAGTCCTGGCGCAAAAAACCATCGACAGCCTGGCGACTGTCCACGGCGAGGTCAGTCAGCGCATCGCTGCCAGGCTGGTATTCGCCCAGCTTGAGCATCAGTTCGATCTGCTGATAGGCCGACAGCAACCGTCGCAACGCCGTACCCGCCTGGATATCCGCAGGCTCGGCGACGTTGCTCAGGATTCGCGAAAGGCTGGCCAGTACATCCACCGCCGGATAGTGCCCACGCTCGGCCAACTTACGGGACAGTACGATATGCCCGTCGAGGAGCGAGCGAACTTCGTCGGCTACCGGATCGTTCATGGAGTCCTGCTCGATCAGTACGGTATAGATCGCAGTGATCACACCCTCGCGGGTCAACCCGGCGCGCTCTACAAGGCGCGGCAACAGGCTGTACACCGAGGGCGGCAGGCCGCCGCGCCCGAGGGGTTCGCCGGCGGCCAGGCCGATTTCACGCTGGGCCCGGGCGAAACGGGTCAGGGAGTCAATCAGCAGTAATACCCGTTTGCCCTTGCGCCGAAAGCCTTCAGCCAACGCGGTGGCCGTAAAGGCTGCACGTGCCCGCTCCATGCTGGAACGATCGGACGTTGCACACACCAGTACCGCTTTGGCGCGCAGTTGCTCGTCGAGTTCATGATCGAGGAATTCACGCAGCTCCCGGCCACGCTCGCCAATCAGGCCGAACACGATGACATCGCAATCAACGTTACGGGCGATCTCGGCCAATAGTGTGGTCTTGCCGCAGCCTGCCCCGGCGAACAGGCCTACACGCTGGCCTTCGCCCAGCGTCAGCAAGCCGTCGATCGAACGCACCCCGGTGGCGAGCGCGCGGTTGATGCGTGGCCGTTCGGTGGGCAATGGTGCCTCGCACAACACTGCGCTTGAGTCAGACACGTGCGTCTGGACAAACGCACTGACACCTTCTCCCGTGATCGGCCGGCCGAAACCATCCAGCACCTGTCCCAGCAATGCCGCGCTGACCTGCACCCGATGCGAGACCCCAAGACGCTCCACGCCGGCCCCCACCTGCACGCCTTCAAGGTTGCCCAAGGCACTGAGCACGGCGTCCTGTTGATCGAACCCGATGATCTCCGCCAGCATGTAGTCGCCTGGGTTCTTTTCCACCTGACACAAATCACCGATGCGCGCCTGAGGCAGCCGGCATTGCAGCAACATGCCGTTTACGCGCTGGATTCGGCCCCGCATTGTTACAGGCGAGAAACCGGCCAACGAGCGCGCCTGGCGTTCCTGCCAGGCGTCGAGGCGCGCTTGCAACTGCGCGTTCACCAGCGCACCTCATAACGCTGTACGCCATCGAAGACCACCTTGCTGTTGTCGATCAGCACCAGGCGCAAGCCGTCCACTTCATCACCGACAAAAAGTCGGCTGCCCTCCTCCAGAACCACGTGACCATTGGGCCCGCCCACGATCTGCACGATTTTGAAGGGCAGGGCTCCATCCCGCACGCGCACACGACTGATCACCGGTACTGCGCTATCGAACTGCTCGCCAAAACGGCTGAGCATGCGCGCGACCAGATCCACATCGTCCTGTGAAACGTCCCCACTGAGCGCAACTTGCCCATTGATCACTTGCAAAGTGATCCGCTGGCTTAATTCCCGATCGTTGAGCATCTTCAACAACTGCTGGCGCACCTCGAACGGCGAGGCCAGTTCAGGCTTTTGAATCACTGGCGGCATCAGCGATGCCTGAGCATTGCGCTCTCCACTGAAAATAATGCCGACCGCCGCCATGAGCACGGCAAACGCGAGGGCCAGGCTGAGCAAACGCTTTTGTTGGGACGATGGAATCGATGACAGTTTCAACGCCAGCGGGGCCTGCCCCCCAGGCTCGGAAGACGGCGGTACAGCCACGGACGCCGGAGGCCAGGGCTGATCGGCAAGGCTGACACACAAGCGAACGGAGCCGATCAAGAAGACCGTGTTCAGCGCCAGCTCGCCGATCTGCGCCAACACCTGCCCATCGCTGTCTTTGATGAGTCCGGCTTCGGCCTGCACCGACCAACGATCATTGGCCAAGCGCAAACGTGCGTGATGCTCGACGACCTCGGGATCGCTCAACAACAGATCAGCGTCCGGGTTGGCGCCCAGGCTCCACTGCTCGCCAAATAACGGCAGCGCGGCGCCCTGGTGCAAGCCATCCAGCACTCGCAGCTCGAACATCATGGGGCGACCCTCGGCGGGCATATCAATAAAGGGTTCATGCCACGGCCCCGCGCAGCAGCTCGTCCTGACCCAGGTCGAATCGGCCCAGGACCTTTACCTTGGAATTGCTCCCCAGCTCGGCGAATGACATCACCGGCACATGGTTGAATTCATCCAACAACAGCGCGCGCAAGGGACTGCGCAGGTCCTGGGCCACGAGCAGCACACTTTTGGTTTTCGGCCGCAGTGCAAACGCCTGGTTGAGCAGGCCGACCAGGGCAGCACTGCTGTCGTTATCGAGGGCGAAAAACACGCCGCTCTGGGTTTGACGCAAGGCTTCGCGCAGGATGTTCTCGGTGTGCGGCGACAGCAGCCACGCGTGCAGGCCATCGGCTTCGCTGTACTGGTGAAAGATCTGCGACTTGAGCGCGATACGGGCGTAATCGGCCAGGGCATCCGGTTCGCGCTCATGCTGGCCGTACTCGATCAGCGATTCGACGATCAACCGTACGGCACGCAATGGCACGCCCTCGGCCGCCAGGCGCTGCAGCACTGAAGAAAAACGTGAAAGCGGCATGATGCGTTGCAGTTCCTGCACCAGTTCCGGCTGGTTGTGTTCAAGCCAGCTGAGGATCGACTTGCTTTCCTGGATGCCAAGAAACCGCGGCCCGCTGAGCAACATCGCCCGCTTCATGCGTTCGATGACCAGGCTGTGGGCACGGAAACGCTCGACCTGCGGATCGTCGAGCAACGGATCATCAGGGCTGAGCCACAGCCAATCGGCTTCATCCCGTTCAGGCAGCCCTCTTTCGCCCCGGTCCGGAGGCTGCGCGAGGGTGGCGTACTCGACCGCAACACGGTCACTGAAAGTGGCCGTCACGACCGGAACTTCATGCACGCAAAAGCGCATCTCATCGACAGCCAGTGAGTCACTGAACTCGGCTTCGAACGGCGGCAGGGTCAAGCCGATATTGGCAACCAGCGCATTTCGGGCCTGACGAATTTTTTGCACGATGTCGATGACCTCCGGGGCCCCGAACATCTGACTGTTGAATTGCAGCAGATACGGCCGTGACGGGTCGAAGCCACGCAAGTCTTCACTGCCGTTCTCTTCCGGACGCACCGCTTTCTCGTCCGCCGCCGCAGGGGCCTCCTCGCGCTGACGTTGGCGCATGAGGTAGTAACCCAGGGCACCGGTCATCATCGAAATCAGAATGAACACCACGGTGGGCATGCCGGGGAGCGTGGCAAAGGCCAGCATGCCCACCGACGCGATCATCCAGCTCTTGGGCTCGCTGGTCATTTGCCGGGCAATTTCGGCGCCCATGTTGCTGACGCCCTTGCGCCCATCCGGCGCCACGCGGGTGATGATCATGCCGGCCGTGAGGGAGATCAGCAGTGCGGGAATCTGCGCGATCAGGCCGTCACCGATGGTCAGCACCGAATACAGCGCGATCGACTCGCCTGCGCTCATGCCGTGCTGGAACATCCCGGTCGAGAAGCCCCCGAGCAGGTTGATGACCACGATGATCAAACCGGCAATGGCGTCGCCCTTGACGAACTTCATGGCGCCGTCCATGGCCCCGAACAACTGGCTTTCGCGCGATAGCTGCTCACGTTTGTCCCGCGCCTGTGCACCGTCGATCAGCCCGGCGCGCAGGTCACTGTCGATCGACATCTGCTTGCCCGGCATCGCATCCAGACTGAAGCGGGCGGCCACTTCAGCGACCCGCTCCGACCCCTTGGTGATCACCAGGAAGTTGACGATGGTCAGGATCATGAAGATCACCAGGCCCACCGCCAGATTGCCGCCCACCACGAAATTACCGAACGCTTCCACAATGTCACCCGCGTCCTGCTCCAGCAGGATCAAACGCGTGGTGGCAATCGACAACGCCAGGCGAAACATGGTGGTCAGCAGCAGGATCGATGGGAACGACGAGAACGCCAACGGCCCCGGCAGGTAGAGCGCCAGTACGATCAACAGGCAGGAAATACAGATATTCAACGCGATCAGGATGTCCACCAGCCAGGTGGGCAACGGCACAATGAAGATAAACACGATGGCCATGACCACCACCGCGCCGAGCACTTCGGCACGCCGCGCCACCTTGAGCAGCACGCCATTGATCGATGACAGCAGTGTCACCCGTACGTCCTCGTCTCGCCGGGGAATTTCAGGTGGCCACGTTCTTCGCGCGCCCACTCAAGCATCACATCCTTGAACGCCTTCACGGCACTGGCCTGGGATTGAGCATCAAGCCACCAGGCCGAGGGCAGGGCCTTTATCTCCCTGGACAATTCGTTGAGCGAACGCAGCCGGGCGTCAAGCAGCGTGCCGCCAAATTCACTGGCCAGCCTTTGCACCTCAGCCGAATCGATGCCGGTGCTGGCGTAACCCAGAAAGCGCTGCAACAGATCCACCGCATGCTGTTCAACGTTAAGGCGCTGGATCAACGCCTCGCAGTTGCCCAGCACCGAGCGCAACTCGCGACACTCGCCCAACCCTTTGAGCAAGAGGCGCAACTTTTCCGTGGGCACAGACTGTGTGTGGGCTGCGATATCACCGTTCAGCGCCTGAGTCATCAGCCCGACACCCCTGGACAAATCCGTCGGGCCGTACATTTTCAACAGCGTTTGCAGCATCAACGCCAAGGATTGGCGCACGACCACAGAGGCGTAATAGAGCGCACGCACGTCCTGACGCTCCTGCGGGTCGGCGCTGGCTTGTTTCAACGCCAGGGCGATATTCAGACCTGCCTGGATCGGGCCGCCGAAATCACGCTTGAGCTCTCTGAGCGCGCCGCGTGCCAGGTCCTCTTCGATCCTCAATCCATTGGTCTTCGCTTCGCTGGTGATAAGCCCAAGCACCACGAAGGCACGAGCGGGATCACTGCCGGCAAGGCTGACCAGTTTTTCGACAGTGGGCTTGCGCAGCAACTCGAACCGAAGCCGGCGGACAATGGTTTCCAGCGTGGTTTGGCCAGGGTGACCCAGTTGCTCATACAGATGCACGAACTCCGCCACAGGCGAAACTTTCGCGCCAATGGATCGCTGGCCCAGGGCTTGCGCATTAAGTGTCACTTCTTCGGCGAAAATCTGCGCGATGTCATCCAGGGCCAGCGAACGGCTTGGCGCTTCGACAGTGCTGATACCGGGCTTGTCCAGGGGTTGGATCTGCTGCACATCGTTGAAGGATTCGACTTTCATGGGCGGGCCAGAATGGGAAGTTTGTGTCCCTATGTGGCAAGCCGCTGCGGTCCAGTTCCATCAAAACGTTTCAAGCCGATGGGCATGAAAATACTTGCACATCCACATCGAACTTTTTGCAAGTTACGGCACAAACAGGTGTACGAGAAAGAATATATATTTATATAAATCAACAAGTTATGTGTTTTCCCCGTTTGGCACAGCGAGTGCAAAAGGGGTCTCTATCGAAACTATTTCGATAGAGCCTTCCCGGAGGAAAACCAACATGAATATACCTATTGGTGATCTTGCTCACCTCGTCGGCAGTTCGCCTCAGTTCATGGTTCAACTGACGGACGACCAGCAAAAGAAACTGCGACGCTTCATTCATAAACGCGTGCTCAACCCCGAAGACGCGGACGACCTGCTGCAACTGACCTACCTTGAAGCATGGCGCAACCGAGAACGTTTCAGCGGCCAGGCCACGCTCAGTACCTGGATGTGCGGGATAGCTCAGAATTTGATCCGCAACCACTTCAGGCGCATGTATGCCAAACCCGTGCATTGCGAGTTCGATGAATCGTTGTGGCATGGTCAGGAGGAACGCAACAGCCTGGATTGGGAATTTGAAGTCAACCGACGCCTGGAAAAAACCCTGAACGCCATCGACCACCTGCCGGTGGAAATGCGCAAGACGCTATACGCCTCGCTTGAGACCGATGGCAGCTATCAGGACACCGCCGATGCGCTGGACATTCCCATCGGCACCGTACGCTCACGCTTGTCACGGGCGCGCGAACAACTTAAACGCGTGACCCACAACCCGACGCAGCCGTAAGCTCCCGCTACAAAAAATCGTTGGGCGAAAAGGATATCTGCCCAACTCGACCGACGCTTTACGTAAGCGGCGGCCAAAGACCGCAGCCTGAAAAGCCCCCCGCCATTCACCCCGCCACTCGTCGCCATTTAGCCTGTTTTTCGTTAAACAGTTGAAAGCGTAGAAAAAAACTTAACAAAAGCCCTTGACGCATTCCCGTTCTACGCGAATAATGCGCGCCACTTGGCTACATAGCTCAGTTGGTTAGAGCATAGCATTCATAATGCTGGGGTCCGGGGTTCAAGTCCCTGTGTAGCCACCAAGTACTAAAAACGGCTTACCGAAAGGTAGGCCGTTTTTTTATGCCCGCAGGAAAGTCTCGCCAAGGTGCTTACACTCAAAAATACTTCCCATCTGTATTTTGACGCCCCCAGGAGCCGCTGTTAGTGTCCAGCCTCCCCCACCACGGAGCGCTCCCGATGCAACTGGACATCTACCAAGTCGACGCCTTCAGCCAGCACGCCTTCGGCGGTAACCCTGCGGCGGTATGCCCGCTCACCGAGTGGCTGACGGACAAGCAACTGCAACACATCGCCGCTGAAAACAATCTGTCGGAAACCGCGTTCTTCGTGCCCCGTGGCGATCTTTATGAACTGCGCTGGTTTACCCCGGAAGTCGAAGTGGACCTGTGTGGTCACGCCACCCTGGCAGCGGCGTGGGTGCTGATTCACAAGTTGCCGGACGCGCCCGCCGTGTTGCGCTTCGCCACGCGCAGCGGCGAGCTGCGGGTGACGCGCAACGGCGATGAACTGGCCATGGACTTCCCGGCCAGGCAACCCGAGCGCTGCGAGCCGCCAAGCGGAATGCTAAGTGCATTGGGGATCGAAAACGCCGAGGTGTTCGGCACCGATGACTATATCGTGCTGGTGGAAGATGAAGCACAAGTGGCGGCACTCGCGCCGGATTTCGCAAGGCTCAGGGGCCTGCCCAAACGCGGGATTGCCGTCACTGCCAGGAGCACGCGCTTTGACTTTGTTTCGCGCTGGTTCGGCCCGAATGTGGGGGTCAATGAAGACCCGGTCACAGGCTCCGCGCATACGTCGCTGGCACCGTTCTGGGCCGAGCGCCTGGGCAAATCGCAATTGACCGCCGAGCAAGGCGGCACGCGCAAAGGTCAATTGCGCTGCGAGCTGCAGGGTGACCGGGTCATCATCTCCGGTAAAGCCGTGCTGTATATGCACGGTGTGATTTATCTGTAAACGAGGCGGCTTGCCTTACGTCAAGCCGCTTTCATCCTGGCTGCCTCAGGCCACCGCATTCGGCGTTCTTATACGCTGGTCCGCCAAGTCAATGGTCAGGTCGTGGCGTGGCAGGGGGCTCAACGTATCGTTCAGGTTCATGCGCAACGGTTTGTCCGCATTCGCTCCGTATTCGAAGTCGACGTTGACGTGCTTTTGCGTGTGACTGAGCGACGCGCTGCTGAAAAAACTGAGCGTGGTCAGGGCCGGCAATGACATGCCATGGGTCTGGGTCGCGGTGTAGTTCATGCTCATGCTTTTCACACGCAGGTTGTTGGGATCTTTCAGCGCTCGCTTGATCAACGGCTCGGTGCTTTCGCCCGCCAGGTGGCGACGCTCGATCGTGCGCAGAACCTGCGGTTTGAGTTCCATGCCGAGCGTCAAAGAGGTGCCTTCACCCCGCTGCAGTTGTTGGATGATCCGCGCGAATTGCGGGTCCTCCCCGAGCCACTGCACGATGGCGGCCTTGTTGCCCGGCGCGACATCGTCCAGCCAGGCAAATCGCCCGTTGTCCTGTAGCCCCACCCTTGTCACGCTGGATTCGACCGACGCCAGCTGACGCAAACCGGCTTTCATCAGGGTGTGCTGGGTCATGCATTTTTCCAGCGACTGGCCGATGGCGTGGTAGTCATCCAGCTTTGTCGCTGAAGGAGGATGCGCCGCCATGAAACGCTGCAACATTGCCAACTGCTCCTGCGGGTCAGCCGACGGTGCCATGACGGCCAGGTCCTGCCTGAACTGCGGTGAGTACTGCGACAGACGCTTGTGGATATCCTCGATCTGAGCCTGCGTTACCGGTTGCGCAGGCTTGAAGGAGAAATCGACGGCTCGGGATTGCCCACGGTCGAATTTCACCCTGGCCGATACTTCCGGCAAGGCAAAGGCGATAGCCGTCGGCCCGCCCGCTTCACCTCTGCCCAGCGCCAGCGCGTTGACCGGTGCGAAGTTGGCCCCTGCTTCAGCCTCCCTCAGCCATTGCGCGTTGCGCCCTTCGTGACGGTGGGTGTCCGTCGCTGAACGTACGCCGGACCGGCTCGCATCCGCGTGTACCAGGTTGAGGTGGCCCACCCCGCCGATACCGGCGCGTATCACCGAGTCGAACTCGGCGATATTTTCCTGGGGGCTGTACATCAGTCGCAGTTGGGCGAGCCCATCCAGACTCACATCAGCGCTGACCTTGGAACCTTCTCCAGACGCGTGTTCCTTGCCCAACGCCAACAAGTCCTGGAACCCTCCGGACTGCCCCGTCAGGATCGACATCATCTTGCCGAAGTCAGCCTCCCTCACGTCAAAACCAATGCTCGCCTCCCTGCTTTTCTCAACGCTCGCCAACAACTCACCCGCCACCCTCAGACCAGGCACCACGGCGCCACCGCCCTGGCCTAACGTCACCCCCAGACCCACGGAGCCGGTCATGCGCCGCATATCGTCGGTGCTGATCTCAACGTGTGCACCCTGGTCGGTACGACTGATGCTCACACCATGGGTATGGGACTTCGAGGCCTCCAGGAAAAACTCCAACGGCGCCACCGGTTTTACGCCGGTCACTATCACACCCAGCGCCTGGCCCTGGGTTCGACTGGGGCTGAGGGTCTGACCACTTTGCAGTTGCCGCACTTGCTGCGTCATGGCGTCCTGTATGGACGCATCGGCGGGCAATCCCAGCAGCCCCGACAGGTGCCAATGCAAGGCAGACCCTGGAGTGCCAAGATCCTTGGCCAGCAGTTTGAAGTTGTCATACAGCGATTCGGCCTGGTCGTAGCTGACAATCTGCTGGCTGGACAATTTGTGCACCGGGCCCTCTTCAAAGCCTTTAATCACCGCCTGAAGCGACGCCTCGATTCTTTTCAAGGCGCTCGGGCTATGGCCGGACGTGCTGCTCAGTGCCTCAACCATCCCGGCCAACTGTTCAAGTGTGCGGGCATGGTGAATCAAATCACCCTCGACGAGCGCCGAAGGATGACTGAGATCTCGCTGACGCTCCGGCTTCCACTCGGGCAACCTCAAGCCCTGCCCTTCGAAGTTGGCCAGCAGCGCGGCGGTGGGCTTTTGTGATGAAGGTTCGACCCGCTTGAACGCTTCAAACAAGCGGTGCAGCGTCGACTCGGCGCTCACCACCGTGCGGCTGAGCCTGGGCTGTGAGTCAACTGTCAGCCCATGCAGGTCGCCTAACAGGCGGGCGCACGCCTGGCTGCTTTTTTCGACCTTGAGCAGCGCCTGGCTGAGCTGCCCGGCCAGTGCCTGTCGCGGCCCGGGCTCGCTCAGGGCCGCAAGGCGAGTGCTCAGGCCGGCGCCAACCGGCTTGCTCCTGGAGAGCGACTCGAGCTGTTGGTGCAGGCGCTTGTCGTCGGCGTATACGCTCTCCAATCCCCGGCGACCCTGCATGTGATGCGCAATGGACCGGCCTTTCTCACCCAGCGCCTGCAAAGGATGGAAGTGCGCCTTGATCCCCTGGAAAAAATGGCGCTTGGTGGGTATCCCTTCGCGTGTTTGCCCAAGCACATTACTGCTGGCCGTCAGCGCGCCCCCTGACACAGGCGTGCGCATCTGGCCGGCCGCTAACGTATCGGCCAATGAAGCCTCCGGCACCGCCGCTTGCACTGGCCCCCATGTCATTGCGCCTAGGTCTGCGTTATCCAGTCGATGAAACTGCTTGTCCCAACCGCCAATCAAGTGTTTGTCAGCCCCCATCCGCAGGGACTCCAAAGACTGACCCTGCGGCAGTTCAACCTTGCTCCAGCGCGGCGCGGCCCCCTCGCGGCTTTGCCAGGCGTGGCGATCGAGCTTGAATAATTCGCCCCCCTGAGTGTGTGCATAAAGATTCGCTTCATGATCCAGCGCCAGTGTTTTGATGGCGAGCGCCGGTGAAGGCCGCAACGGGCCGACCGCCCCGTCCACACAGGCCTGGAGCTGATGATCTTTATCGACGCTTACAAAGTTGCGGCCGTCGGCTACCGCGAAGCCTGTGAGCGGACGCTGAATATCCCCCGCAAGCACGTCCTCAAGTGACACCTGGGGACGAGGCTTGGGCAGTGCGCTCAATTCATGACTGGCGCCCTCGAAGACCGGGTCACGCACCTTTGTGACATTCACCGCTTTGAGTTGCCCTGCTTGCAGCACATAGGCGCGTCCATCCAGGCCCCGCTCCAGATGGGCCACGCCCTCTTGTGCGCATTTGTCCCAACGTTGCGCTGCCGCATCCCAGCTCAGCAATGTGCCTGAATCAAACGCCACCTTGCCGCGCAGCCCGAGATCAACGGCTGTGGTCAGTGCCTGCTGGCTGGGCAACGGCAGGCCTTTCTCGATGCCCTTGACCAACACGTCGCTGAGGTTCCACGCCGGGCGCAGTCCGCCAGCCCTCTCCAATGGCACGCTGTGCAATTGCTGCCGGGCATCACGGGCCTGGGCATTGAGCTGCCCGGCGTCATCATGGAAGAACCCCTCGATACGCACCGCGCCCTTCAGCGCTTGCTCCAGCGGTACGAGCGATTGCGCAACCATCGGCAACGTGCCGTCCCGCGCCAGCCGCAGGTCCGCGCGCAGCAGTTCACCGTCAGCCGTGGCGCCGTACAGCGTACTGCCAGACAAACCGATTCGGCTGAGTTGCACAGGCGCGCCGCGCTCATCGAGCGGACGTACAACCGCCGCGTCGGCACCTTGAGTCTGCACCACCGATACGCCCTGAGCCTGGCTCAACACCGCCGAAGTCCGCCCCTGCGCGCTGCTGTCCAGTGCCTCCCGAGGGGTCTTCAACAGTTGCCCCTCACGGGTCAGCCCGATACGGCTGTAGGTCCGGTTGTCGGCGTCGGGCAACCAGGACAGGGCAAGGGGTTCGAAGCGATACAGGCGTCCCTGGTCCAGCCGAAATTGCTTGCCGTCGGCGGTCGTCTGTACACCGCTGACGCTTCCCAAGTGCCCGCGACCGGCGCTCAATGGCGATACGCAACCTGCGCCGCCATCCGTCTCGGGCAGGCTGCTTCTGAAGACCGCCGCAACAGCGGGGGTGGGCTGAATATGAAACAGGTAATCTCGCTCATCCCTGAAACGCAAGGTGCCGGCAACCGAGGCGCCATCGGCCACATAATGCTTGTCTGGCGCATTGAGATGGCGGGCGATATCACGTCCCGCGAGGGTCGTATCAGGCTCCAGCCGCCCGCCTTTGAGGCGGATATCGAACAGCATTGAAGCGGCGTTCAACGATTGATAAGAGGGCAGCGGCGGGACAGGCGCGGTGGCCGGGCTGGAAGATGCATTATCGGCGCGAGCATGCTCGATACCGTCATGTTTTGCGTGAGGCAGACCATCTAATCTTCTGTGCATAGCAGGCTCCAGAAATAGATAAATACCAATTACCGAGTGAGCATTTGCCTCGTTTTGGTTCCAGCGTGGCGCCATAAACCCAGCCCGGTCCCCGTCTCTTCTGCGCTAAAGTCTGCTGACAGGAAGACCAGATCATTCTCAAAATGAACGGAGTTCAACGCGTGCTTTTTATTTCCCGCCGTCAACTATCAACCGTTGCCATCACGCTCGCCCTGGCCGGCTGCCACACCACGATCAATGAACCCCCCCCCGCACCGGAGCTGGGTTCGGGCTATCGCACCGATCTCGTCACGCGTCACGCCGCGCGTCATATGGCTGCCGCCGCCAACCCGCTCGCCGCCGAAGCCGGACGCGACATGTTGCGCCAGGGCGGTTCGGCCATTGACGCCGCGATCGCCATGCAAGCGGTGCTGACGCTGGTGGAACCGCAATCGTCAGGCATCGGCGGCGGCGCATTCATCATGCTGTGGGATGGCGAAAAAGTGCACGCCTATGACGGCCGTGAAACCGCCCCGGCCGGCGCGACGGAACGGTTGTTTCTGAACGCCGACGGTACGCCCATGGCGTTCACCGATGCGCAGATTGGCGGGCGTTCGGTGGGCACGCCGGGGGTGTTGCGGGCACTGGAAATGGCGCATAAAAAGAGCGGCCACCTGCCGTGGGACCAGCTGTTCGAGCCGGCAATTCGGTTGTCCGAACAGGGTTTCGCGATCTCCCCACGCCTGCACAGTTTGATTGCCGCCGACCGCTTTATCGCGCAATCGCCGGACATGGCCGCGTACTTTCTGAATGCCGACGGGTCGCCAAAAGCCACCGGTACATTGTTGAAGAACCCGGCGTTGGCGAAGGTGTTCAAACGTATCGCCAAGGAGGGCCCCGACGCGCTGTATCACGGCCCGATTGCCGATGAAATCGCCCGCAAGGTGCAGGGCAATCGCAATGCCGGCAGCTTGACCCAGGCGGACCTTCAAGGCTACGCCGCCAAGGAGCGCACGCCGTTGTGCACCGACTACAAACAATGGAAGGTGTGCGGCATGCCGCCGCCTTCGTCGGGCGGGATCGCTGTTGCGCAAATCCTCGGCACATTGCAGGCGCTGCAAACGCGCGATCCGCGCCTGGCCATCGCGCCGATGATGCCGCTCAAGAGCCCCTCGCCCGCCGGGCTTGAACCTACGCCCGAGGCCGTGCATCTGATCGCCGAAGCCGGGCGCCTGGCGTTCGCCGACCGGGCGCTGTACGTGGCTGATGCGGACTTCACGCCGGTGCCGGTTGCCGGCCTCGTTGCGCCAGACTACCTGGCCCGGCGCGCCGCACTGATCGGTGAACGCAGCATGGGCATCGCCACGCCGGGTCAACCGGCAGGCCTGCAGGTGGCCTACGCGCCGGACCGTTCGCCCCTGCGCATTTCCACCTCGCAAGTGGTGGCTGTGGATGACCAGGGCGGCGCCGTATCGATGACCACCACGGTCGAGGCGGCGTTCGGCTCCCATGTCATGGTCCAGGGCTTTTTGCTCAATAATCAGATGACCGACTTCTCGTTCATTCCCGAAGAAAACGGCCAGCCCGTCGCCAACCGCGTGCAACCCGGCAAACGCCCGCGCTCGGCCATGGCGCCGACCCTGGTATTCGACCGTCAGAGCGGTGAGTTGCTGGCCACCGTCGGTTCGCCGGGGGGCTCGCAGATCATCGAGTACGTGAGCAAAACACTGGTCGCGATGCTGGACTGGAAACTCGACCCACAGGCCGCTATCAGCCTGCCGAACTTCGGCAGCCGCAATGGCGCAACCGAGCTGGAGGCCGGGCTGTTCAGCCCGGGCGTGCAGCAGGCCCTGAAGAGCAAAGGTCATGAGCTGAGCGAAATTGACATGACCAGCGGCGTCCAGGCGATCGTTCGCACGCGTGATGCCCAGGGTCAGGTGTCATTGAGCGGTGGTGCAGACCCGCGCCGTGAAGGCGAAGCGCTGGGCGACTGATTCAACCTGGGTGGCGAGGGCGCTTGCTCCCTCACCCCCCATTTAAGCCCCGTAACGGACGGTCAGCGATTCGCGATCAGATGTGAACCGAACAGGACGTAGCATCCCCCGGCAAAACGATCGAGCCATTTACGCGAACGGCTGTAAAGAGTGGCCATGCGCTCGCTGGAAAACAGCAGTGCCACACTGGAGTACCAACTGAACGACAAGGTCGCCATGACGATCACCGCAAACGTCAGCAACACCGGCGACGGCGACGGCGGCATGGTGGATGCGAAGATAGTGGCGACGAACAGCGCCGCCTTGGGGTTGGACAGGTTACCCAACAGCCCCAGACGCCAGGCGGAAAACAGCGAGCGCCGCGCCGCGTCCGGCAACGGGCTCTGGCCCATGCTGGTTGCCGAGCGCTTGAACAGTTTCAGCCCCAGATAAATCAAATAGCAGCCACCGATGATCTTGAACGCCAGGTACAACATAGGCGCGGCCGTAAACAGCGACTTGATCCCCAGCCCACCCGCCAACCCCCACAGGATCGTACCGGTGGCCACGCCCGCCGAAGCCACTACACCATGTCGGCGCGAACAGCTGGCGGCCAATTGGGCGGTGTTGAAGAAGTTGGGCCCGGGCGTGACCACGGCCACCGTCCACAGCAGGGCCAACGAGACCAGCGGCGCCACATACGCGGGGTTGAACAGTTCCATCGCGGCCAGCTCCTTCAAGGCAATACGCAGCCTGGATCATAGGCCTGGCCGAACAACTGCACAATCGTACAAGACCCCGGCAGACAAGGGGCGCAGACTCGGCTAACGTGTTTCCACCTCCTTTTGTGACAGTCACCATGGGCAACCCTACCCACACGCTGGACTGGCTGCACCGCGCGCCGCACGCCAGTGGCCTGGACCGTATCGAAGCCTACTTTGCCGGCTTCGCGTTCGACCCTCATCGCCATGACACCTACGCCATCGGGCGTACGCTGTTCGGTGTGCAGAGTTTCCACTATCGCGGCGGCATGACCCACAGTTTGCCCGGCACCACCATGGTGATTCACCCCGATGAAGTCCATGACGGCCGCGCGGGCAGCGATGAGGGTTTCAAGTACCGGATGATCTACGTGGAACCGGCGCTGATCCAGCAGATCCTCGGCGGCAAGCCGCTGCCCTTCATACCCGGCGGCGTGTCCACCGACCCGCGGCTGCACCGCGCCAGCGAGGTATTGCTGCAAAGCCTGGATTGCCCGATCGACCCGATGCAGGAGCAGGACGCCATGTTCGACCTGGCCCATACGCTCAGCGCTGCGTCCGGCGTCATCACCCACCGCAAATCCTTTGATTACATCGCCGCCGAGCGCGCCCGGGAATTTATCCACAGCGCCCTGGGCCGCAGCATCACCCTGGATGAAATCGCTGATCACGCCGGGCGCGACCGCTGGGCGTTGTCGCGGGATTTTCGCTTGCTGTTCGGCACCAGCCCCTACCGCTACCTGACCATGCGCCGGCTGGACCTGGTGCGCCAATTGCTGGCCCAGGGCGTGTCCTTGGTAGATGCCGCGATGAGCGCCGGCTTCACCGACCAGAGCCACATGACCCGGCAATTTCGCAGCACCTACGGCATGCCACCGTCGCGCTGGGTAAAGATGCTCGGACGCTGACTCAAGACCTGATGCTTTTTGTAGGAGCGAGCTTGCTCGCGAAAAACGCCAACGATAACGCGTGCTTCCTGAATGAACGCGGTGCCTGTGAGTTTTTCGCGAGCAAGTTCGCTCCTACAGACGGCATCAGGGCCTGCCCCTCCCACAGCTCAGATAAGGCGGCGTTGCTGGCATTTGGTCATGGTTTGTAAAGGGCCAGCAAGCCGTGTCCCTTTAAATTGCAGGACGTTTCCGAGACAATCCCCGCCGCCTTGTGCCTGTTGGAATCGATGGCTAGTCTTCGGTCCGTCACTGAAATTCAGTGATCGGGTTTAGCAGCCTGAGTTCAATAGGCACACGTTGTCACCGCATTATGGCGGCTGTACGTGGGGCACCTTCGGGTGCGCTGGTTTTCCTATTGACCGGTCTGCTAACCCGCGTACAGCTGCCACCTCACGTTTAGCAGCGTTGGTGGTCGCTCCCTTGTTCAATAGGAGTTACACCATGACCAAAGCACTCCCCGATCCACCCATGGATTGCCTCGTCGTCAATGAAGAACTCAGCTTCGAAGACGCCCAACTCTATATTTCCCATCTGATCCACAGCGCATCGGCCACGGTGTGGGACTGTTGCGATCACCTGCAACCCCACGACCGCGCAAGAATCCATGCCGCCTGGCATCTGCTGGAAATAGCCAAAACGGTAATAAACCGCACCATCGAATGCATGCCACGCACCTGAAAACACTACAAAACCAATATGGGAGGGGCTTGCCCCCGATAGCGGTGTATCAGCGACAGACAGGCTGGCTGACACACCACGATCGGGGGCAAGCCCCCTCCCACATTCCAGTTAAGGCGGCGTTGCTGACATTTGGTCATCGTTTGTAAAGGGCCAGCAAGCCGTGTCCCTTTAAATTGCAGGACGTTTCCGAGACAATCCCCGCCGCCTTGTGCCTGTTGGAATCGATGGCTAGTCTTCGGTCCGTCACTGAATTTCAGTGATCGGGTTTAGTCGCCCGGACTCTAAATCAGGCGCATGGTCCTCCATGATGTTTTATGGTGGCTGTGCGCAGGGCACCCTCGGGTGCGCCGGATTTTCCTGATTAGCCGGTCGACTAACCTGCGTACAGCCGCCACCCTTCGTTTAGTCGCGACTGGGCCGGCTTCTGACTTAATCAGGAGTTACACCATGACCAAAGCTCTCCCCGATCCGCCCATGGATTGCCTCGTCGTCAATGAAGAACTCAGCTTCGAAGACGCCCAACTTTATATTTCCCATCTGATCCACAGCGCATCGGCCACGGTGTGGGACTGTTGCGATCACCTGCAACCCCACGACCGCGCAAGAATCCATGCCGCATGGCATCTGCTGGAAATGGCCAAAACGGTGGTAAACCGCACCATCGAATGCATGCCACGCACCTGAAAACACTACAAAACCAATGTGGGAGGGGGCTTGCCCCCGATAGCGGTGTATCAGCGACAGACAGGCTGGCTGACACACCGCTATCGGGGGCAAGCCCCCTCCCACATGAATCACGATCATCGTCCTGACCTGAGTCTCAGCCAACCAGGGTATGTCGCTTGCCGAACACCGCCACACTCGCCACGCCCACCGCCCCCATCACCACGCAATACCCCACGCAAATCCACGGACTGGTGGGCATTAACGCAATCAGCAGCAGCGGTGTGGTACTCGCCCACAGCGCGTAGGCAATGTTGTAGGTGAAGGAAATCCCCGACACCCGCACCTGCGCCGGAAACAGCCCGACCATCACCGACGGCACCGCGCCCACCACCCCGCAGCTCAAGCCGGCCACGGCATAGGCGGCGCCCAGCCAGACCCCGCCGCTGATCAGGCTGGCATACAGGATAAACACCCCCACCGGCAGCAGCAGGCTGTAGACCAGCACCGCGCGCCAGGCGCCGATGCGGTCCACCAGCAGGCCGGCCAATACGCAGCCGATGTTGAGAAACACAATCCCCAACGCGCTCAAGGCGAAGGTGTGGCTGGGGCTCATGCCGAAGGTTTTCTGCATCATGGTCGGAGTGATGACCACCAGCACCACCACCGCCGACGTCAGCACGCACGTGAGGATCATCGCCGGCAGCAACACGGCGCGGTGGTCGCGCAACACGGTGCGCAGTGGCAGTTCGGCGGCAGCCTGGCGGCGGGCCTGCATTTCGAGGAATACCGGCGTTTCATTGAGCCAGCGGCGCAGCCATACGCCGATCACGCCAAACACGCCGCCGAGCAGGAAGGGGAAACGCCAGGCATAGTCGAGAATCTCGGCCGGGGTGAAGACCTGTGCAAGCAACGTGGCCGTGAGCGCGCCGAGCAAGTAACCGAACGTCAGCCCGGCCTGCAGGAACCCCAAGGCATACCCACGATGACTGCGCGGGGCATGTTCAGCGACGAAGGTCCAGGCGCTGGGCACTTCACCGCCCACGGCGGCGCCCTGCAAAACGCGCAGCACCAGCAGGATCAGCGGTGCGAAATAGCCGATTTGCACGTAGGTCGGCATGACTCCGATCAGCAGGCAGGGCAAGGCCATCATCAGGATGCTCAAGCTGAACACGCGCTTGCGTCCCAGGTGGTCGGCAAAGTGCGCCATCAGGATGCCGCCCAGCGGGCGCGCGAGGTAGCCGGTGACGAAGATGCCAAAACTTTGCAACAGGCGCAGCCACTCGGGCATTTGCGGGGGGAAAAACAATTGGCTGAGGGTCAGCGCGAAGAACACAAAGATAATGAAGTCATAGATCTCCAGGGCGCCACCGAGGGCGGCCAGGCCCAGGGTTTTGTAGTCGGAGCGGGAGAAACGCTGCGCCTGTGAAGAAGCGGTGGCAGTCATGTGCATGCTCGGCAGACAAACAAAATGGCGTGCAGATTATGAGCTGAACCGGATGATGGCAATCGCGGTGGATATATTTGTTTTACTCATTGATCGATGAAGATAACTACATTCCCAAATCAATGAACGTAGCGGAACATGCCGCAAAACTGCCCACCCCATAATAAATACAAGAGGAAAGACTCGTGGCCGATGCTATCGAAGAAAGCCGCTATGCCCGATTTGCCCTGCGCTGCTCCAACTTCGCCGAGCGCTGGTTCCCGGACTCGTGGGTGTTCGCCGCCCTCGCCGTGATCCTTGTCGCCGTGGCCACCCTGGGCATGGGCGCCGCGCCCACCGAAGCCGCCAAGGCGTTTGGCGATGGGTTCTGGAGCCTAATTCCCTTCACCATGCAGATGGCCTTTGTGGTGATCGGTGGTTATGTGGTGGCCAGTTCGCCGCCTGCGGTAAAGCTGATTGACCGCCTGGCGCGCATCCCGAAGAACGGCCGGTCGGCCGTGGCCTGGGTCGCGTTGATTTCCATGGTGGCCTCCCTGCTCAACTGGGGCCTGTCCCTGGTATTCGGCGGTTTGCTGGTGCGTGCACTGGCGCGTCGCACGGACCTGCGCATGGACTACCGTGCCGCCGGCGCCGCGGCCTATCTGGGCCTGGGCGCCGTGTGGGCACTGGGCTTGTCGTCATCGGCCGCACAGTTGCAGGCCAATCCGGCCAGTTTGCCGCCGTCGATCCTGGCGATCACCGGAATGATCCCGTTTACCGAGACCATCTTCCTGTGGCAATCGGGCGTGATGTTGCTGGCCCTGATCATCGTCTCGCTGATCATCGCCTACGCCACCGCGCCGGGCCCGAACAGCGCGCGTGATGCCAAGGCCTGCGGCGTCGACCCCGCGTTCAACCTGCCCAAGCCGCAGGCGCCGACCCGACCCGGCGAATGGCTGGAGCACAGCCCGCTGCTGACGATTGCGCTGGCGCTGCTGGCGGCCGGCTGGTTGTTCCACGAGTTCTCGAGCAAACCGGCAATCAGCGCCATCTCGGGGCTCAACACCTATAACTTCCTGTTCATCATGGTCGGCGCGCTGCTGCACTGGCGCCCGCGCAGCTTCCTCGACGCCGTGGCCCGCGCCGTGCCGACCACCACGGGCGTATTGATCCAATTCCCGCTGTACGGCTCGATTGCAGCGCTGATGACCGTGGTCAAAGGCGGCGACGGCCAGACCCTGGCGCACCATATCTCGCTGTTCTTCACCTCCATCGCATCCCACGACACCTATGCCCTGCTGATGGGCGTGTACTCGGCGGTGCTGGGCTTCTTCATCCCGTCCGGCGGCGGCAAGTGGATCATCGAAGCGCCCTACGTGATGCAGGTGGCCAATGACCTGCAATACCACCTGGGCTGGGCGGTGCAGATCTACAACGCGGCCGAGGCGCTGCCGAACCTGATCAACCCGTTCTATATGCTGCCGTTGCTCGGGGTGCTGGGGTTGAAGGCGCGAGATCTGATCGGGTTTTCGTTTGTGCAATTGCTTGTGCACACGCCGTTGGTGTTGTTCTTGCTATGGGCGTTGGGGACGACATTGACGTATTTGCCGCCGGTGATGCCTTAGGAGCAGCCGCAAGCTTCAAGCTTCAAGCTTGCAGCTTGTAGCTGCCTTAATCCCGTCACATTGCATTGCTACCGTCCTGCGAAACATCTTGCAACACCTCGCCAAGGACTCCCGCGCAATGAGTGACGAGCACGTAGATCGCCCTTCCACAGATTCCGTAGGCCAGGCGCCGGTTGACAGCAGTCGCCGGCGATTCCTGGGGGGCGCTGCGGTGCTGGGGGTGGGCGCAACCTTGAGTGGCTGTGGAAATGCCGGCCAGGCACCGGAAAAACCGGCGGCGCGGCCACTCACAGCGCCGGAGTTGGACAAGGCCCTGCGCGACCAGGTGAAAACCGTCGTAGTGATTTACGCGGAGAACCGCAGTTTCAACAATCTGTTTGCCGATTTCCCCGGGCTGGAGAAACCCCTCTCGGCGCTTTCCGCCGCTGATTACCAACAACGCGACCGCGATGGCAGCGTATTGCCGGCCCTCCCCCAGACCTGGGGCGGCGTGCTGCAGGCGGGCCCGCAGAGCGTGGATGGGGTGACCTACCCGAGCGCCGTGCAATTCCAGGAAAACCTGCCCAACGCACCGTTCGCCCTCAAGGGCCCGAACGCCGAGGACTTGCCGCTGAGCCTGGTGACCCGAGACTTGTGGCACGTGTTCTATCAGAACCAGATGCAGATCAACGGCGGCAAGAATGACGGTTTCGTGGCCTGGGGCGATTCCGGCGGCCTGGTGATGGGCCATTACGCCCAGAGCCGTTACTCTCTGCGCCTGTGGGACGTGGCCCGGGAGTTCGTGCTGTGCGATAACTTCTTCCAGGGCGCGTTCGGCGGCTCGTTCCTCAATCATCAATACCTGATCAGCGCCACCGCACCGACCTATCCCAATGCGGCTCAGTCGGTAGCCAAGGCGCAGATCGCCACGCTGCAAAGCGACGCCCCCGGCGACGCGCGCCTCAAGCCCCTGGACACCTCGCCGGCCAGTGCCATGGCCGGCCCGCCGCAGTTCGGCCCCAGCGCCCTGACCCCGGACGGTTACGCGGTCAACACACTGGCGCCGCCCTACTGGCCGACCTGGATCCGCGACCCGCAAAACCCCGATTACTCCAAACCGGACCTGCCCAACGTGCTGGTGCCGCAAACCCATGAACACATTGGCGACAAGCTCTCGAAAAAGAATATCGACTGGGCCTGGTACGCCGGCGCGTGGCAAGCCACCCTCGATCAATTCAAGGACTCGGGCGGTATTCCCAAAATCCCGAACTTCCAGTATCACCATCAGCCGTTCAACTACTTCAAGCAGCAGGGCCCCGAGCACCGCGCGGAACGTGACAAACGCCTGCGCGACGGCGGCCTGGGCGATGAAGCGAGCACCAACAGATTCTTTGCCGATGCCCAGGCGGGCAAACTTCCCGCTGTGACGTTCTACAAGCCCCAGGGCAACCTGAACATGCACGCCGGCTATGCCGATGTGGCCTCGGGCGACCGCCATATCGTGCGTGCCCTGAAGGTGCTGCAGGAAAGCCCGCAGTGGAACAACATGGTGGTGGTGGTGACCGTCGATGAAAACGGCGGCTGGTGGGACCACGTGGCACCGCCCAAGGGCGACCGCTGGGGCCCGGGTACGCGGGTTCCGGCGCTGGTGGTGTCGCCGTTCGCGCGCAAAGGCACGGTTGACCATACGGTGTATGACACCGCCTCGATCCTGCGCTTGATCACCCGCGTGTTTGAGCTGGAAACCCTGGACGGCCTCAAGCAAAGGGACGACGCGATGCGCGCTCGCGGCCAGAAACCCATGGGGGATTTGAGCAACGCCCTGCAGTTCAGCGTTTAGGTTCACGTATCCAATCGCGACACGCGCAGCGATTTAGCACGCGGTTTTCCTGGTCAGCCGCTACTGTGTGAAGGTGGGCTTTCATCCCGCGCAGACGGGCTTTCGCTGACAAGGAACCAACCATGTTCAAATCGACCAGACTGGCCTTGACCCTGGCCGCACTGTTGGCCAGTGCGGTCGTACAGGCCGACATCGAAGTACCGTTGGGCAACACGCAACGTGTCACTCGATTATTTGCGTTTCCCAATAACTGCAACGTGATCTGCTTTCGGCCCTGGACGCTGGAGCAGACCGCCGAGCATTATTTGAACCAGAGCCTGCAACGTGACGGCTACAGCCGGGCGAAGGTCAGCGTCAAGGTCCATGACGGCCAGGTCGCAGCAACCTTCAGCGGCGTGCCGGACGGCTACGGCAAGCCCCTGACCACCTTGCTCGATACGGCTGACCTGGCGTACCACGGCGCCAGCCGGCTCAACAGCGACGGCAAGTGGGCCTACAACTGGTACCTGTTCCTGCCGTTGGGCATGGCCTTGGAAAACCGCAAAAGCATCGAGCTGCTGCACTTCCCGCCGGACTACTCGCTGACCCAGGCCCAGGACTATCTGGAATCGGCCACCACCGACCGCTGGGCAACCTTGCTCACCAGCAACGGCATTGCTGCCGGCGACACCCCGGCCTATCAGACCATTATCGATATCGCGCCCATCGCCGCCCCGTCCAATGCCGGTAAAGACCTGGAAGCGGTCTACAGCTATTTCACCGACTACCAGACGCGCATGGTCAAGGAGTTGAGCCTGCGCCCGGACGGTGCGTTGCCAATGGTGGCCTTCGGCGCGCCGGTACGCAGTTGGATCAAGCAACAATACGGGCAAACCGTGGCGGTGCTGGGGCTGGCGCAGATCAGCCCGGAACCGGGCAAGCCGGTTTCGGTGCTCGGTGCCAACCACCCAAGTTATATCTGGTACGCCGCCAGCCCGGACACCTATGACGGCAATGAGCAAAAGGCCGATGAGGCCGGCCTGAAAGTGATGGGCCAGGACCTCAGCGCGGCCTGCTGGCAAGCCGGCATGGGCCAGAAACCGGCCAGCGACGCGAATGTGTTGCTCAAGGCATGCATGAATACCTGGCAGGTCACGCGTAAAGAGCAGACCTGCGAGTTGTTCTACACCTCGGTGCGCAACCTGACGGCGGAGCAGGCCAACGCCAAATGCGCCACGCCCACCCTCAAGGAACAGTTGAAACAGCTGCGCAATCCCGCGCCGCTCCCCTCTCTCGCGCCACCCGCGCTGTAAGCCGTGGCAACGATTTCTACTGTCAGATTTGACAGTAGAAATCGGCGGCGACTTGGGCGAGTCTTGGGCGGCACCCGTTTACTGCAAGAGATTGGCCGTCAGTTAACGCCCGCAGTTCCATGCAGCCCTAGGAGGAGGGAGATGAAAACTCGCGCCAGGGATAAGGCTGAAGCGGCTGTGTATGACAGCCTTTACCCGTTCAAGACGCTGGGTGTCGACGAGGGTTACGCCTCGAGCGAACACTTCCAGCTCGTGCAAGGCACTCAGGGGACGCCCGCCGTCATCAAGGCCCGCGTCGCCTTCGGCAAAGGCGTGCGCATCGCCAGGATTTGCGGGTATGCCGTCAGCGAACGACGCCGGCATACGCTGCAGCTATCGCCACGCATTCACTTGTACGACGCCTGGTTCTGCGGCCTGCTGCAGCACTCGTGCAGCCCAAACGTGTTCCTGGACACCACTTACCTGGAACTGTGGACTGCACAGCCCGTCCCCGTCGGTACCGCGTTGACGGTTGATTACGCCGCAACCGAAGACGCGCTGTTCCGGCAGTTCGGCTGCCATTGCGGCGAGCCGGACTGCCGGGGCTGGATCACCGGCAGCAAGGAGCCGTTGAACGCCGAAGGCCAGGCCTACATCGCCTGGTGGCGCGAGCATCAACGGTCTTAGGCTTCGCCCAGCGGCCGCAGACGGTACTGCGGCGGCAGCTGCTCGAAGCCACTGATGGTGGTGTTCAAGCTCTTCCAGCGGCCATCCTTGATGCCGTAGATGCAGCCATGAATCGACAGGCTCTGCCCGCGATGCCAAGCGTTCTGCACAATGCTGGTATGGCCGACGTTCGCCACCTGCTGAATCACGTTCAGCTCGCACATGCGGTCTACGCGCTCTTCTTCGGTGGGCAACTGGGCCAGCACGTCGCGATTTTCGTAGTAGAGATCACGAATGGTGCGCAGCCAGCCGTCGATCAGGCCGAACTGGCGGTCCTGCATCGAGGCACGCACGCCGCCACAGCCATAGTGGCCGGTGACGAGGATGTGTTTGACCTTGAGCACATCGACGGCGTACTGGATCACCGACAGGCAGTTGAGGTCAGTGTGCAGCACCACGTTGGCCACGTTGCGGTGCACGAACAGGTCACCGGGCAACATGCCGACGATTTCATTGGCCGGTACACGCGCATCGGAGCAACCGATCCACAGGTATTCCGGGGTTTGCTGGCGGGCGAGCTTGGCGAAGAATTCGGGATCTTCCTGTTTGATCGCATCCGCCCAGCGTTCGTTGTTATCTAGCAGGTCTTGTAGTTCGTTCATCAGGGAAGCCTCAGGAATGATGCGCAGTTTTGTGACTGACAAGCCCTCGTCCGGGTCACGCGTGGCGCAAATTAGCTTGAATCTTTGGGGCACACAGCCTGTCCACTCACTATAAGCCCCACAGTATGAGGATTGGCCATGACTGAATCACGACGTCCCTACGACGCTGCGCAGCCCGAACCGATTGACGATAACGAAGACCGCATGGGTTCGATGCGCGAGCTCGATTTTGATGAAGAAGACCAGACGGCCCAGATCGGCGATGAAATCCCCCGTGACGAGCGCGAGCACCTGATGCCCGACGAGCGGGTGCGTGAAGCCGGCATGACCGGTGCGTCGACGGATGATCATGAGTCGACCGATGACGATATGAGCCCGGAAACCCTGATCCATGAAGATGGCGCGCGGGATGCGCGGGAAGCCGGTGAAGACAGCGCGGCTGACTACGATCTGAGCGTTGTGGGTGAAGAAGATATCGGCGGCGGAAATGGCCTGGACGAGGCCGAATTGGCCAACCTGGACCCGCTCGACGGCAAGCGCTGACACGGCGCAGTTCAACATGTGGGAGGGGGCTTGCCCCCGATAGCGGTGCGTCAGGCGCTTATTTGTCACTGATACACCGCCATCGGGGGCAAGCCCCCTCCCACATGGATTTCGGTGTTCAGTCGACTAACGTGCAGACCATGACGACCGCATATTCACAGCCGGGTAATAATCCCGCCGGCGCCCCATCTGGCCCGCTCAACGGCAAGCGCTGAGACAACGCGGTCAAATGTGGGAGGGGGCTTGCCCCCGATAGCGGTGTGTCAGGCGCTTATCTGTCACTGATACACCGCCATCGGGGGCAAGCCCCCTCCCACATGGATTTTGGTGTTCAGTCGACTAACGTACAGACCATGACGACCGCGTCTTCGCGGCCGGGTAATAATCCCGCCGGCGCCCCATCTGGCCCGCTCAACGGCAAGCGCTGACACAACGCAGTTCAACATGTGGGAGGGGGCTTGCCCCCGATAGCGGTGTGTCAGGCGCTTATTTGTCACTGATACACCGCCATCGGGGGCAAGCCCCCTCCCACATGGATTTCGGTGTTCAGTCGACTAACGTGCAGGCCATGACGACCGCGTCTTCGCGGCCGCCCACGGCAGGGTAGTAATCCCGGCGACGACCGATTTCATTGAAGCCATAGCGCTCATACAGGCGAAACGCGCCGGTATTGCTGTCACGCACTTCCAGGAAGCATTCGCGCGCGTTGGCCGCGTAGGCGCGGGACATCAGATGTTCCAGCAACGCCAACCCCAACCCTCGGCCCTGGTTCTCCGGCTTGACGGTGATATTCAACAGGTGCGCCTCATCGAGGATGATCTGTACCACGCCATGCCCCACTTGCTGCTCGCCTTCGAACATCAGCCAGATCTGGTATTTGCCCAGGCCGTCGAGAAAGATGCCACGGGTCCAGGGGTGGCTGAACGCTGCGTATTCGATCTTCAGCACGGCGTCGAGGTCGGCCTCGGTCATCGGGCGAAAGGATAAAGCCTCACTCATCGGTTGTTTTCCAGCGCGCCATCAGCCGGCGCATAGCTTGCCAGACATCAGCCTTACGCTGTGGCTCTTCCATTAATAATTCCAGGCCCGGCAGCGCCCAGACCGAACCCAGGCCCTCGACCTGCAGTTCGCGGTACCACGCTTCGGCATTGGCTTGACCGGCAAAGCGCACGGCGGGCAGGCCGATCAGCCACAGGCATACGCAAGGTTCGTCTTCCAGGCGTGCCGAGACAAAACTCTGTACAAAATCCCGCGCGGCTTCCGGGCCCTGGTCCATGGTGCCGCGCACCAACAGCGGCCAGCGCACCGGGTCGCCGACAATTTGCGGGCTGTCGGGCAGGCCGGCGGCGCGCAGCATATCCTTGAGCAGCAGGTAGGCGGGGTCGCGCGACTGGAAACGTTCGCCGGTGGGCAATTCCACCAGCAGCAGGCAACGGCCCGCGCGCAGCAGTTGCAGGGCAAAGCGTGGCGGCGGCACCACCGGGGCCTTGACCACCGGGGCAGCCTCCTCGGCAACCACCGCCTTGACCACAGGTGATGGGCGCGGCACCTCGATTTTCGCGCGCTCCACCGTCGGCCGCGTTTCGGGCACAGGCTTGACCACCGCAACCGGCGCGGCGGCTTCCTCGCCTGAAGGCTCGAACGCCTCATAGGGCTCAGGCACCTGCAACAACTCGGGCCGCGAGGGCGCGGCAAACGGCAGTTCGGTGCGGGGCAGCCAGTTGACCACCTGCATGGCGCTCAAGTAAGCGCGACGTCGGGACTCGATAAGCACAGCTCGGCCACTTGTGGATAACTAAAGAGCGGGGATTCTACCGCTGTTCGGCAACAATCGCCCACTGCACACTGACCGGCTGTGGATAAATCCCGCGCCCGATGCAGTACAATCGCGACTTTTAATCGCCAACCAGCCGGCCATTCCCATGATCGAACCCAAGCGCGTCCTGCGCGCCCTCGCCGAACACTGGGCCTTACTTGAGCCACTGTGCGAACACTTCGACCAAGGCACCCTGAGCCTGAGCGAACTGCGCGCGCAACTGGCCGCCCAACAACTGGACAGCACGCCCCAGGACATCACCAGCCTGCTGGACGTGTGGATTCGCCTGGATATCCTGGTGCCTGTCGCCAAGAGCCCGAACCGTTTCGAGCTCAACGCGCAGATCCACGACTTCCTGGCTTATCTGCGCAAGGAGCACCGGCTTGGCCTGTGCCTGGAAATCGAAGCCTACCTGCGCCACCTCGAGCGCCTGGCCGGTTATATCCAGGACGCCTTCGACATCCGCGATGGCCACGACCTGGCCCGCCAACTGCGCCTGCTGGATATGCGCGTGCGCGATGTGCTGAAAAAACTCGCCAACGACGAACAGGCCCTCGCGGCCGTGGCCGACCGCGCCAAGACCAGCGACCGCCAGATCCCGTTGCGCCAGCGCTACGCCGAGGTGCTGGCCACCTGGGACGAATACGTCGAACCGATGATCCAGCTGGTGAACGCCGACGGCGCGTTCGAACAAGGCGTGCGCAAGGTCGAGAATGTGCTGCTGCGCATGCTCACCGAGCAGCAGCGCCTGGGCCAGTTGGTGGACGACGACATGCTGCTGCGCACCCATGCTCGCATCCTCGAGATGCAGACCAGCGCCCAGTTGACCTTGCGCCATGCGCGCGAGCTGCTGTTGCCGCTACGCGAAGAGGCCCGCCGACACAATGCTGTGACCCGCGGCGCGGCGCTGGCCCTGTCGGCGATCCGCCGCAAAGGCCTGGACGCGGTGCCGCAGGCCGCCATGCCGCTGTTCACCCGCCCGCAAAGCACCTTCCTGGGTAGCGCGAGCCAGGTGGAAGCCTATGTGTATGCCCTGGCCAATTTCGAGCCGAAACCGGCGCGCTTCCCCAAGGCGCACAAAACCCACAAGGGCGACGCCCAGCGCGCGCCGCGAACGGTCAAGGAAATGCTCGAACGCTGCGAAGACGCATTGCCGATGCCGGACCTGATGACCTGGCTGCTGGAGCAGGAACCGGACGGTGCCACCGACGAGTTGCTGTACTGGTTCTCGCGGCTCTCGCGGGAAAAACGCTTCAAGCGCGAACGCCTGGAGCGCCGCGACTATCACACACACGAGCACCAGGTCAGCCTGCGCTCCTTCGCCCTGCTCCCGGCCGGCGTTGACGCCACCGAGAATTCTGCGAGCACGCCTTATGCATCTTGATCTATCCGAACTGTCCCAGCTGGCACCGATCTTTCGCGAGCTGTTCAAGGGTTACCACGTCAGCCGTCGTGACCCGGAGCTGTACGCGCAGCTGTCGAACTTCCAGGACCAGTACCGCACGCTGTTCAAGGCCCTGGGTTTCGAGCTGGTCTGCGATACCCGTGGCTTCTATTATTTCGTGCCGGATTCGGCCATCGCCAGCGCGCAGGTGAACAAGACTGCGCAGCGTCTGGCCCTGTTCACCTTCATCCTCGTCGAGCACCTGGCCGACCAGGGCCGCGACCCGGTCGCCGTGCTCGATGGCGGCAGCCTGGGCCGCGACGAGCTGCCGTCGTTGCTGGAAAAGTACCGCGACCTGTTTATCCAGGCCGAAGTACAGACCCAGGAAGAACTCGAAGAAAAAATCATGCGGCGCATGACTCAGCTGGGCTTTGCCGGCGAAGACAATGGCATCTATCGCTTCCTGCCACCGATGCATCGATTCCTCGATGTGTGCCTGTCGGTGCAGCAGGACCGCGATCTCGCCGCCAGCGTGCACAGCGTGTTGCCGTTGCCGGTGCCGGTGATCATCGACGCAGACAGCGATGAAAAACTGCTGGAGACCGACGACCCGCTGGACCTGAGCGACTTCGCTGAGGAAAGCGAAGAAGACGCCCTCGCCCGCGCCATTGCCGAAGAACAGGAGACCGACGCATGAGTAAGGAACGCTACGGCATACGCCGCTTCGCCCTGATGAACACCGCCGGCTACAGCCTGGGCTTGTTCCCGCTGGAAGAGCCGCTGTCGGTGTATGGCGCGAACAACCTGGGTAAATCCGCGTCGATCAACGCCTTGCAGTTCCCGATCCTGGCGCGCATGTCGGACATGAGCTTCGGCAAGTACACCCTGGAGCAATCGCGGCGCTTCTACTTTGCCACCGACACCAGCTACATCCTGGTAGAAGTCTCACTGCCCCACGGCCCGCACGTGATTGGCGTGGTCGGGCGCGGTCCGGGCGGTGGCTTCGGCCACCAGTTCTTCGCCTACGCCGGCAAGCTGGACCTGGCCCACTATCAGAAAAACGACACCTGCCTGCGCCAGAAAGAACTGTTCACCAACCTTGAGCGCGAAGGCCTGAAAGCCTATGAACTCAAACCCGATGAACTGCGTCGCTTGCTGGTAGGCGGCCATACGTCGATTCCGCTGGACCTGACGCTGATTCCGCTGCGTTCCACCAGCGAACAAAGCCTGAAAACGTTCCGCGCGCTGTTTATCAACCTGCTGCACATGCGCGAAATCACCGCGGCCAAGCTCAAGCAATTGTTCCTCGATGCGTTCGAACACAGCTTGCGTTCCGGCAGCGTCGATTACATCGCCGCGTGCGAAGAAGCCTTCCGCGATGTGCGGCGCATGGAGCAGGACTACCACTCGCTGGTGGCCGCCGGGCCGTTGGTCGAAGCGCTCGCCAATGGCGTGAAACAGCGCGATATTTTGCGCGGCAAATTGCATCGTCTGTCGCCGTTGCTGGATTCGCTGCTGGGCACCTGGTCGGACTACGCCAGTGCGCGCAAGGAAGAGCTGACGATCCAGGCCGAGCACTATCGCAACGAGCAGGATGCGCTGCAGCACGACCAGCGCGGCGGCACCCAGGAGCTGATGCGCCTGGAGCGTGAGATCAGTGGTATCCAGCGTTGGTTGGGCGAGCTGTCGGTGCTCAAGCATCGCTTTGCGCTGGTCGATGATGTGAGGGTGCTGGAGCAGCAGCTGCTCGCGGCCAAGGATGCTCACGACGAGTTGGCGGGCGCCCTGGCGCAGTCCCGGCAATTCAGCGCCGAGGACTTGGACGAGCGCCTGCGCGACCTGGAAAAACGCTTGAAGTCGGTCAAGCAGCAGCTGGACCACGCGGACAACAACAGCTACGCCAAGCTGCGCGAAGAATTTTCGCAGCAGGACGTCGAGCGCCTGATGCGCCTGTTCAACAGCTCGTTGTTCAGCCTGCCGCTGGGCGAGCACGGCATCACGCTGGACGAGGACGGCCAGTGGGTCAAATCCCTGGAGCAGATCCTCGATGGCTTCAAGGGCGAGCGTTTCGAGGTGCCCGGGCTGTCCATCGACATCTCGCACATTGAACCACCGGCGTTGCAGGCGCTGGCCGATCGCGCGGCACTGCGCGATCAGAAAGAGCGTCTGGAAAAAGAGCTCAAGCAACTCAAGACTCAGCAAGCCGTAGCCTCCGACCGCGCCGCGAGCAAGACCCAGACCGAAGCGCTGTACCAGCAGGTGCTCGACGCGCAGAAGGCGCTGGAGGATTTCCGCCGTGCGCAAACCCTGAGTGCGGAAGAAGGCGAGAAGCTGGAACACCTGGCGCAGATGGAAGCGGCCCAGGACGAACTGAAGCGCTCCAGTGATGCGTTCACCGAACGCGTCCAGCAGTTGTCGGCCAAGCTGCAACTGGTCGGTCGCCAGATCGGTGATATGGAAGCCAAGCAACGTACGCTGGATGACGCGTTGCGCCGTCGCCAGCTGTTGCCGGCGGACCTGCCCTTCGGCACGCCGTTCATGGACCCGGTCGACGACTCCATGGACAACCTGCTGCCGCTGCTCAACGACTATCAGGACAGCTGGCAAGGTCTGCTGCGCGCCGATGGCCAGATCGAAGCACTGTATGCGCAGGTGCGCCTCAAGGGCGTGGCCAAGTTCGACAGCGAGGATGACATGGAGCGTCGTCTGCAGTTGCTGATCAACGCCTATGCCCACCGTACCGACGAGGCCTTGACACTGGGCAAGGCACGCCGCGCAGCGGTCACGGATATCGCCCGGACCTTGCGCAATATCCGCAGCGACTACGACAGCCTGGAACACCAGCTGGCGTTGTTCAACCGCGAGATCAACAAGCGCCAGGTCTCCAACCTGCAGAGCTTTCGCATCGTGCTGGCGCCGAACAAGGAAGCTCTCAAGCACATCGACCAGATCATCCACAGCGCCGGTCAGTATGAAGAAGGCGAGACGTTGTCGGTGTTCGACCTCAGCCAGAGTGCCGAGCAGGACAACAAGAACGAAGAAGCCAAGGAATACCTGGCCCGCCTCGTCGCAGCCAACCATAACCAGTTGGGCCTCAAGGATTTGTTCGAACTGGCGTTCGAGATCACCAAGGTCAACGGCCAGCCGGTGATTCATACCGATATCGATGGCGCCGCGTCCAACGGCACCACCATGACCATCAAGGCACTGACCAACATGTACTTGTTGCTGCACTTGATGGACCGCGAACAAGCCGGGCGTGTGCGCTTGCCGTACTACCTCGATGAGGCAGCGGATATCGATGAGAAGAACCAGGCCGCGCTGCTGGAAACCAGCCTGCAGCTGGGTTTCGTGCCGATCCTGGCCAGTGTGAAGCCGCAGGTGTCCGCCCAGGTGGCGATCGACCTGGAAGGCGGCAGCGGGCCGAACGGGATCTACATTGATGAGGCGGACTGGAAATATATTCGTCGACATGATGCGGTGAAGGCGACGATTAACGTGCAGGCCGATGAGCCGGAGTTGGATGAAGTCTGACGTGTAGCGTTGAAAGGCAAAAAGGCCGCGATCTTTTGGATCGCGGCCTTTTTTTTGGGCTGGGGTTTTGTGTTGGATTTGAGGGCCTCATCGGGGGCAAGCCCCCTCCCACATTCTGATGTGTGAATACATTCAAAGTGTGGGAGGGGGCTTGCCCCCGATGGCCGCGCCTCGATCTACTTACCCAGTGGAATCTTGGGCGCCCAGGTCAGCCACTCATCCTCGAACTTGTCGAACAGCGCAAAGGTCTGCTGCGGCCGCGCCGGGTTGCCCATGCGTTCGCCATCAGGGGTGGCAAAGGCAATACCGCCGGCAACCAGCGTCTCCAGGGACTCGGTACGCACCGTCGCGCCCTTGAACAAGCCGAAGTCGAGCCCGAAGCCGCTGGTGTTCCAGAAGCGGCTGCCACTGCGGACCAAGGGTGCGTACTTGGGCTCGATGAGGATATGCACCAGGACACGGTCGGCGGTCTGCCCCAACTCATAGCCGGTGACTTTGCCCACGGTGACTTCACGGTAGGTGACGGGCACGCCTTCCTTGAGCGAACCACGGCGCGCGGCGCTGAGCGTCAGTTTCAGGCCAGCCTCCTGATGTGCGGCCTCAGGCGGTTGCGCAAGGGCGACAAAACTCTTCTGCGGGCCGGCGTTTTTCGCCGCCGGTTGCACTTCGATGTACTGCCCGGTGACCAGGGTCTGCAGGTTCGCCGTCTTCATCAGGCCCAATTCAGGTTTGACCACCCAGAACTGACTGCCCACCCGTGCAATGCGGTCGGCCACTTGAGTGATACGCGCGCTGAGCAGCACCGATTGCATATCGGCACTCAGGTCCACACTTTCGATCTTGCCCACGTCCAGGCCTTTGAAGCGTACGGGCGTGCCAGGGCTCAAGCCGTCGGCGCGATCAACCTTGATGGTGACCAGCGTGCCGTGCCGATTGGCAGCGTCGCGATCGGCAAACAGGCGGAAACGCGGGATGTGCCTTTTCAGCGGCACATTCGGTTCCGGCGTTTCAAAAGCAATACCACCGGCCATCAGGCTGGCCAGGGATTCACTTTTCACCTGAATACCGCTGGTCAGCCCGCCGGTGAGGGTGACACCGCTGGCATTCCAGAAACGGGTCGAACCGTTGACCAGGCTTTCATACTCTTTCTCGATGTGAACACCGATCACCAATTGCTTTTTCTTGCGTGAGAACTGGTAGCTCTGTACCGAACCGACCTTGACCTGCTTGTACAGAATCGGGCTGCCGACATCCAGCGAGCCCAGGTTGTCGGTGAGCAGCACCATGTGCAGGCCCGGCGAGCGCAGGTCCAACGGTGGCGCCTTGGCGCGAGCCACGTATTCACGTTGTGGCGCGGTGCCCTTGTCACCGGGGCGGATGGCGATGTAGTTGCCTTTGACCAAGGCCTCCAGGCCGGTGATGCCGGCCAGGGAGATGGACGGTTTGACCACCCAGAATTGCGTGTCCTGCACCAGATAGTCTTCGGCCAGGGGATCGAGGGTCAATTCAGCGCTGGCACTGGACAGGTCCGGGTCGATCTTCAGGGTTTTCAGGCTGCCGACCTCGATACCCTTGTACATCACGGGCGTACGTCCAGCCTGCAGGCCTTCGAAATCGGTGAGCTTGACCTTGACCTTGATGCCCGCGGCGGCGGCGTCGAAATCCTCGTACAAGCGGAACGGCAGGCTCGGGTCGGTTGGCGGGCTGTCCTTGCGATTTTCCGGCGTGGCAAAGGCGATACCGCCGGCAACGATGCTGGAAAGCGATTCGCTGCGAACCTTCACACCCGACAGATTGGCGTCGATGCTGATGCCGCTGGCGTTCCAGAAACGCGTGTGTTTGCGCACCAGGTTGGCATAGGTCGGTTCGATATAGACCTTGATCTCGACGGTACTGTGGTCCTCGGACAACAAGTAGCTTTTGACCTGTCCCACCTGGATCTGCTTGTAGAACACCGGGCTGCCCCGGTTCAGCGAACCCAGGCGATCAGCCTTGAGCGTCAGGTGCAGACCTGGCTTGGCATCGGATAACGGCGGCTCCTCGGAGAGCGCCTTGAACTTGCGGGTCGGCTCACCATCCCCTGGGCTTGCGGCGATGTAGTTACCCGACACGAGGGTTTCCAAACCAGTGATACCGGCGAGGCTGACGCTGGGCTTGACCAGCCAGAAGCGAGTATTGGTCCTGAGGTATTGCTCGACGTCCTTGTTCATCTCGATGGTGGCAATCACCCCGCGATTGTTGCCTTCGTCATCCAGCGCCAAGGCTTTGACCTTACCCACCGTCATGCCTTTGTAGACCACCTCGGTCTTGTTGACTTGAATGCCTTCGCCGCTTTCAAAGCGGACCTGGATCTCGAGACCTTGCTGGGAGTAGGCACGCCAACCCAGCCAGCCACCAATGATCAGGGCAATCAGCGGCAGCACCCAGATGGCCGACCAATTGGATGCAGGGCGGGTTTTAGCTTTAGGCAAATCACTCATGGTCGTCATCCGACTCCGTGTTATCCCAAATCAGTCGGGGATCGAAGGTTACTGCGGCAAGCATCGTCAAGATCACCACACTGGCGAACGCTGCAGCGCCGAGATTGGCCTCGACACTGGCAAGTCGCCCAAAGTTTACGACCGCCACCAGGATGGCGATCACGAAGATATCCAGCATGGACCAGCGACCGATGAATTCGATAAAGCGGTACATGATAATGCGTTGTTGCGCGGACAGCGGCTGACGGCGCTGCACCGAAAACAGCAGCAGGCCGATGCCCACCAGCTTGAACGTGGGCACCAGGATACTGGCGATGAACACCACGGCGGCAATGGGGAACATGCCGTGCTGTACCAGTTGGATCACGCCGGACATGATGGTGCTGGGATCGCCCTGGCCGAGGGAGTTGACGGTCATGATGGGCAGCAGGTTGGCGGGGATATACAGGATCGCGGCCGTGATCAGCAATGCCCAGGTACGTGTGAGGCTATTGGGGCGACGTGCGTGGATCAGCGCACCGCAACGGCTGCAGAGTTGCTCATCGGCGTCCGCTTCCTGCTTGTTCAACTCATGGCATTCCGTACAAACCAGAATGCCTGCATCAATCGCCCGCATGGTCATCCTCTCCCGACAACGCCTGCCAGATCTGGTGGGGTGACATCACCACCTCGAGCAGGACCTGGACCATTAAAAGACTGACAAAGCACGCCAGACCCAGGCCGAGCGTAATGGAGGCCATGTCCGCAAGCTTCACAAGCGCCACCAGGACGCCCATCAAGTAGACCTCCAACATCCCCCAGTCTTTCATATGGTGGTAGATGCGATAGAACAACAGTCCATAACTGCGACCGATGTTCCAGCGGATGCTGAGCAACACGGCCAACTGGCACAGCAATTTGAGCAAGGGAATACCCATGCTGCAAAGGAAAACCACGATGGCAACCCCTTGCATACCGGTGTTGAACAGGCCGACCACGCCGGTCCACACGGTGTCCTCCGAGGACTGCCCGAGTAGATTGAGCTGCATGATGGGTAAAAAGTTCGCAGGTATGTACAGCAACAGTGCTGCCAGCACCAGGGCAAGGCTTCGCTCAACGACATTGTGACGGTGCGCGTATAGCTCGTAGCCACAACGTGGGCATTGAGCTTTTTCACCGAGGGCGAGCACGGGCTTGCGCATCAGCAGGTCGCACTCATGGCATGCCACCAAGTCATCCAGCGGTAAGTCCGACACCTGGAGGGCATCAACCGGATCGGGCATAAATAGGGCTCTGGCTCTAAAAAAGGTTAGGTACCTATTCTAGTGGTCTGGTTCAGAAATAACTGTGCAAATTTGTCGGCGAGGAATGCTTTTCGAGCGCCAAAAACAAAACCCCTGTTTGCGTTAGCAAACAGGGGTCCTGGAATTTAATCTTGACGATGACCTACTCTCACATGGGGAAACCCCACACTACCATCGGCGATGCATCGTTTCACTGCTGAGTTCGGGATGGG
>NZ_CVTU01000011.1:0-831 GCF_900004965.1 Pseudomonas sp. 44 R 15
CCACATCAGTAATCGTGGTGACCGCAGGCGTGGTGCTCGGCACCAGGTTTTCAAAGTTGCCGCCGGTTGCGCCTGTAATAGTGGTGCTGACGGTGCTGCCATTAACGTAGACATCGTTCGGCGGTGTGTCGACCACGACCGTACCTGTCGACTCACCCGCCTTGATGGTAATCACCGAGCCATTGCTCAAGGTGACGCTCACCGGGGTTTGTGCCGGGTTGGTCAGGGTCGCGGTGTAGGTGATCTGACCACCTTCGGTCACGGTCGAACCGGCCGTCAGCGTAACAGTGGTGGTATCGACCACATCAGTAATAGTGGTGACCGCAGGCGTGGTGCTCGGCACCAGGTTTTCAAAATTGCCGCCGGTTGCACCGGTAATGGTGGTGGTGACGGTCGAACCGTTAACGTAGACGTCGTTAGCCGGGGTATCCACGACCACTGTACCAACCGACTCACCCGCCTTGATGGTAATCACCGAGCCATTGCTCAAGGTGACGTTCACCGGGGTTTGCGCCGGGTTGGTCAGGGTCGCGGTGTAAGTGATCTGACCGCCTTCGGTCACGGTCGAACCGGCCGTCAGCGTGACAGTGGTGGTATCGACCACATCAGTAATGGTAGTAACCGCAGGCGTCGTGCTCGGCACCAGGTTTTCAAAGTTGCCGCCGGTTGCGCCGGTAATAGTGGTGCTGACGGTCGAACCGTTAACGTAGACGTCATTGGCCGGGGTATCGACAACCACAGTACCTGTGGACTCACCCGCCTTGATGGTAATCACCGAGCCATTGCTCAAGGTAACGCTCACCGGCGTCTGCGCGGGGTTGTTCAATGTCG
>NZ_CVTU01000031.1:0-1393 GCF_900004965.1 Pseudomonas sp. 44 R 15
GAGCCCTTTGGTTACTTTGGGGCTTTTCCAAAGTGACCCGCCGTCAGGGCGGAACCCTAAGTGGCCGTTACCGCAGAAACGGATATGTACTCAATCTGATCCAACATCCCGGCCAGCCCAGAGGCCGCCATCGGGGGCAAGCTGAACTGGCCTAATGCTCCCGGACACCTCTTAAGGGCGATATGATTCGCCCAATCAGGAGGTTTCATGCAAGAGCGAAAGACCTACACCCGCGAGTTCAAGCAACGTGCTGTAAGCATGGTACTTGATGATAACTGCTCAGTTCCTGACGTCTGTGCGTCGATGGAGGTTGGCCCCACGGCTCTGCGCCGTTGGATTGAGCAGGTTCGCAAAGAGCGTCAGAAAGGGCAGCCAGTGGCAGGTACTAAGGCAATCAGCGATGAACAGCGAGAGCTTCAACAGCTGCGAGCCAAGGTCAAGCGCCTGGAGACCGAGGCTGAAATCTTAAAAAAGGCTACGGCTCTCTTGATGTCGGATCCCGATCGTTTTTCCTGATCGAGGAGCTGAGAGAGTCGAGTTCGTATCCGATCTGCCTGCTTTGCAGTGCGCTGGGCGTTTCCCGCAGCGCGTTTTATGACTGGCTTAAGCGTCGCTCAGTGCCGAATACCAAGCGTGACGCGCTCAGAGCAAAAGTTGCGCAATTGCATGACGAAAGCCGGGGAAGTGCAGGCGCGCGGATGATCTCTCAGCACTTGAAAGCCCAGCAGATCAAGGTGGGACGGCATCTGGCCGGAAAACTCATGGCGGAGGCAAATCTGGCCAGCAGACAGCGCCGCCGCCATCAGTATCGCTCTAGAGGCGTCGAAGCATTTGTGGCCAAGAATCTGCTCGAGCGTAACTTCGAGCCAACCGCAATCAATCAGGCCTGGTGCGGCGACGTTACCAGCCTGATGGTTGGTAAACGTTGGTATCACTTGGCAGCGGTCATTGATCTGTTCGCCCGCCGAATCGTTGGCTGGGCGTTTTCCCTGATCAACGACGCCAACCTGGTTAGCAAGGCGCTGAGAATGGCGGTGGAGGTTCGAGGCAAACATGCAGGCTTGATGTTTCATTCGGATCAAGGCAGCCAATACACCAGCCAGCTCTTTCAGTCCGAGCTGCTGGAGCATGGAATAACGCAAAGCATGAGCCGCAGAGGGCAATGCTGGGACAACGCGCCAACAGAGCGTTTCTTCGGGACGCTTAAATCAGAGTGGGTGCCCAATAAGGGCTACACCACAGTTGAAGAAGCCAGGCGGGATATGACCAGCTTCTTCATGCGATACAACCGAATCAGGCTCCACAGCTACAACAACTACCTGTCGCCAATAGCCATGGAGCAAAAAGCGGCATAAACACCGTAATCGGTGTCCGGGATTACTTGACCAGTTCA
>NZ_CVTU01000004.1:0-203 GCF_900004965.1 Pseudomonas sp. 44 R 15
GCAACGGGCGGCAACTTTGAGAAGTTGGAAGTTGCTGGCAACGGCGCAACCACCGCGATCAACGACACCATCGACAAGGTCGACGTGGTTCTGACCGCCACCACTACTGTTGGCGAAGGCGGCAACATCGTCTACACCGCCAGCCTTGTGGATAAAAACGGCGCGCCGGTGACCAACATCACCAATCCGTTGACCGTCACACT
>NZ_CVTU01000005.1:0-291 GCF_900004965.1 Pseudomonas sp. 44 R 15
GGCCGTTACCGCAGAAACGGATATGTACTCGATCTGATCCAACATCCTGGTCGGCCCAGAGGCCGCCATCGGGGGCAAGCCCCCTCCCACATTTTCAGTGCCCGCCTGGGGTCAGGCGATTTCAGCAACGACCGCCGCCAACGCCTTAGCCGGATCGGTCGCCTGGCTGATCGGACGGCCAATCACCAGATAATCCGTTGGTGCTGAAGGTCAGCTGACACACGCCATTTACAACGGTGGGAGGTGGCTGGCCCCAATGCCAGTCAAGGCTTTTTGTAGGAGCGAGCTTGC
>NZ_CVTU01000055.1:0-6559 GCF_900004965.1 Pseudomonas sp. 44 R 15
TTATTTCCAGAAGTTTTCGAAGATTTCTTCAACAACTTCAACCACTTGCGCTTGCGATCTCTCGTAAGCGGGAGGCGAATTCTACAGCGTTACAAGCTGCTGTCAACACCTCTTTTTCAACTTCCTTTTGGCTTCGATGAACTGAAGCACTTGCTGTCGAAGCTTACTTAACTCATTGTTTACCAAGGAGTTTTCCGTTTCGACTGCGCCGGAAGTGGGGCGAATTATAGGCGCACAGAATCTGCCGTCAACGACTAATTTCGTTTTCTTATCAAATAGTTAGGATTGATCAGAAAACGACCGACGCCCTTCTATATAGAAGAGATACCTCAGATAACGCCAGCCTCTCTTAAAGCAGCCACGCTCGACGGCGCCAGCCCCAGCACACTTTGCAGCACTTGAACCGTATGCTCACCCAACAGCGGAGGCGCATTGCGATATTCCACGGGCGTCTTGGAAAGCCGGATGGGACTGGCAACCTGAGGCACCATCCCCGCCAACGCGTGAGGCAACTCTATGGCCAACCCGCGCGCCTTGACCTGCGGATCGGCAAACATCTGCGCCAGATCATTGATCGGCCCACATGGCACACCTACTTTCTCCAGCTGCGATACCCACTCTGCCGTAGTCTTGAACACGGTCGCCTGCCGGATCAGTGGAACCAGCACCGCACGATTGGCAACTCGCATCTTATTCGTAGAGAACCGCGGATCATCCGCCCACTGGGGTTGTCCGGCCACCTCGGCGAACTTGCGAAACTGCCCGTCATTACCCACGGTCAGGATGAAATCACCATCAGCCGTAGGAAAGTCCTGATAAGGCACGATGTTCGGATGCGCATTGCCCAAGCGCTTTGGCGAAACTCCGGTGGTCAGGTAGTTCATCGCCTGGTTAGCCAGGCAAGCTACCTGCACATCCAGCAGCGCCATATCAATATGCTGCCCACCGCCGTCGTGATCCCGGTGAGCAAGCGCCGCCAGGATGGCTACGGTCGAATAAAGCCCGGTGAGAATATCGGTCAATGCCACCCCAACCTTCACCGGCCCCGCACCCTCATCACCCTCAGGCCGACCGGTGAGGCTCATCAACCCACCCAGCCCTTGAATCATGAAGTCATAGCCGGCACGGGTTGCATAAGGGCCGGTCTGGCCAAAGCCGGTAATCGAGCAATAGATCAGCTCCGGATTGATCGCCTTGAGCGACTCATAATCCAGACCATAAGCCGCCAGGCCACCCACCTTGAAGTTCTCGATCAGAATGTCCGACTTGGCAGCCAGGTCACGCACCAGCTTCTGCCCCTCAGGCTTGGTGAAGTCGATGGTCACCGACGCCTTGTTCCGGTTGGCGGACAGGTAGTACGCGGCCTCACTGGTGTTCTCACCATCAGCATCCTTGAGAAAAGGCGGCCCCCAGGCGCGCGTGTCGTCACCATTGCCCGGCCTTTCGACCTTGATCACCTCGGCCCCAAGGTCCGCGAGTATCTGCCCGGACCAAGGGCCCGCCAGTACTCGCGATAAATCCAGTACACGCAGATGCGAAAGCGCGCCCATGTCCGTGCTCCTATTAATAGAAGGCCTGAAGACCGGTTTGCGCGCGCCCCAGGATCAAGGCATGCACGTCATGCGTACCTTCATAGGTGTTGACCACTTCCAGGTTGACCAGATGACGCGCCACCCCGAACTCGTCGGAAATGCCGTTGCCGCCCAGCATGTCCCGGGCCATGCGCGCGATATCCAGAGACTTACCACATGAGTTGCGCTTCATGATCGAAGTAATCTCAACCGCCGCCGTTCCCTCATCTTTCATCCGCCCCAGGCGCAGACAACCTTGCAGCGCCAACGTGATCTCGGTCTGCATGTCGGCCAGCTTCTTCTGGATCAACTGCGTCGCCGCCAACGGGCGACCAAACTGATGACGATCAAGGGTGTACTGGCGCGCGGTATGCCAGCAGAACTCCGCAGCCCCCAGGGCGCCCCAGGAGATGCCGTATCGCGCCGAGTTCAGGCAAGTAAACGGACCTTTCAAGCCACGCACGTCCGGAAAGATGTTCTCTTCGGGCACAAACACGTTGTCCATGACAATTTCGCCCGTAATGGACGCCCGCAAACCGACCTTGCCGTGAATCGCCGGTGCACTCAGGCCTTTCCAGCCCTTCTCCAGTACAAAGCCGCGTATGTCGCCGGCGTCGTCCTTGCCCCACACCACAAACACGTCGGCGATCGGGCTGTTGGTGATCCACATCTTCGCGCCAGTCAGGCTGTAACCGCCTTCCACTTTGCGCGCACGGGTAATCATCGCGCCTGGATCAGAACCGTGGTTGGGCTCGGTGAGACCGAAGCAGCCGATCCATTCGCCGGAGGCCAGTTTCGGCAGGTACTTTTGCTTTTGCGCTTCGGTGCCGAATTCATTGATCGGCACCATGACCAATGAGGACTGCACACTCATCATCGAGCGATAACCGGAATCGACACGCTCGACTTCACGGGCAATCAACCCATAGCTGACGTAGTTCAAGCCACTGCCACCGTATTGCTCGGGAATCATGGCCCCCAGCAAGCCGGTTTCGCCCATCTCGCGGAAGATCGCGGGGTCGGTCTTTTCATGACGGAAAGCTTCAAGCACACGGGGCGCCAACTTGTCCCGAGCAAACTGCTCGGCACTGTCGCGCACCATGCGCTCTTCTTCGGTGAGCTGTTGATCCAGCAGCAGCGGATCGATCCAGTTGAAGCTTGCCTTGCCAGCCATGAATAAGTCCTCACGAAAAGAATCAAAACGTCGTGCAGGCAGACTAGGCCGGGGCGACGCCGAGGGCAAACGAGGTTTCTGCATGGGGTTGTGCTAATTTCTCACTTCGTAACGCCTGACAAGGCCAAAAAAGCGCCTTATATGTGAGGACAATGTACATGCGCAGGAAAATCCCCAGCACTACCGCGCTTATCAGTTTCGAAGCAGCCGCCCGCCATGAGAGCTTCACCAAGGCCGCACAGGAGCTTTCCATCACTCAAGGTGCGATCTGCCGACAGATCGCCAGCCTTGAAGAATTTTTGAGTGTCGAACTGTTTCGACGCTCGCGGCGCGGGGTAAAGCTGACGGAGGCGGGGCTGTCTTATAGCCGCAGGGTGGCAACGCAACTGGATGCAGTAGAACGCGACACCCTTTCAGTCATGGGCCAGCAGGGCGCGAATGTCATCGAACTGGCCGTGGTACCGACTTTCGGCACCCAATGGTTGATCCCGCGCCTGAAGGACTTTCAACAGCGGCATCCGGAAGTGACGGTCAACCTGACCAACCGCACGCGCCCCTTCCTGTTTGCCGACACCGAGTTCGACGCTGCGATCTATTTCGGCGATGCCGACTGGTCCGGCACCGAGTCCCACAGGCTCATGGGTGAAAACCCCGTCCCCGTATGCAGCCCACGCTTACTCGGCGACCGCGCGCACTTTACTCCCCAGGAAATGGCCGACCTGCCGCTCTTGCAGCAGACAACGCGCCCTTATGCCTGGCGTCAGTGGTTCAACGCCCAGCAGATGAGCGTTCCCCGCGACATGACAGGCCCGCGTTACGAGCTATTCTCAATGTTGTCCCAGGCGACAATGCATGACATGGGCATTGCGCTGATCCCACCCTTCCTCATCCAGCGAGAGTTGAAAGAGCAGCACTTGGTGATCGCGAGCCACCAAGCCCTGCCCAGCGACAAGGCGTATTACCTGATGATTCCGGAACGAAAGGTCAAATCCGCGTCCCTGCATGCGTTCCGCGACTGGCTCATCGAGCAATCTCGGCGCTACAACCCCGACACCCAAGGCCAACCCCCATTTGCTGACCTTGTAGTCAACTAAATCAAAGCACTACAGATATACGCGGATGTCGCATTTAAACAGACTGTATCTGCTGAACAAAAAATGGGCGCAAAGCCATGAATGATAAGGCTTGCAGCGACTATTACGGTTCAATAACCGACTAATCACGCTGACGATTAAAAAACCGCGCGTTACCGCCTGCAAGCCTTTAATTACTTGTATTTAAAGAGGTTATTTCGGCGCATTGCGACAATCAGTCACAGGGTGACTTGTAGTTAATTTTTCGTCACCCGTCATAATCCCTTGAAGGCCGTAAAGTTCGCCTGCAAAATGCCGCGCCCCGCTGTCATTTCAGCGGGATCGTGCTGATCGGCCGCCCCAGTTGCGCCACTCACGGCGCACTGGCCTTTTTACAAAAAGATCAAAAGCAAAAAGATCATGCAGGAGATTTGACGTGCACATTGGTGTTCCTCTCGAAACCCAGACCGGTGAAACGCGGGTGGCTGCCACCCCGGAAACCATCAAGAAGCTGATCGGCCAGGGCCATAAGGTCACTGTACAAAGCGGTGCCGGCATCAAAGCCAGCATCGTCGACAGTGCCTATGAAACGGCAGGCGCAACCATTGGCAGCGCCAACGATGCGTTTGGCGCCGAACTGATCCTCAAGGTGGTTGCTCCCAGCGACAGCGAACTGGCGCTGATCAAAAGCGGCACCGTATTGGTGGGCATGCTCAACCCGTTCAGCAACGAAACCATCGCCAAGCTCGCAGAGCGCGGCATCACGGCCTTCGCGCTCGAAGCTGCGCCACGCACCTCCCGGGCCCAGAGCCTGGATGTGCTGTCCTCCCAAGCCAATATCGCCGGCTATAAGGCCGTGTTGCTGGCTGCCCACCACTACCCGCGCTTCATGCCGATGTTGATGACTGCCGCAGGCACGGTGAAAGCCGCTCGCGTGTTGATCCTCGGCGCCGGCGTTGCAGGCCTTCAGGCGATTGCCACGGCGAAACGCCTGGGTGCGGTGATCGAAGCGTCTGACGTTCGCCCGGCCGTGAAGGAGCAGATCGAATCCCTCGGTGCCAAGTTCGTTGATGTGCCTTACGAAACCGATGAGGAGCGCGAATGCGCGGTCGGCGTCGGCGGTTACGCACGTCCCATGCCCAGCAGCTGGATGCAGCGCCAGGCCCTGGCTGTGCATGAGCGCGCCAAGCAGGCCGACATCGTCATCACCACGGCGTTAATCCCCGGCCGTAAAGCGCCGACCTTGCTCAGCGCCGAAACCGTCGCGCAGATGAAGCCCGGCTCGGTCGTCATCGACCTCGCGGCAGCCCAGGGCGGCAACTGCCCGCTGACGGTTGCAGATCAAGTCGTGGTGGAAAACGGCGTGATCATCTGCGGCCCGACCAACCTGGCCGGCGCCGTGGCAGCCGATGCCTCGGCCCTGTACGCGCGCAACCTGCTGGACTTTCTGAAACTGGTGTTCACCCAGGAAGGGCAGTTTGAAATCAACCTCGAAGACGACATCGTCGCCGCGTGCCTGATGTGCCGCGACGGCCAAGTCATCCGCAAAAACGCCTAAGCAGGGATTCAGACGATGGAAGAGCTTATCTCCCCCGGTATCTACAACCTGATCATCTTTGTGCTGGCGATTTATGTCGGTTACCACGTGGTCTGGAACGTGACACCCGCGCTGCACACGCCGTTGATGGCCGTAACCAACGCCATTTCGGCAATCGTGATCGTCGGCGCCATGCTCGCCGCCGCCCTCACGGTCACACCGCTGGGCAAGACCATGGGCACCCTGGCTGTGGCCCTGGCGGCGGTCAATGTGTTTGGTGGTTTCCTGGTCACCCGGCGAATGCTTGAGATGTTCAAGAAAAAAGCCCCGAAAGTAAAAGAAGAGGCGCCCAAGTAATGAGCATGAACCTCGTCACGACGCTCTACCTGATTGCGTCGATCTGCTTCATCCAGGCCCTCAAAGGCCTCTCGCACCCGACCACTTCGCGGCGCGGCAACCTGTTCGGCATGCTCGGCATGGCGCTGGCGGTACTCACCACCGTTGGCCTCATCTATAAGCTCGGCGCTGAGCTGGCGACGGCCGGTATCGGCTATGTGATCGTCGGCCTGCTGATCGGCGGCACCGCCGGCTCGGTCATGGCCAAGCGCGTCGAAATGACCAAGATGCCGGAACTGGTCGCGTTCATGCACAGCATGATCGGCCTGGCTGCGGTATTCATCGCCATCGCGGCGGTCGTCGAACCGCAATCGCTGGGTATCGTCAAGCACCTGGGCGACGCCATTCCTGCGGGCAACCGCCTGGAACTGTTCCTGGGTGCCGCCATCGGTGCAATTACCTTCTCCGGTTCGGTGATCGCTTTCGGCAAGCTCTCCGGCAAGTACAAGTTCCGCCTGTTCCAGGGCGCACCGGTGCAGTTCGGCGGCCAGCACAAGCTCAACCTGGTGCTGGGCCTGCTGACGCTGGGCCTGGGCCTGGCCTTCATGTTCACCGGCAACCTCACGGCCTTCGCCGTGATGCTGGCCCTGGCCTTTGTACTGGGCGTGCTGATCATCATCCCCATCGGCGGCGCCGACATGCCGGTGGTTGTCTCGATGCTCAACAGCTACTCCGGCTGGGCAGCGGCAGGGATCGGCTTCTCGCTGAACAACTCGATGCTGATCATCGCCGGCTCCCTGGTGGGCTCCAGCGGCGCGATCCTGTCGTACATCATGTGCAAGGCCATGAACCGCTCCTTCTTCAATGT
>NZ_CVTU01000042.1:0-122658 GCF_900004965.1 Pseudomonas sp. 44 R 15
GCATGGGTTTTCTCACGTTCCTGCCGTTTTTGCTCAAGGCCAAGGGGGCCGGGCCTGCGGGCATTGGCCTGGCGCTGACGATGCTGTTCGTGGGGGGCGCCTTCGGCAAATTGCTGTGCGGTTACCTCGGTGCACGCATCGGCATGATGAAGACGGTGTGGGCCACGGAGTTCACCACGGCGGTGCTGATCGTCATGGCGGTGTACCTGCCGTACGCCGGCTTGATGGTGATGTTGCCGCTGTTGGGGCTGGCGCTCAATGGCACCTCGTCGGTGCTGTATGGCGCGGTGCCGGACCTGGCGGGGCCGGGCCGGCGCGACCAGGCGTTTGCAGTGTTCTACACCGGCACCATCGGTGGCGGCGCATTGGCGCCGGTGCTGTTCGGCAGTCTCGGAGATACCACCGGCGTGCCCGTGGCCGTCTTGTTGCTGGCCGCCACCTTGTTGCTCACCTTGCCGCTGTCCTGGCGGGTTCAGCGAGGGCTGGAGGCCCAGGCCCGGTAGGGCGAACGAATTTTTCAGCGTGTTGTGGCAGGTATAACAATGAATAACAGTGAACCGTCTGCCGTGTCCTTGCCGTTGTCCCAGCGTGCGCAACGCCTCAGCGCACCGGGCACGTCCAGCATGCGCAGCAAAGCCAATGCCTTGAAAGACGCCGGCGTCGACGTGATCAATTTTGCCGCCGGTGAATTGACCTTCGATGCCTGTCCGGACATGAAAGCCGCCGCGAGCGATGCGCTGGCCACTGCGCGCAACCGCTATACGCCGCCCATCGGCTTGCCCCAGTTGCGCCACGCGCTGGCGCAGCAGGTCACTCAGCGCTGCGGCGTGAACTACAGCGCCGATGAAGTCGCGGTGACCGCCGGTGCCAAGCAGGCGCTGTATAACGCCGCGATGGTACTGCTCGATCCGGGGGATGAGGTCATCGTTGCGGTGCCGTACTGGGAAACCTTTCCCACCCAGATCCAGCTGGCCGGTGGCGTCCCGGTCTATGTCGACACGGCAGCCGATGACTATCGCCTCACCTGCGCGGCCGTCGAAAACGCCCTGACCCCACGCACCCGCATGATTGTGATCAACACCCCGAACAATCCGACGGGCACGGTTTATCAACGCGAACAATTGTTGGGGATCGCCCGGCTCGCGTTCGAACACCGGCTGTGGGTGGTGTTCGACGAGTGCTACCGCAAGCTGGTGCGCGCGCCCCATGAACACCACAACATCGTCTCGCTGTTTGCGCCGCTCAAACACCAGACGGTGCTGGTCGATTCGTTTTCCAAGAGCCACGCGGTCACCGGCTGGCGGGTAGGGTATGCGTGCGCGCCCGCTGCGGTCATCGCCGCCATGCACAACCTGCAGGGGCACACCACATCCAACCCCAGCAGCCTGTCCCAATACGCCGCGCTCGGCACTTTGATGGCGGACGCGCCGCACTTTACCCGCCAGGTCAATGCCTTCCTCGACCAGCAACTGCTCGCGGCCTGCACTTGCCTGGGGCATATCGATGACATCACCTGCGCCCCGCCGGAAGGGGCGTTCTATCTGTTTATCGATGTGTCGCGCAAATTGGGTGGCCGCTACCTGGGCACCGTTATCCGTGATGTCGACCACCTGGCCGATCTGTTATTGACCCAGGCCCATATCGCGGTGGTGCCCGGCTCCGGCTGCGGCGACCGCAACAGTATCCGCATTTCCTACGCCGTTGAGCGTGAAGCGTTGATCGAAGGCCTCACGCGCTTTGCTCGCTTCATGGCAGAAATCGTTGCGCACTAACCCCAGCCAAAAAAGGATATGAGCCGTGGAAAATCTGAGCCGCCAATTTATCGGGTACGTGAACCAGGCGCTGGTGGATGTCGAGGACCGACATCTGGCCCAGGCCCTGCTCAGCGGTTTCAACAGCCAGCCTGCCGAGCTGGACAGGTACTGCGAGACCTATGTCGACATGACTTCCAGTAACTGGAGCGAGTCGTCGCTGTGTACATTCTTCTGCGGCTGGCGCAGCCCCGATGGCGCCGCCCATGCTGTCTCAAGCATCATTGTGCGCATTCTCCAGGAGTCGGCATCCCTGGCCGACGACGCCCGGCTGCAGATGCTCGAAGCGGCGGCCCACTGTGGCGAGATCATTGTCGAGGACATCGGATTGGGCGAAATGCACGGGCATCCGCACCACTCCAAGCTGTATTACCGCATGGCGTCGGCGATATGCGGCTCGGATGAATGGCGCCTGCAGGACAAATTCCTGAACCCGATCACCAAGGAATTTTCCGGCTGGGTTGGCGAAAAACGCCCACTGGCGCCGCAGCTCATTGAGGCACTGGAGATGATGGCCATGACGGAGCTGTTCAACACCGGCGAATACAACCTGATGACGCCGTTGTGGAAGCAGTGGTTGCGCGACGTGCGCGGCTACAGCGCCGGTGAGGCCAGCCGCGTGGCGAGCTTTCTCAGCGTGCATTGCGGCAGCGTCGAAGCGCGCCACTTCAAGCATGCGGCAGAGGCGCTGCGGCTGTATGCCAGCGCCACCGGGCAGGCCGTGGATTACAGCCGTATCGCGCAGCTATCCAGGGAATACGTGGCCAGGGCCTGTGAGCATCTGCAAAAGATGGCGTCGGTGCTCAAGTGTGAACAGCCCGCCTGGGATTGAGGCAGTCCGATAACCCTCGTTGTGCCGCTGACATGGAGCCTGAACCTATGATGGATACCGAAGCGCGCCGACGCCCTCTGTCGGCGCTACTGGATAGCACCCGTTGCCTGCGCGTACTCGAAGCCCATAGCCCGATATCGGCGTTGCTCGCGCAGCGCGCCAGGCTGGAAATCAGCCCCGGGCATACGGTGGGGTACGACGCCATCTGGTCCAGTTCGCTGACCGACTCGACCCAGCGCGGGTTACCCGATATCGAAATTCTCTCGCCCAGTAACCGTTTGCCGGGGATCCGCGAAATATTCGATGTGTGTTCGCTGCCGCTGATATTCGATGCCGACACCGGCGGCAAGCCCGAACATTTCGCGATTCACATCAAGATGCTGGAGCGTGCGGGCGTCTCGGCGGTGGTGATCGAAGACAAGTGCGGCTTGAAGAAGAACTCACTGTTCGGCACCGAGGTCGACCAGGCGCAGGAGCCCATTGAGACTTTCTGCGCCAAGCTCCAGGCCGGTTGCGCCAGTCGCACCGGCTCAGGGCTGATGCTGATTGCGCGGTGTGAAAGCTTGATCCTCGATCGCGGCATGGAGGAGGCGATGACGCGGTGCCTGGCGTATGTGGAGGCGGGGGCGGATGGCATCATGATCCACAGCCGCAGACAGGATGGCCTGGAAATCCTCGAGTTCGCCAGGCAGTTTCGTCGGCAACGGCCCAGGGTACCGCTGATTTGTGTGCCCACCAGCTACGCTCACCTGAAGTTCGAGGTGTTGGAGCAGGCTGGTTTCAACGCGGTGATTTACGCCAATCACATGTTGCGCAGTGCCTATCTGGCTATGCGCGATACCGCTGTGGGCATACTCGCCCATGGCAGGACCCTGGAACTGGAGCCGCGCTGCCTGGGCATCGACGAGATACTCGACCTGGTGCCCGGGACGCGCTAGCGCGATGCTGTCGTCCAGCCGTTTACTCATTGGTGCATGTGTCGGATTGAAATCCCCGTTTCAGGGCGAAAAGCGCTGTTTATTTATACAAATGCACCATTTAAATTCATAAAGGCGACATTTTGCCCTGTCACGGTGCGAAATGAATTGATAAAGTCCGGCTCAATCTCTGTTTAACAACAATCATTTTGCCGAGACTTTTCATGAGCGAATCCGTCGAATCCTTCCTTGCCCGCCTCAAGAAACGCGACCCCGACCAACCGGAATTCCATCAGGCCGTGGAGGAAGTCCTACGCAGTCTGTGGCCGTTTCTTGAAGCCAACCCCCACTACCTGACCTCGGGCATTCTGGAGCGCATGTGCGAGCCGGAACGCGCGATCACCTTTCGGGTGTCCTGGGTGGATGATCATGGCAAGGTCCAGGTCAATCGCGGTTTCCGTATCCAGATGAACAGTGCCATCGGCCCGTACAAGGGCGGTTTGCGCTTCCATCCCTCGGTGAACCTGGGCGTGCTGAAATTCCTCGCCTTCGAGCAGACCTTCAAGAACTCCCTGACCTCGTTGCCCATGGGCGGCGGCAAAGGCGGCTCGGACTTCGATCCTAAGGGCAAGAGCGACGCCGAAGTGATGCGCTTCTGCCAGGCCTTCATGAGCGAGTTATACCGTCATATCGGTGCGGACGTGGACGTACCGGCCGGTGATATCGGCGTGGGCGCACGGGAAATCGGCTTCCTGTTCGGCCAGTACAAACGCCTGGGCAATCAATTCACCTCCGTCCTGACCGGCAAAGGCATGACCTACGGCGGCAGCTTGATCCGTCCGGAAGCCACTGGTTTTGGCTGTGTGTATTTCGCCGAGGAAATGCTCAAGCGCCAGGGCCAGCAGGTCGAAGGCAAGCGTGTGGCGATCTCGGGTTCCGGCAACGTGGCGCAGTACGCGGCGCGCAAAGTGATGGACCTGGGTGGCAAGGTGGTTTCCCTGTCGGACTCCGAAGGGACGCTGTACGCCGAAAGCGGTTTGACCGAGGAACAATGGTCGGCCCTGCTGGCGCTGAAAAACGTGCAGCGTGGGCGTATCAGCGAACTGGCCGAGCGTTTCGGCCTGGAGTTTCGCCAAGGTCAAACACCCTGGGCGCTGGCGTGCGATATCGCACTGCCCTGCGCCACCCAGAACGAACTCGACGCTGATGCCGCCCGCGCGCTGTTGCGCAATGGCTGCATCTGCGTGGCCGAAGGCGCCAACATGCCGACCACCCTTGAAGCGGTAGATATCTTTATCGACGCGGGCATTCTGTTCGCGCCGGGCAAGGCCTCCAATGCCGGCGGCGTGGCCGTCAGTGGCCTGGAGATGTCGCAGAACGCCATGCGCCTGCTATGGACCGCCGGCGAAGTGGACAGCAAGCTGCACACCATCATGCAGTCGATCCACCATGCCTGCGTGCACTACGGCGAGGAAAATGGCCGGGTCAACTATGTGAAGGGCGCGAACATCGCAGGCTTCGTCAAAGTTGCCGACGCGATGCTGGCCCAGGGCATCGTCTAAGCCTCGGGTTCGATGCGCAGCACTTCGATCAACTGATCGCCGACCGGGCGCTTCCACAGCACCTCGTCACCCACCTGGGCGCCCAGCAAGGCGCGGCCCAGGGGCGAACCCCAATTGATCAGGCCCGCGTTGGCGTCGGCCTGGTCTTCGCCGACCAACTGGATGCGCTGCTGCTCGTCCTGCTCATTGGCGAAGGTCACCCAACTGCCGATTTGCACCTTGTCGGTGGACGTGGCCGGCGGCACAACCTGGGCGCTTTGCACGCGCTGGTTGAAGTAGCGTAAATCCCGCTCCAAGTCGGCTTGGCGTTGCTTGTCTGCCTGCTCGCCTTTAGTGGATTCGGTGCTGTATTCCAGTTGCAACTGCGTAACCTTGGCTTGCAGTTGCGCCAGCCCTTGCGCAGTCAAACGGTTGGGCTGCGCGCTGACCTGACGCTCCACCGGCTGGTCGGCCTGGGCGGCGGCGTTGTCTTCATTTACAAAAGCTCGGCTCATGACATTCTCCTTCAATGGAGTTTGGGCCATGCTCACCGCCGGATCGTTCCCACGCTCTGCGTGGGAATGCAGCCTATGACGCTCCGCGTCATGATGAGGTCATTGCGAGCGATATGCCTTGGCCGCATCACGGTCTTTCTCCTGCTGCCACTCGTGCTCGCGATCGTTCCGGCGGTTGTCCTGGTACTCGCGCAATTCCTCGTTCTCACGCATGGCTTTGCACTGGCGAAAACCGTCCTCCCAGCCTTCGGCGTATTGCCGGTCTTTCAGATAGCGCGGCACGTTCTTGCGAAACTCCCCGGTGATCACCCCGGCGGCCTGGCGCCCGCTGCTGCAACCGTCGTCAAAGCCATCGGCGAAGGCGGGCGGATAACCCTTGGCCAGCAACTCTTGATGGGTAGTTTGGCAGCCCGTCAACCACACCCCTGCACACAGCATTAGCGCATACCGCCACATGGCGTACTCCCTAGCCGATTTACGGCTGATAGGGTGAGTCTAGAAGGGGATTTGTAAGCTGTATGTGAAAGGCGTGTAAGAGGGATGTGCAGGATGATCGTTCCCACGCTCTGCGTGGGAATGCCGCACTGGACGCTCTGCGTCCGCTGTAAAGGCGTGACGCGGAGCGTCACAGGATGCATTCCCACGCGGAGCGAGGGAACGATCATTTCATCAGGCTTGGGTCAGTAGTGATACCACTTCACTTCGAGCATCACTTCATTGACCGGCGTCGACAGGTGGCTGTATTCGCGCTGGGCGCTCAGGCGCAGGCCGAGGTTGCGTGACAGTTCCCATTGCTGGTTGAGGCTGATGCTGCGCCGCACCTCGCCATTGGTGAAGAAATCGCCCTTGGCTTCCAGGCTCAGGTTGCCCAGCGGGTTCTTCCACAACACGCCGGTGTTGAAGCCGGCGGCGGGGGAGATGGCTTCGCTGAAGTCATTGTTGTGTTCCACACGTACGGTGCCGAGGGCGAAGCCGAGCATGTCGTCCGAGAGTTGCCAGGTGCCGCCGGCGCCGCCGTTGACGTGGGCGACCAGGGTTTCGTCGTCGTGTTTGCCCGGCACCCGTTCCAGGCCGCCGGTGACTTGCCAGGACCACGGTTGCAACAGGGCGTTGCGCGGGGTCAGGGAGCGGATGGTGGCCAGGTCCAGTTGCTGCAATTGCCAGTGGTTGCCTTCGTACTGGCGCAGTTTCATCTGCAGGATTTCGATTTGTGCGCCCAGGGGGAAGCCTTCGGCGTTGTCGTTGAGGTCGTGATAGGCCATGCGCAGGCCGTATTCGCCAAAGGCTTTGTCGCCGCGGGTGCCGATGCCGGCCTGCCAGGTGCGCGACTCGTGGCCGTTTTCCGGCAAGCCGGGTGGGGTGATCTTCAGGTCGGGCGCCGGGTTCTGGTTGATCGCGCGCAGCAATTCGAAGCTGCGCTGGGAGCGTGCGGTGTCGCGTTCCAGGCCGTTGGCGCGGTAGCGGCCAAGGCGATAGGCAGCGTCCACCACCAACGCCTGGCGCTCGCGCGGCAGCGCCTTGAAGGCGGGCTCCTGCAACTGTTTCTGGTCATCGCTGATCTTCAGTACCCATTGCTGCTCATCGCTGTCGAGCGGCTTGGCGCGTTCGAGCAGCTCGCGTTCACGGGACGGACGATAGTCGATCTTTTCCACCAGACCCGCGTCCTTTACCGCTTTGACGGTATCGGTCGGGATCGCGGTGAGCGGGAATTGCTCGGTCAGGCGCAGGCCGGGGCGCGCCACTTGCAGCAGTTCCAGCAGTCGATAGGAGCAGTTTTCATCGAAGAAGAAGTAGTCGAACTTGATCTGCTTGAGCTCCCACACGTGCTCGACCATGCGCTTGGTCTCGACTTCGGTGAGGTTCAGGCGGTATTCCCACAGGTCACGGTTTTCCAGGCTGCGGTATTCGGAGAGTTTTTCCTGATAGGGCACCAGGGCGAACAGGCCGGGGTAGCCGCCCATCAGGCCTTTCCAGGCATACAGAATGCTGTTGTCCGAGCCTTCGATATAGGCGCCGAAGTTGATTGCGTAGCTGAGCAGGGCGGTGTTGTTGCTCTGCACGTCGGCCTGGTCGATGCGCAGCAAGGTGTGGCCGAACATCGACGAGGGGCTGTTGAGGTACGCCGCCGGGAAAATCATCACCGCGCTGTGGGGCGCGACGTCCGAGAACCATTGTTTGAATTCTTTGCAGTCCACAGCCGGCAGGTCGGTCAGTTGCAACTGATCCTTGAGCCAGCGGGTGCGTGCGGGGTAGACGCATTGGGCATGTTTTTCGCCCAGGCTGGCCGGTGCGTAGAGCGCATCCACAGTGGCCTTGAGTTCGGCGTCCGGATGATGCGCACCGTCAGCGGCGAGAAAGAATTTCTTGTCGCTGACATAGCTGCGCCAGCCATTGATCTTGCCGGCCTCGTAATGCCCCAGCGAAAGCCAGAACGGATCATTGGCCAGTTGCTGCAAACGTTGATCGTCGAGGTGCGGGGCCGCGTGCAGCGGGGCGCAGGCGAAGAAAGCCAGGCAAGCGAGGCGTTTGAGCATGGGGGCTACTTAAGTCGGACTGAAAAAAAGACCCAAGGGGGACAGGTCGAAAAAACAAAACCCGCGCCTCGAAAGACGCGGGTGGGTCGAGCTTAAGCCTGGGTAGCGTATTTCGCCAGACGGGCATCGCTTTTCAGTACGGCAATGGTGTTGTTGTGCACGTCATCAGCAGTCACGTCAGCCTTGCTGAAGATTTGCTGGAAGTGCTCGTGGGTCACGGCTGCGAAGTGATCGCGATCTTCCGGAGCCACACCCAGTACCACCGCGTAGGTGGTCAGGGCTTCGCCGTTGCCTTTGGCCATGTCTTCGGACAGCTCGTTCATCATGCCATTCATGGCAATCCAGGACTTGCCGCCGTAGGTCAGGGCGCTGTTGGTGCTGCAACCGTTGGTGCCCGAGGTCATGCCGAAGGTGGCGTTACCCGAGGTGCCGTTGGTGGTGGAAGCGAGGAAATGAGCAGGAGTACCGCGCTGGCCTTCAAACAACATGTTGCCCCAACCGCAGTTCGGGCCACCTGGTGCTTCTGCCATTGCATTGAGGGAGACGACGGTGAAGAGAGTACCAAGAAGGATCCGTTTCATAGCTTTGTTCTCTTTGTGTGCAAACCAATGGACAAGGGTTCAGGCGCTTCGCAGCACCCTAGGGGCCAGTTATTAGTCCAACCCGCGCAGTTTGGAGTTTAGGCACGTTCCATGGGTTCCGTGAGTTTTTATAAAACATTCAGTCTTGAACGTTTTTTTTGTGCGGCACGCGCCGTGGCTATGCTTTCCCAACAGCGCGCCTTGCCAGAGCGCGCAACCGAGAGCCAGAATGCCCCCATCTGCCCCGCCTGATGTAAGGAAGCCCGATGCCTGATCCTGTTGCTGCCAGCTTGCGTCTAGCGCCCGAAGCGCTGACTCGCCCTTTCTCCGCTGAACAGTTCAGCTTCTCGACCACCAATGATTTGGAGCCCTTTCGCGGTGTGCTTGGCCAGGAACGTGCGGTTGAAGCCTTGCAGTTCGGTGTGGCCATGCCACGCCCCGGTTACAACGTGTTTGTCATGGGCGAGCCCGGTACCGGTCGCTTTTCATTCGTCAAACGTTACCTGAAGGCTGAAGGCAAACGCCTGCAAACCCCGTCGGACTGGGTCTATGTGAATAATTTCGATGAGCCGCGCGAACCGCGCGCGCTGGAATTGCCAGGCGGCGGCGCTGCAGCGTTTATCACCGATATCAACGCGCTGGTCGACAATCTGGTCGCGACCTTCCCGGCCGTGTTTGAACACCCGACGTACCAACAGCGCAAAAGCGCCATCGACCGTGCATTCAACCAGCGCTACGACAAGGCTCTGGACGTGATCGAGCGCCTGGCCCTGGAAAAAGACGTGGCGCTGTACCGCGACAGCTCCAACATCGCCTTCACGCCGATGCTTGACGGCAAGGCGCTGGACGAAGCGGAGTTCTCGCAGTTGCCGGAAGCCGATCGCGAGCGCTTCCACACCGATATTTCCGAGCTGGAAGAACGCCTCAACGAAGAGTTGGCGAGCCTGCCGCAATGGAAGCGTGAGTCAAACAACCAACTGCGCCAGTTCAACGAAGAAACCATCACCCTGGCCCTGCAGCCGTTGCTTGCGCCACTGTCGGAAAAGTACGCGGAAAACGCCGCCGTCTGCGGTTACCTGCAGGCCGTGCAGGTGTATCTGCTCAAGACCGTGGTCGAGCAATTGGTCGACGACGCCAAGACCGATGCCCAGGCGCGCAAGCTGCTCGAGGAGCAATACTGCCCGAGCCTGGTGGTGGGTCATTCGGTCAACGGCGGTGCGCCGGTGGTGTTTGAACCGCACCCGACCTACGACAACCTGTTCGGCCGTATCGAATACAGCACCGACCAGGGCGCGCTTTACACCACATATCGCCAACTGCGTCCGGGGGCGTTGCACCGTGCCAACGGTGGCTTCCTGATTCTTGAAGCGGAAAAAATGCTCAGCGAGCCATTTGTGTGGGATGCGCTCAAGCGTTCCCTGCAATCGCGCAAGCTGAAGATGGAGTCCCCGCTGGGCGAACTCGGCCGCCTGGCGACCGTGACCCTCAACCCGCAGATGATTCCGTTGCAGGTCAAGGTGATCATCATCGGGTCGCGTCAGTTGTACTACGCGTTGCAGGACGCCGATCCGGACTTCCAGGAAATGTTCCGGGTACTGGTGGACTTCGACGAAGACATCCCGATGGTCGACGAAAGCCTGGAGCAGTTCGCCCAGTTGCTCAAGACCCGCACCTCGGAAGAAGGCATGGCGCCGCTGACGTCGGATGCGGTGGCGCGGCTGGCGACTTACAGCGCACGCCTGGCGGAACATCAGGGCCGTTTGTCGGCGCGCATCGGCGACTTGTTCCAACTGGTCAGCGAGGCCGACTTCATTCGTCACCTGGCGGGCGATGAAATGACCGATGCCGGGCATATCGAGCGCGCGCTCAAGGCCAAGGCCACGCGCACCGGCCGTGTGTCGGCACGGATTCTCGACGACATGCTCGCCGGGGTCATCCTCATCGACACCGCCGGCGCCGCCGTCGGCAAGTGCAACGGGCTGACGGTGCTGGAGGTGGGGGATTCGGCGTTTGGCGTACCGGCGCGGATTTCCGCCACGGTGTACCCGGGCGGCAGCGGGATTGTCGACATCGAACGTGAGGTCAACCTCGGCCAGCCGATTCACTCCAAGGGCGTGATGATCCTCACCGGTTACCTGGGCAGCCGTTACGCGCAGGAATTCCCGCTGGCGATCTCAGCCAGCATCGCACTGGAACAGTCCTACGGTTACGTGGACGGCGACAGTGCCTCCCTGGGCGAGGCCTGCACCTTGATCTCGGCGTTGTCGAAGACGCCGCTCAAGCAGTGCTTTGCCATCACCGGCTCGATCAACCAGTTTGGCGAAGTGCAGGCAGTGGGTGGGGTCAACGAGAAGATCGAAGGCTTCTTCCGCCTGTGCGAAGCGCGCGGGTTGACCGGTGAACAGGGCGCGATCATTCCCAAGGCCAACGTGGCCACGCTGATGCTCGATGAAAAGGTCTTGCAGGCCGTGCGCGCCGGGCAATTCCATATCTATGCGGTGCGTCAGGCGGATGAGGCGTTGAGCCTGCTGGTGGGCGAGGATGCCGGTGAGCCGGATGCCGAAGGGCAGTTCCCGGAAGGCACGGTCAATGCGCGGGTGGTGGAGCGTTTGCGCGCGATTGCGGAAATGATCAGCGAGGAAGACTTGAAGGAGGCAGAGAAAGAGCTGGCGCAGCAGGCTTTAGCGGAGGCCAAACCGACCTGATCCCTGAAGCTTGATGGGATCAAAAAGGTGGGAGGGGGCTTGCTCCCGATAGCCATAGGTACCTACACAACTCTGTAGCGCCCAACCGTAACCACGATGCGAAGCGAGTCGCTCTTGATCTTGATCTGCTTTTGATCCTAGGCGCCCCGTTAAACCACGCTGGCCGAACGCAGGCTTGAATCCGTGGGCAACCCGGCAGGACGCCGGGTTAGCCGCACTGGGCCAAGGATGGCCCATTGCGGCGGCCCACGGATTCAAGCCGGAGAGAGGGCACACCGAGCCTAAGCGAGGTGCCGAGTGGTGGGGCAAGAGCGTTTTGCTTACTTTTGCGCTTTTCAAAAGTGAGCCGCCGTCAGGGCAGAACCCTAAGTGGCCGTTACCGCAGAAACGGATATGTACTCGATCTGATACAACATCCTGGTCGGCCCAGAGGCCGCCATCGGGGGCAAGCCCCCTCCCACAGTTTGATCTGTTTTTGTCATTAAATTGACAGGTGCCTGGAGAGGATGTCCGTTGGTCCCTACGAGCTTGGTTTGTCGCGTTTTTCTTCTATTCTCAATATCAGGGATATCCGCAGGAGTCGCAGGATAGAAACAGCCTCGCCTTTGCGCTGGGGCTGAACACCGATCTACCGAGGGTCGCCGCCATGCCGCGCAACCTTTGCCTTACCCGCCAGTGCCTGGGCCTGGCAACTCGTATCGAATGCTCCATTCGCCCCCTTGCCGGGGAGATTGGGCTGTGGACGTTGTTATTTGCCGCCGGCATGTCGGGCGAACAGCCGTCTACGGTCAAGTCTCAAGGCCCATTTCACGGGCCGTTCGTGGCGGAAACCATGTTGGGTTCCATTGTCGACAGCCTGACGCTGCACGGTTACGAGCAGTTGGACGAGCCGCAGATCTGGTGCCTGCACCTGCAGGCCCATCTGCGCCAACTCAACGGTGGCCAGGAGCGATTGGCCCTGTAATTCCGGGCTATTTGCTTTCCGGTTTGTCCAGTTTGACCTCAAAGCCATATTGCACGGTGTTGAGGTCGGTGCGCTGGTAGCTTTCCAGGGTGGTCGGCTGGCCGTAGAAATAATGCACATCAAACAACGCCGTACCGTATTCCTCGGCGCGGTGGCTCACGCCGAGAATTTCCTTGAGGTAGTTGCCGCTCGCGTCCCTGGCGTAGAAGCGCCAGCTGTCGGCGGGAAACGCTTGCTGGTCGACGATCAGCGCGTTGTCCTTGAGCAACAGACCCTTGGGCAGTTTGCCGACGTCAATCGAGGCCTTTTCGATGGTGGCGAGAAACAAGGGTACCGAGCCGACCACAAACGCCGGGGTTTCCGGGAACAGGTTAAGGTCATAGGTCAGCGTGCCGCTGGCCGCGTTCAGCTCGTAGGCTTCGGTCGGCAACTCGATGGGTTCGCCGCGCTCGCCCTTATCATCTGCGGTGAAAAAGGTGATCGGCGCGGCGCTGTTATTGCGCTCGGCGCCGACCAGATCGTCATTGAAGGTGAAAGGGTGGTCGAACACGATTTTTGCGGCACTGGCATCTTCGGTCGATTGGCTGATGGTGACGCTGTTTTTCAACTGATCTTCAGTCATTGACGCGTCTTTGAGCCAGCTGGCGGCGGCGTCGTCATACACCGTGACCGGCATCGGCAAGGGCTGCACGCTCTGTTGCAGGCTGTTTTTGTCGAAGCGCATCACCGGCAGGTCCAGCGCCTTGCGGGTCACCGTGGCTTTGGAAAAATCCAGTACGTTGACCTGCAGGGTATCGATCACACCGTTGAAATACACTTTGGCGTAATGGCTGGTCTGTGTGTGTTCGAAGGCTTTTTGCGCGTCGGTGAGCTGTTTATCCAACGCTTCGGACCAGGCCTTCTGCTGTTGCAGCTGCGCCAGCTGCTTCTCATAGAACGCCACTTGTGCAGCGCTTTCGTTGATTGAACCTGAGCGGGTGAGAAATTGCCCGGTGCTGTCCCGGGCCTGTACCAGCAGCGGGTTGGGCGAGTCGTCGCCCAGCTCGGTGGCCAGCGGCTCGCTGTTGGTCAGTTCGATTTCGGCGTAATTCTTGCCCAGCGACAGCAGCTTGAGGCTGATATTGCCCTCGGTGCGTGAATGGCCGACGTCGTTTTTTGACAGGTCAAAGGTCAGCACCCTGCCCGGCGCGGCGACCTCAATCGTGCCTTTAAGGCTGACGGGCTGCGGCTGGCTCTTGTTTTCCGTCTCGATGCCCTCGATGAACGGGTAGGTCACCGTCAGGTCGTCGGGGTTGGTCAGGTTGGAGCTGCTGGGACTGAGCTGGATGCCGGGGTCGGTCTCCGACCACTCCGGCTGGAAGGGAATGACTTTGTTGTTGCTCAAGGTTACCGACTCCCACTCCAGGCCATGGGGGAAGGGGAATTGCTCGGGAGCGTTGAACGTGAACGGGAAGACCGGCTGCAAATCCGTCAGGTAGTCGGAATGCGAAGCCCTGCGCAGGACGAACAGGCCGTTGATATAGGTGTCCACCAAGGCCTGGGGGCTGGGGTAATGCTTGAGCAAGACCAGGCTGTCTTCGCCGTATTCGGCCTCGATGGGCTTGGTGTCGAGCTTGATCCGCGCACGTTCCAGCAACAGCAGCGAACCGCCCAGGTCGGCGATGACGTCGCGCAGCTTGGGGTCCTGGATGCTGTCCAGGGACTGTTCGAACGTGGTGGTTTTTTCTTCGAGGGTGGCCTGCTTCTGCTCTTCTTTGGGAGAGCAGCCGCTGGTCATCAGCAACGCCGCGCACAGGCCTAGACTGGCCAAAGGGAATCGCACATCCATTATCTGAGTTTTCCTGTCCGACATCATCGAGCCGAGTGAATGGTCTCGACACTAGCAGAAAAATCCTCTTACAGATGCCACTTGGCGCAGTTTTCTCGCGGTGACAGGCGCCGGGTAGCCACTGGTATACTCGGCGCCATTTTTAGCCAAGCTGTGTGGGATTCAATGGAACGCTTTATCGAAAACACGATGTATGCCGCGCGCTGGCTGCTGGCGCCGATCTATCTGGGTTTATCCCTGGGGTTGCTGATCCTGGCGATCAAGTTTTTCCAGGAAATCATTCACGTGATTCCGAATATTTTTTCCTTGCTGGAATCGGAAGTGATCCTGCTGCTGCTGTCGCTGATCGACATGGCCCTGGTCGGTGGCCTGCTGGTGATGGTGATGATTTCCGGCTACGAGAACTTCGTCTCGCAGCTGGATATCGATGAAAACAAGGAAAAGCTCAACTGGCTGGGCACCATGGACTCTTCGTCGCTGAAGATGAAAGTGGCGGCCTCCATCGTGGCGATTTCCTCCATCCACCTGCTGCGCATCTTCATGGACGCCAAGAACGTCGATCCGCAACACCTGATGTGGTACGTGATCATCCATATGACCTTCGTGGTCTCGGCGTTTGCCATGGGTTATCTGGACAAGCTGACCAAGCACTGATGACGCGCGCCGGCCTTACTGCTCGACGAAGTAGTAGGGCTGGCGGTTGATCTTCATTTGCTTGACCACGGTGACTTTCTGACTGAGCCGGTCGGTCTGATCCAGCAGCGCGACGTTGCCGGGTTTGGCGCTGAGAAAGGCGTGCAATTGGGCCTCGGTCTGCAGAATCGGCAAATAGGCCTGCAGATAGAACACACTGGCGCCGGCGATTCGTTCATTGGGTTGGAACAGCGCCACCTCTTTACCTTCGTCCTGCAGTGTCTGCACCTGACTGATCACCGGCACGAATGACTGGCGCACATCGGCTTTGGGGGCGAACCAGAAGGCGGCGCTGAGGTAGCAGGCGATGGCCAGTGTGAATACACCGCCGATGATCTGTCGGTGGTAGCGGTAGAGTGCCGGTTTGTGTTGTTTGACCCACTCCAGCAGCACCCGCGCGTATTCCGCCGCCAGTACGGCGGCGGCCGGAGTCAATGCCATCAAATAGACGGTGCGTTTGCTCGATGCCAGGGTCAGCAGGGTGAACTGCGCCACCAGCCACACGCTGAAAAACAGGCGGTAGCGGTTGCGCACCAGGCTTTTGCGAAAGTGCCACAGGCCCAGGTACACCAGGATATTCCATGGCAGGAAGGCCTCAGGCAGTTTAACGAGGTAGTAATAGAACGGCTCGTAATGCCCGGCTTCCACAAACGAGCCGCTGAAGCGCCCGACACTGTTGGTCCACAGCACGTCACCGACAGCCTGCATACCGCCGCGCTGAAACAGAAACCCCAGCCAGATCAGCAGCGGCACCAGCGCCAGCAGCGTGAACAGCGCCGGCTTGAGCCAGTCGCCGATACGCAGGCGCTTATCTATCAGGCTGGTGCACGCCAGGTAGACAAAAATCACAATCCCCGGCATCGCCAAGCCCAGCACACCTTTGCTCAGCGTGGCGATGACCATCCCCACCGTGAACAATGCCCACGCCCAGGCGCTGGAACCCTGGCGCTCGGACTCGGGGCGCATTGCCTGATAGAACCCCAGCAACGCTGCAGTCACGCCCAGAGCGAGCAACGAATCCTCACCCACTCCTCGCACATTGCCCCAATAGCTGGCCATGGTTGCCAGAATCAACGCGGCGCTGAATGCCAGCGTTGTGGGCCGCCCGAACCGGCGCAACATTCCGTAGAGCAGCATCACGCTGAACAACCCGGCAAACGCCGACGCCAGGCGCACGGCCCCGGTGCTCGCGCCAAACAGACGAATCGCCCCGGCGTCCAGCCAAAGACTCAGTGGCGGTTTCTCCAGGAAAGGCTCACGAAACAGACGCGGCACCACCCAGTCATTGTCCAGGTGCATGGCCATGGCAATCCCCGAGACGCGGGCCTCGGTGGAGCCTTGCAGTTCATGGTTGCCAAGGGCGAAGAAAAACAGCAGGCCAACGAGCAGGAGCAGCAGGGGAACGGGACGCGTCATTGAGTGGCTACCGGGCAGGGGACCGCTCGGGGGAGCGGGCATGGCTGCCGGCTAGTATAGGGAAGGGTTTCTTAACGGTTCGTGAACGAGTGTAGGGTTTTTGTGTGGTCAGGTGAGAGGCTTTGGGGAGGAAGGTTATGATCCAACAGGAAGTTCAAGCCGCATTCCTTTGCTCGAACTCCACAGCTGCCTTTACCGCAACGGTCGGGATCTCATAGAGCATGGCGACGCGCCTGGTATCACGTCCTTCTGCCTCATAGGCACTGAAGATGGCGGCGGTATCGACGCCGGTCGCTGCCAGTACGGGCTTACCAAAATTTCTGGCAGGGTCCAGCACTACCGCTTTGCTATGTTTGACCGGGTACCAGCGTTGCGCCGAACCCTTGCCGGAGTAATCGATCCCTTCATACAGCGAAGGTTTAATGACTTGTTTGAACGCATATTGTTTTTTGAGCAGGTCCAGCATTGTCTCGTCACCCGTCTCATCCAGCACAGTGGCGAAAATACTGCGGCCGTCTGTTTGGAACCGTTTGCAGGTGAACGGATAGGGCTGACCGAACAGCTCGCTAGCCTGGCGTGACGCGTTGCGGATGGCCTGCAAGCTCAGCCCATGCTGGCGAAATGCATGTACGAAGCGAATTTCGAGCAGGTCATGGAAACCAAGAATGCAATCGTCCACGTTTGACAGTTCCGATTGCCAGAGCCCGGCATGCTGGACGCCATTAGAGCTGTAGCCGAACAGCCAACGACGTATATCTGCGGTAGGGATGCCGGTGTATAGCGACGCCTCGCCAGGCGTGTAGAGGCCCACCCCTACAAGGGGGCTGGGCGAAACAGTCGTTTGCATGGACGGCCTCCTTGTCCTTGAGTTGAGGGGAGAAGTCTGGGGGCTCAGGTGTTCTCGTTCAACCTTGGGCAGACGAGCTGTGATCTGAAGCGTATCCGTACAATTCATTCCACGCCAGTTCACCTGATGCATGCCAACTTGTAGGAGCTTTCCGGTGCTTACTCAAAGGCAAATCGGCTTGATCGACGTTCTGTTCCTACGCGCTAATCCGCGCCCTTGGCAGCAAATAATCTCTTGGCCTGCGCAAAGCACTTCTCTGCAATGGCCGAGCGCGGTTCGGTCTTGCGCATCACCATGCCCAGTGGCGCGAGCACGCTGGCGTCCGGCAGGTTGATGAACGCGAGGTTCTCGATCGGGCTTTCCAGGCCGCTGTCCAGCGGCATGATTGCGCAGCAGAAGCCTTCGTGGATCGCCTGGAACAGTTGATAGGTTGAGTCGCTTTCGAGCATGGGCTGGGGCGCGAGGCCGCGGCTGCGGAAGCTCAGGTCAATGGACTTTCGATAGTGCATGCCCGTGCTGATCATCCCCAGGGGCAATTGCGCGGCGTCTTCCCAGCTCATTTCGCTGCCCTCGAAATGGAAGTGACGGGTGTCGTACAGCAGGCCGACACGGGTCTCGCCCAGTTCGAAAAAATCCAGGTAGTTGGCGTTAACGTGGTCCAGGTAACACACGCCCAGATCCAGTTGATTGGTGCCCAGCGCTTCGATGATGTTGTCCGAACTCATCGACGTCAGGCTGAACTTGAGCTCGGGAAAGGTGTGGGACAGGCTCTGGATATAGCTGATTGGGTTGAACCCGCTGAGCGGCACCAGGCCCAGGCGCAAGTTACCCACCAACTGACCGCGACACGCGGCCGCTTCGGCGAACAACCCGTCATGGGCGGCGAGCAAGGTCCTGGCCCACGCCAGCACACGCTCACCGGCCTCGGTAAAGCCTTCGAAACGCTGGCCCCGGGTGACCAACTCCAGGCCCAACTCCTCCTCCAGATTGCGCAGGCGCATCGACAACGTCGGCTGGGTGATATGGCAGCGCGCAGCCGCCTGGCCGAAGTGACGGGTCTGCTCCAGCGCAATCAGGAATTTGAGTTGTTTTATGTCCATCAAGGTGCCTGCCAGGGAAGAAGTGAAAGGTCTGTCAGAGTGGAATCACCTATTCCTAAGAACTGGCCAACGCACTCGATAACCGGTCGCCAGACAATGCTGGATAGCCCGATCAGCCTTGACGATTAGACAGGCATTTTTCAGTTCAGTACACAGTCGATGGCTTGAAGGACGGGCAGCAGCCCTGCCGTGCGCAGGGTGGTATGGGGTTGAAACCGGGTCGATCAGCCGCCCGTCATGTTCATGAAGCGCACCACCTGCACCTCATCGTCGAGGGTGAAGTTGTGCCGATACGGCTTGAGTTTCATCGACTCGATAATGGCGCTCTCCAAGCGTTTCGGTTCGCCCGGATAGCGCCGCAGCACCGCCTTGAGGTCGACCGAATGCTCATTGCCCAGGCATAGCAGCAACCGGCCCTCAACGGTCAGGCGCACACGGTTGCAGGTCGCGCAGAAGTTGTGACTGTGGGGCGAAATAAAGCCCAGGCGAATATGCGGCGCCTCGGCCAGACGCCAGTAACGCGAAGGCCCCTGGGTCGATTCCGCAGAGTCGATCAGCGTGTAGCGTTCGGCGATACGCTCGCGCACCTGCGCACTGGAATAAAACGCCTCGGCACGGCTGTGTTCGCTGATCACCCCCAGCGGCATTTCTTCGATAAAGGATATATCCAGACCACGGTCGACGGCGAAGGCCACCAGGTCGTTGACCTCATGGTCATTGCGACCCTTCATCACCACACAATTGAGCTTGGTGTGCTCAAACCCCGCAGCATTCGCGGCATCGATACCGGCGATCACCTTCGCCAGGTCACCGGTGCGCGTCAGTTCACGAAAGCGCGTGGGGTCCAGGCTGTCGAGGCTGATATTCAAGCGCTTGAGCCCCGCATCGAACAACGGTGCAGCGAGCTTGCCCAACTGCGAACCGTTGGTGGTCATGCACAACTCGCGCAGACCGGGAAGCGCGGCGATGCGTCGGCACAGCTCCACCACGCCCTGACGAACCAAGGGCTCGCCGCCGGTCAGACGGATCTTGCGCGTGCCCAGCGCGACGAAACTGTGTGCCAGTTGATACAGCTCTTCCAGCGACAGAATCTGCTGGCGCGGCAGGAACTCCATGTCCTCGGCCATGCAATACACACAACGGAAATCGCAACGGTCAGTGACGGACATCCTGAGGTAGTCGACCCGGCGCGAAAAGCTATCCATCAGGATTTGATCGGTCATGAAAAACCTCGGCGGCGGCGTCGGGCGCATAACCCTGGCGCTTTAATGGGCGCGTTATCTACGCGAGGCTAGAGTTGTTTTGAGCGTACGTCTAATCAGTATTAGCAACTGGGTGATCGACGGGGTCTATGGGGTGTGGCTGATAGTTTTTAGGGGCGCGCGGTGGTGGGTGATGAAGGGCTTGGTCAATTAAGGTTCGATTCCGTCCTGCGGCGAGGGCGCCTCGCTCGCCGCAGGTACGGATTGATTGTACTGTCGGTTTCTATGGGTTCTCGCCAGGTGTCTGCTTAGTGAATACCTGAGTTTCCAGCATCCGCTCCAGCAACAACTCACCCAGCACGACCAGTTGCTGAGCCGCCAGCAGCTTGTGGCGGTGTGAGCCTTCCAGTTCAAAGGCCAGATCGGTGGTCATGACGTTCAGAGAGGCGAGGGTTTCACTGGCTTGGATTAGCAGGGTTTCGACGGGGATGCCTGGGGCGAGGGTGAACAGGGTTGTTGGGGGATTGGGGGTGATCTTTTTCATGACTGAAACTCCTTGATTGGTGGAGTCGCCAGACAACGCTGCTAAACGAAAAGGGTGGCGACTGTACGCGGGTTAGCAGACCAGGAATCAAGGAACCCAGCGCACCCGAAGGTGCCCCACGCACAGCCGCCATAACGCAATCCAGTGGATGCTGAAAGCATCGCTTGAAGGGAAGGTGGCTTTGCAGGCCTTGATATTAACCGAGCTGCTAAACCCGGTCGCTGATTTTGCAGCGACTGGGGGAGGTTAGCGGGGTGGGGGGTGAAGGGGGAGTTCATGGATGGCGCGAGTTTTTGTGGGAAAATTCTGAAGGCCCGCTAGTTGGGCTTTTTAACCCCAGAAACGACAAAATCCGCACTAGGTGGGTTTTGTCGATGCTTCGAAGTGGTGCGCCGGGGTAATTTGGATCTGTTCGGTAACCTATTGACTCATAACATTAATATTGGGTTCTATTTTTAGTTGGAATACCAATTGGAATACCGTGCGAAATCGCACTCCACTTGACCATCCGTTTGCGTTCGATCTGACCACCGATTGCATCGGAGTTGACCAGCACGCTTCGTAACCATGATCGGCAGAGAACTACCCGAATCGGACATCTCGGTGGCATGCTTGGTGTGAGATTACGTCGTCTATTTCCCGAACTTCGCCCGGTCCCACCCCGGTGATGCCTTTGGGCATGTGGGACCGGGCGAAGCTCGGTAATGGCGCGGCGCCAAGCAATGCTAGCTGGGCCGCACCGGGCAGTCTTTAGGTCCCCGTCGCGTTATAGTGCTCCTTGATCAACGTCAACATCTGCGTCTGGTGCCGGTCGATAGCGTGCGCATCCCATTCCATCTCGGCTTTGCCACTGAAGATGTGAGCAAGTTTGAGCGAGTCGTAACGGGGCTTGCCCTTGAAGTCTTCTCGCTTCTTGCCGACGCGCTGGTTGCTGTAGGACGAGTTTTCGCCAGGGCTCAGCAGCACCAGGTTGCCAAAGCTGTCGAGGTGAACCTTGGCCAACTCAACGCCGAACTCCTCCCGCTGGGGATGGACATGCTCTACAGAGTTCTTCGAGGTGATTCGGTAGGCCGCCAGCTTCGACGCTTCATAGAAACCGAAACGGCTGCGCTCTCGCCAGAGAATGTATTCCAGTTTCTGGAACCAGTAATGCTCGAAGCGAGTACCGTTGGGCTCCTTCAAGTCATCGATAACTGTGTCGATACCCTGCATGGCGAAGTCATGACCGGCCAACAGCGCAAAGCTGGCTTCCTTCTGACTGTCTTCGGCCAGGGACAGCTGATTATCAATGCGCTCCATCAGCGCCACGACCTGCGCTTGCGTCTTTGCCTCGCCAGCCACCAACGCCCCGAGAAATGGCGTTAACCAATACTGCGCACTTCGCTCGCCGGTGAAGTTTCGGACACTCTGCAACTGGCTCAGGTCGTTGCTTTCCAGCCGGGTGCGGGCAAGCCGCCAGCCGTTGTCGGAGCGGCTTCGGCTGACGCTGGTTTGACGCAAATTCCAGACCTGGCTGTCAGTCTCCGGCAGCCATTTCACTACCCACAGGTCAAACTGATAACGCACCGCCCACAGGCATTCGATGAAGGCCTTGGTCTGTCTTTCGGTGGCGTGGCCGATGAAGTCGGCAAAGTAGTCGTTGAGCCGACTGTCATGCAGGCGCACCTCGACATCGTCCTGGCGGTGCTCCTTGAGATAGATGCGGTAGGCGTGCATCAACAGGAGGCCAAAACTGATGATCGGGCGGCAATAACGCACTGGCTCCTGCCGTGCTTTGGACTTGTCCGATTCGACCACTGACAATCTGGCCAACTGTGCAATGGTCATACCCTGCACATCCCCGCCGGGGACGCGTTTGAGCGGGAAGGTCGTCACACAATGCCTGGCAAGGTCACCCTGTTTCAGGCGCTTCCAATCCGCGTCCGGGAAGACCTTGCGCAGATTGCGCTCGAAGAAGTCTTCCATGTTTTCACAGGCTTGCCAGATCGCATCGAAGCGCAGCTTCTGCGTCTCGATCACAGCCAGCAGACGCGATTTGAGAATGTCACTGTGCTCCAACTGCACGCCGCTGTTGTTCATGGTCGAAAACAGTCGGTTCAGGTCCATGCCCGGGGGCATGATGTTGTTCACCCATCGCACCTTCGCATACAGGTACTCGGCCACCTCGGCCAGATACGCCTCCCCCCGCTGGCTGCGCAACGCGCCCAACCGATCGGCAAGCGCCTTGCGGGCAGCGGCCAGGTGCTTGATGTAAGCTTCGTCCGACTCGGAGGTTCTGCCCGTATTTTCCTCGGCTTCAAGCCCGGCCCACGCCGCAAATAGTCGCTGCACTTCGTCACGAATGGCAAAGGTCAGCCGGGGCTGCTTGTTCCATACGATGAACTTCGTCAGCGCGTTGTCGGGCACCACCGCCGTCAGCGCGAGGGCGAGCAGCATCAAGGTGGTCATGCGCTGCTGACCGTCGATCACTTCATAGAGGGTGTGGGTGTGCCCTGAGTCGCGTGTGGTGACGGCGGACGTCAGTACCGTGCCGATATAGTAATGCGGCGCGTCGGTGTCGCAGGCCACCATGATCTGCTCCAGCAGACCAACAACATCCTCGCTTGGCCAGACATAAGGGCGCTGGTAGCTGGGGATGATCAGCATGATCTCTGCAGCGCACAACAAGGCTGGCGCCTGGACGTAGGAACGGACACTGGCACTCATTGCACACCTGCTTGGTTGAAAGAGCGTTTTTCGAGCATGTGGCTGATGACCTGCTTGAGTTCAACATCAAAGTCCGCTTGCAGCGCTTCGCCCGGCTTGCTCAAGCCCATCGAAAAATACGCCTGCACAGTACGCACGAACCGGTACTTCACACTATTCTCGTCCAGTCGCTCGGCAATGGAATAACCGAACCTCTGCAAAGTCTCGATCAGCTCGTCATGGGTGTAGCTGTAGGCGATCCAGTCCAACACCGGATTGTGCTCGGCAAAACTCTGCGCTGTGCTTTCACGCACGGCCTTTTCATTGCTCAGCCGCGGAGAGAAGATCACCCTGAACAACCAGCACCCCGCCTCCAACAGCCCTTGTCGACCAAACTGGCTGACATACAGCAACACCGCACAGTCAAAGAGCTTGCGTAAAAACTCGCTGCCGTTGGCCTTAACCACCAACTCGTCGTAGAGCTGATGAAAAGGAGCAAGGCTATCGTCATCACGCCTGATCAATACCGTCCGACGCAGCTCATGGAAATAATCGAAGAAGTGAATGGCATTGGTACCGGCATTGATTGGCTGGCGCATCGCGTATCCACTGTCCACCTGCAAAGCCTGGCCCTGGCCAAAATGGCTGACCCGCGCGGTGCGATACGCCACATCCAGGCCCTGCCCGGTGCGCTCGGCCAACTCCGCGACGATCTCCTCACGCATCTGCAGCGGCTGGCGGTGGCTCGAGAGACTGCGCCACTTCAGCTGTTGCCAGTGACGCGCCTTCATCAGCGCGTCCATCGTGTCGTCCAGCTTGCCCCAGGCCTCCCAGCGCCGCGCGTGCTTGTCCTGCTCCTGCCGCGACACCCCACGCAAGTGATGCGCCTTGAGGATCGCCGGGCCGTCCAGTCGGACCCCGCCGGTGTTCTGCGTCTCGAAAAAGCGATAGGCGTCATCCTCACTGCGGGTGACGACCAAGGTGATGTTCATCCGAGAGAAGTCCACCGATGGCAACGGCTGTTGCTCAAGCCAGCGCAGATTGCCCAGGGCGCGGGTCTGGGACTCTGGAGAGGCCAATTCGATGCCTTTGGCGAGATCTCGTTGCTTCAGCACATGCGCCAGCAATGCCAGGGTAATCAGGCGCTGCTGGCCATCTATGATGTTCAAGATGTCGGTGCGCATCCTTGGCGGGCGCGATTGGTGGACGATGATGCTACCCAGATAGAAGTCGTGTTCAGGCGGCGATGCACCCACAGACGGTGAGAAGTATTCGGTGAGATCGTTCAGTAGGCGTTGCAGGTGTTTGATCTGCCAGCGGTAAGGGCGCTGGTATTCGGGGATGGTCAACCGGCCTTCAATGTGGCGGTCGTCGCTCCCGCGGATCGACTCGCTGCTTAGCAAGGCGGTAACGGAGGTGCTTGCTACGACGATATCGGAGGTAACGAGGCCGCTTAGCAGCGTTTGAAGTTCGTCCTTGAGGGGCTGCGTCATGTGTAGCGTTTTCCTTGGAGTTGGCGGAACCTGCGGGACGGGTGGAATGACAAGTCTCATCCCAAGTGATGGCTTGATGATGTCAGCGAGGCGAGGTGGAAACAAGCAGGCGATGCACGCAGGGGGACGCAGCCAGCAAGGCCACCAAACGTCGACAACATTTTTCCGAGGCTGCGCTGCCTCTGACTATGCGTTTGGGCCCATTTGCCAGTGTCCGCCTCTGGCCGATTCGGTTGAAAAAGTCGGCTTGTGGTCAGCTTTTTATCGATATAGGTATTTTAAAATCAACAACTTAATGTTTTTATAGAACCATTAGTTCCCTCATTTTTCCCTGATTTTTCCGGTAAAGGACCGGCTTTTCTGGGAGGTTTTTGCTCTTTGTTTTTACACCGTGCTTCCATTGAACCGCCTGCGGAGAAACTATCGAGGAGGTCCTGCCCTTTGAACGTGTGTCGTATGTTCTCTCATGCCAGTAGGAAAGATCAGAACCTAGGCCGGCACTAGGCATTTTATTTTCTCATTACCCAAATGCTAGGTCAGTTTGGTTGGTTCAGCGATGAGATGGCGGCCAATTTGGTCAGCAGCCTACTGACGAGTTAACTCTAGATAGAGCTTCTTTCCTCGAACATCGTTGAAATAATCACGTCCTAGTCGTGAGGAAATACTGACCGTTGACTCGGCCTGGATGAGCTATTAAGCAAGCGAGGGATGTTGGCGCTGGATATGTTGAGAGGGGCCGGGGGGATTGATAGATTTAACTTTTGATTTTTTGAGAGTTTTTTCATTGTTCATGAAATCATCTAAAGTGTTCCCGAAAAACCAAAATGCACCCCGGATTTTGATAGCTTTTAGAAATTACCTAAAAGTGCCAAAAACGGCTTCCTTTCAGCGGTTTGTATTGGAAACTACAGTAGCCTTTGACGAACTTAATGCGGATTGAGGTCATGGGCGACGATCTAAACTTCCTCCCAAGCCAGGTCGTGCCGCTATACATCATGTGTGATTTTTGACTGTCTGTGAGGGCTCGTAGTCGGTCGGCGCGATAATAGAACGTACCAGGGGCTACTTGATGCTTGTGGAAATGCGCGATGCGATGGCGACAGCGGAAGGCTTCGGTATAGCGCATCAACGGGATGCCGATGAGGGGGCGCAAAAGCATGACTCATGACCAAGGCGGGCGATGGCCAGCACGCCGAGATTGTCCAGAGTACGGGGGAGCGATCTACTTCTGCGACACGCGTCAACGATGGCAGCGTGGCAGCAATAGCCTGGTCTGCCAGTCCCTTACTAAGTGCGCGGACTTGTTGACATATAGTCAAGAGCAACTGGATAAATTTGCGTGTCTGCTGAACACTCGTACGCGCAAACGTTTTGAATGGCAGTGTCTGATGGAAGTGATTACACAACTAGAGGGAATGCATCATGTTGAACTGGTATCAGCGCAATAACCGTACTGCACTCACTCCTTCCTGAAGGCGCCGAGTGAATTAAAAAGCGATGGCCTTCTAAGTGAAAGAATTAATAAGTCCGCGTTATGTGGGGAGATACCTGATCATGCTAATTCTTGATGTTTTCTGGGTTTATACCTTAAAGATTGCACGCATCAAACTAATAAATGGGGTATAATGAGAAAATTATTGCGTGATGGTTGTGAGAAGTTAACAGATGAGTAAATCCGGGCTAAACAATCGGAAAGTTAAGACGCTAATATCTTTATTTTCCGGTGCTGGTGGTCTTGATATTGGTTTGGCTGAGGCGGGATTTGATGTTCGCTTGTGTGTTGAGATTGACGAGGACGCACAAGAAACAATTAGAATTAATCATCCTGGCTGGGCTCTAGCAAGTCCTGGCGATATTCATGAACTCACGCCGGAGAATATTTTGCGCCAGGCTGGATTGAAGCCAAAGGAATTAACTCTATTGGCAGGAGGCCCGCCATGTCAGCCTTTTTCGAAATCTGGATACTGGGCAAGTGGTGATTCTGCAAGGCTAGATGACCCTCGTTCAAATACACTTGCCGCATATTTGAGTGTGGTGGGTGAGGCTTTGCCTGAAATATTACTAATAGAAAATGTAAAGGGAATAAATTTTAAAAATAAAAATGAAGGTATGTGTTATTTGTTAGAGGGTTTGGGGAAGATCAATCAGATTTCAGGGGTCAAATACTCGCCACAAATATTTAATCTAAATGCGGCGGATTATGGTGTTCCGCAACTTCGAGAGCGTGTATTTATAATTGCTCATCGTGAAGGTCTTGAGTTTCAATTGCCGAAGCCAACCCACATGTCAGATGAGGAGTTAAGTTTTACAACTCCGGCAGATCATCATCGTACTGTTTGGGATGCGATTGGAGATCTTGATTCTGCAGTATGGTCGGAGGATTTGAATATTCAGGGTAAGTGGCAAGATCTTTTGCCGTCAATACCAGAAGGACAAAACTATCAGTGGCACACAGAGCGCTCAGGTGGTAAATCAATATTTGGATGGCGCACACGTTTTTGGTCTTTTTTGTTAAAGCTTTCTAAAAATAAGCCTAGTTGGACAATTCAGGCTCAACCAGGTCCAGCAACTGGTCCATTTCATTGGAAAAGTAGACAGCTATCTATCCGAGAGTTGGCGCGTATACAAACATTTCCTGACCATATTGAATTTTCAGGAAGTCGCCGATCAGCGATAAAGCAGATTGGAAATGCAGTGCCTCCTGCTATTGGGGAATTATTTGGTTTAGAGTTTTGCAGGCAATTCTTTAAAGAAAATGTACGCACAACATTACAGCTAATTCCAAAGAAGAGAAAAGATTGTCCCGGGCCGGAAAGGTGCAAGCCAGTGCCACTGAAGTATTTAGATTTAATTGGCGAGTACGCGGATCATCCAGGAACAGGGAAGGGGCCGGGAGCGGTATTAAGAAAATAGAGAAGTCGCCTAATTTTTAAATGGGTGAAATGCTCACTAATAATGTTATGTGAGGGGCTTTGAATATTATTCCAGTAGTTGAAACTTTGCTTAGAGATCTTACTCGCGTTCGTCTTTCTGAGGTGGCTCGCTTATATGGCATAGCACTGCCGGAAAAAGCTCGTGAGCAGCAGGTCGCATATTTGCTGAATGCAGTTGAGATTAAATTCGGTACTTTACTTGGCCGCTTGACTCGAGATGAACTTCGTCGAGCTTGCCGTGCACATGGTCTAGACGACTCAGCTCGATCCAGAACGGAACTGGCAGACACTTTGTTTTCTGCTGCTGGCGGAGAAAAGAGCGATCTCCAAATAGAGGGGCTTTTTGCTACCAGTCGTACTAATCGCGAGGCACCTGTTGCTGGTAATGTAATTCGATTGCGGCATCGTCAATGGTTGGTTGAGGACGTAGTTGCTCCGCCTGAGCCAAGTCAGCTCACCCTAGTTAAAGCAGTCTGTTTAGATGATGACAATCAAGGCGAGCCTATTGAAGTTCTTTGGGAAATGGAGCTTGGCGCGCAGCTTGTTGATCAGAAGATGGGGGGGGTAGGTAGTGATATAGATGAACCTCGGCTATTTGCTGCCTACTTGCATGCCCTTAAGTGGAACTCAGTAACAGCAACTGATCCTAATTTGTTTCAGGCTCCATTTCGAGCAGGGATCATGCTGCAGGCTCATCAGTTAGAGCCGTTACGTCGCGCGCTGTCTTTACCTCGAGCCAACTTATTTATTGCGGATGACGTTGGTCTTGGAAAAACCATCGAGGCTGGGCTTGTAATGCAAGAGCTACTGCTTCGCCAGCGTGTAGAATTTATTCTGGTCTCATGTCCTGCGTCTGTATGTCTTCAATGGCGCGATGAAATGTTCAAACGCTTTGGGCTTCAGTTTGAAGTCATGAACCGAGCATTTGTAGATCGACGTCGGCGAGAGCGTGGTTTCGGGGTAAACCCATGGAGTACACACAATCGTTTTATTATCTCGCACGATTTGTTGCGACGCCCCGAATATCGAGAACCACTTTTAAATACGCTGGGGGATCGTGCTAAGCGTAGTCTGCTTGTTTTGGATGAGGCGCATGTCGCGGCACCGTCATCAGCAGGTAAATATGCTATAGACTCTAATATCACCAAAGTAGTTCGAGATGTAGCGCCTCGATTCGAGAATCGCCTCTTTCTCAGTGCAACACCTCATAATGGCCACTCCAATAGTTTCGCTTCTTTGCTTGAATTGCTTGATCCTCAGCGCTTTACCCGTGGCGTACCTGTAACAGACGCAAAACAGCGTGACGCTGTCATGGTACGAAGACTTAAAGAAGATCTTCACGTACTGAGTCGCGGCTCTTACCCGCTGCGTAAGGTTGTCCGGCACAGCCTTAAGCATGACGGAGTAACTTGGATGGGCATTGAAACTTCAAATGCCGCTTCAAGCCCTGTACAAAATATCGGTGGTGAAGCACCCTTCGAACTGAAATTGGCAACAATGCTGAGCCAGTACACTGTTCTTCGTACTGAGGTTGGCAAAGGCGGCAGGCTCGCGCTGGTCAATCTTCAAAAACGTTTGCTAAGTAGTGTTCCAGCGTTTACCAAAACATTGAAAAAACACGTTGCTGTCAAAATCGGTGTAACAGCATTTAGAGAGGCCGCTACATTAAGTTCGGAAAAACTCGAACTAGATGATTTTTATGGTGATGATATCGAAGATGACGCTGCCGAGCTTGAAGCGGTAGCGGCAGCAACAGCCAAATTAGCGCCACCCAGTGAGCAAGCTCACAAGCTTCTTATGGATATGAGCGAGTTAGCGCAGAGACACCAAGATGATCCCGATGCAAAAATTCTCGGTTTCCTGTCATGGGTTCGACAAAACCAGTGCCCCGCAGCAGGGCTTGGGCCAGAGGATGCCGCCAGCAAAGCGTGGAACGGCCTACGTGTGATTATTTTTACTGAATCGATGGACACCAAAGTCTATATCGAGCGTCAGCTGCAACGCGCATTAGCTCTCACCCAAAATGGCCACCGCCGCGTAATGACATTTCACGGCGGCCTCGGTGATGATAAACGTGCGGAGATTCAACAAGCATTCAATAGCCCACCTAACGAACATCCCGTACGCATTTTAATTGCAACAGATGCCGCCCGTGAAGGTGTGAACTTGCAAGGGCATTGTGCCGATCTATTTCATTTCGATGTGCCATGGAATCCTGCGCGTATGGAGCAGCGTAACGGCCGAATCGATAGAACATTGCAAAGCGAGCCTGAAGTGCGTTGCCACTACTTTGTCTACGATGACAGAGAGGAAGATATTGTTCTCGATAAACTAGTTAAGAAAGTCGATACCATTCAGCGCGAACTCGGCTCACTTAGCTCGGTCATAATGGGGCGCATCGAATCTCAACTTGAGAAGGAAGGGATACACGCTAACACCGTTTCACAGCTAGACGAAAATGAGCGAGAAAAAAAACAGCAAGCAATTGCCGCTAAAGAATTAGAGCAAACTCGTTCAACACAACTGGAATTGGCAGGAGAGTTGGAAAAATTAGATGAGATATTGGCTCGTTCCGAGAGAGTGACCTCTTATGAACCAAAACTCCTACGCGACGTAATTAACGCGGGGCTAGAACTCAGCGGTGCAGCACCTTTGATACCAGCGCCAGGCGCTGTTCCAGGTGCTGAAGCATTCAGGCTTCCGGTGCTTCCAGAATCCTGGGCCGGTACAGTCGACAGCCTCAGAGTACCGCGTGGTCGAGATGAGTATTTCAGTGATTGGCGCGCAAAAGATCCGCTACCGGTGCTATTTGAACCACCACCGAAAATGAACAGTGCGGCGGTGCAGCTTCACCTTTCACACCCCTTAGTGAAGCGAGTATTCAGCCGATTTCTTTCGCAAGGTTATTCATCTCACGATCTCAATCGAGTCACGATTGTTCGTAGTAACGATAGCCTAATCCGTGTCATCGTCTTTGGGCGGCTATCGCTTTTTGGTAAAGGTGCAGCGCGCTTGCACGATCAACTGGTCAGCGTTGCCGCTCGGTGGGTTGAAACAAGTGACTCCCCGTTAAAACCTTTTGCAGAAGATGCCGATAGAAGAGCGCTCGATTCCCTTGAGCAGGTACTCGTTGAGTCGCCAACCCTTGAAGGGATTTCAGACAGCGTCAGAGAAAAGGTAATCGCCGCAGCACCTACGCTGTTCAGTCAGCTGTGGGAATATGTTGAGGCTGAAGCGGATGCGCGCGCGCAAGAAGCATTACTTGATCTTGAGCGAAGAGGTCTAGACGAAGCGCAGCAATTAGAAGAAATTCTCAAGCGTCAGCGCGATGCAATTGAACGGCAATTGCAACTTAAAGCACCTCAGCTAGCTTTCGATTTCGAAACCCTCACCAAGGGCGAACAAAAGCAGGTAGAGGCAGAGAGAAAGCACATGGAGCAACGGTTGATAGCAATTGATCGAGAGATATTGGAGGAGCCTGACGACTTGAAATCTCTTTACCACGTTAGTCTACGGCGATTGCAGCCTGTGGGGCTGGTTGTACTTTGGCCGAAGACAAGAGGGTAGGAATCAGGTATGGCCACTAAAAACGAAGAATTTTTTCATGATAAATGGCTTGGTCATGTGCAGACTGAGTCAGACGGTCTTGTAGTTGCAAAGCCGGTATTGCTGGCAGCGGGCTGCGCGCAAAACCAACCGCCTGAAGTTCAAGAAAAGTTACGTGAGCTTTGCCCTCTAGGCCCTGAAGGTGCGCCTCGCCGTATCGCGGACTTGATGCCATTTTTACAACAGCTATTGGACTTCGATCCAGAGCTATTTGAAAGTGCTGCCCAAATACCCGATGAAGTTTCTCTCTATGCACCGGAAGGGCCGCAGACAATTCGCCCAACATTTGGACTTTTACATCAAGGAGGGCTTAAGGCTCGTGAAGGGGCGGGGAGCCCAGCATCAAATGCCGCTGAAAAGTATGTGGCATTGATTTGGGATGTTACCGATCTTGAGGGTGAAACTAACAATGATGCGCTGGGTTTAGGGCTCGATAAGCCCGAAACAGTGACAGGTGATTGGTCCTATCCCGCTGCCGCAAAATTTGATCGCTTGCTGAGGCGCTGCCAAGTGCCGGTGGGGATATTGACCAATCGAGAAGTGATTAGGTTGGTTTATGCACCTCATGGAGAATCCTCGGGGCATATCACCTTTCGTGTTGATGATATGGCAACCGTCGGTGGGCGCCCCATCCTCGATGCCATGATCATGTTGCTCTGTGCCAACCAATGGTTTGGTGTAAGTGATGAGAACTCTCTACCGTCCTTGCTCAGGCGCAGCCGTGAGTATCAGGGTACTGTTACGGAGGATTTGGCCGAACAAGTCTTCAGTGGTTTGGAAGCACTTCTTAAAGGGTTTCAAGCGGCGGCAGAGCGTGACAAAAGCGGGCTTCTACAAGTGGCATTGGAACGTGATGAAGATCACCTTTATCGCGGGTTGCTCACCGTCATGCTGCGATTGGTATTTATCCTATATGCAGAAGATCGCAGTTTATTACCTGTTGAACACCCGCTCTATGCGAAACGCATGAGCTTACTTGGTCTGTATGAAAAACTGCAACGTGACAACGGCAATTTCCCCGACTCTATGAGTAACCGGTTCGGCGCGTGGGGACACATTATTTCCCTGTGTCGCGCTATTTATCTGGGCGTTGATCACGGCGATTTTCATATACCTTCTCGCCAAGGTGATCTATTTGATCCGCATATTTACAGCTTTCTTGAAGGATGGACGGGGGAAAATGCGCCCATCGTTACCCCGCATGATCGTTCAGATGTCCGGGTGCCGACCGTCGATGATGGTACGATCTTTGTTTTACTTCGCAGTCTATTGATATTTCAAGGTCAGCGTCTTAACTATCGAACTTTGGATGTAGAGCAGATCGGTAGCGTTTACGAAGCCTTGATGGGTTATCAAGTTTTCCAGTGTGTATCACCTGCAGTACCCATCAAAATAAGAAACAAAAAGGGTGCTCCGAAATACTGGTTGGAGCCCTCTGCCGTGTTGGCGCACAAAGCTGCTCAACGAGTGAAATGGCTACAAGATGAGTGTGGATTCGATAAGTCCGTTGCTGAAAAAATAAAAATAGCACTCGACAAATTTGAAAAAAACAGCGCCGAATATAAAAATATTGCTATTGATGTGCTCTTGCCGCTGGCCGCGGGAAAGAAAGTACTTTCATTTGAACAACAGGTAAGGGCTGGTCAATACGTTCTCCAGCCCGGTGCAGAACGACGAAACTCTGGCTCTCACTATACACCGCGCTCATTAACAGAACCCATAGTTCGTAAGATGCTGGAACCATTAATCCGTTGCTTGGGGGCGTTTCCTACAGCTGACCAACTCCTTGAACTCAAACTCTGTGATCCTGCAATGGGTTCAGGCGCATTTCTTGTAGAGTGTTGTCGTCAGTTGGCGGATGAAGTCGTGGCAGCTTGGGGGCGCACAGGTGAAGTGGAGGTTATTTCCGTTAACTGTCCTGGTGGTGACGTTGTTGCTTACGCCCGTCGCTTAGTTGCTCAGCGCTGTCTTTACGGGGTTGATAAAAATTTAATGGCGGTTCAGCTTGCTAAACTGTCATTATGGCTTTTTACATTAGCCCGCGAACTGCCGTTTACATTCCTAGATCACTGCTTGCGTTGTGGGGACTCGCTAGTTGGTCTAAGTTTTGAACAGATCAAAGCTTTTCATTGGAAGCCGGGAAAACAGCTGAGTTTTTTGGAAGAAGAGATTAATCGTGTACTAGATGAAGTAGTCTCTATTCGTAAAGAGATTTTTCAATTCGCAACAGATTTTTCCCCAGAAGCTCAAAAGTTAAAATCACAATTGCTTTTTAATGCGAATGACGGCACAGAAAAAATCAGAAAAATTGCAGATGTATGTATTGGGGCTTTTTTTTCCAATACAAAGGACAAAGCAAGATTGTCTGAGCGGCAACTGAGAGAAAACGTCGTGAGGGCTTGGCTTGCTGGAGACGCTGAGGCGAATAATTTAATGGAAACCTGGAGTAAGGAAATCCAGGAACTACATCGTCCATTCCACTGGTGGTTAGAGTTTCCTGAAATATTTTACGAGGAGAGACCTGATCCATTAAACAGTGGTGAGGTTACAGGGGCAGCCTACATGGATGGCTTTGTAGGTAACCCTCCTTTTGCTGGCACCTCAGCCCTATCTGAGGCTAATGGACCAGCATATTTCAAATGGCTTGTAGCAACAACTCCAGGTGACACAGGAAATAGAGGTAAGTGTGATTTGTGCGCATTCTTTTTGAGGCGAGCTTGTCTGCTTCTAGGTAAGCATGGTGCTCTAGGCATTGTTGCGACAAACACTATTGCACAAGGGGATACGCGGTCGATCGGCTTGAAGCATCTACTACAAAATGGGTTTGTAATTCACGATACGAATCCCAGTATGCCGTGGCCCGGTCAGGCAGCCGTGACTGTTTCCACCTTGGGGTTACTAAAAGGAATTGTTACATCTACCGCGACAGTGAGGTTTAAGTCACGTATTGTTGAAACTATCAATTCCAGACTGCGGCCTAAGCCTGAGCGCCCGGATCCCTTGCCTCTAAGAATAAATATCGGAAGAGCATTTCAAGGGTCAAAAGTATACGGTTCTGGTTTTGAGTTGACGCCGGCAGAACGAAATGATTTAGTGACTCTTAACAGTTCTAATGATGAGAAAATATTTCCTTATCTAGGCGGAGATGAGGTAAATACATCTCCGACACATATGTTTGATCGTTATGTTATTGATTTTGGTGATGTTGATCTGGATCATGCAGAGCTGTGGCCTGATTTAATGCGTATCGTTCGAGAGAGGGTTAAGCCAGATCGAGATGGTCTGAAAGAAAACTCCTCAACAATAAAAAGTATTAAACGATACTGGTGGAGGCATGCTTTTCCTCGGGTTGAATCTTATCGAAGAACTCGAGAGATGAGCCGGTGTCTTGTAAACTCTATCCACTCAAAGTTTCTGGTTTTCACGTTTCAACCTGTGGATCGTGTTTTTACACATGGTCTTTGCGTTTTTCCAATTGATTCATTTACATCGTTTGGGGTTTTGCAGTCTCGAATCCATGGGGCTTGGGCGTGGTTACTCTCTTCGACAATGAAGAGCGATCTTCGTTACTCAACTAGTGATTGCTTTGATACGTTTCCATTTCCGCTAGTGAATCCGAATGTTGTTATATCTGGAGTTGAGTTAGCGGGCAGGAATTTATACGAGGCGCGTGCCATATTTATGAATGAAGTTGGTGAGGGACTAACTAAAGTATATAATACACTAACAAACGTTGAGTGCGATGATGAACATATTATAAAGCTTCGTGTTCTGCACGAAGAAATGGATCGTAGGGTACTTGAAGCTTATGGCTGGGGAGATATTCACGTGCCGCCCTATTGTCCAATGAGTGCGATGGAGGAGTTGATGGTAGAAGAATTCAATGACGAAATCATTGATAGACTTTATGTTTTGAACGAAAACCGAGCCGCAGAAGAAAAGCTACAAGAGCTGAATAATAAAACGCTAAAAAACAGCACCGTAAAAAAGCATTCGTCAAAAAAAATACAAACTAACACCAATCCAAATCGTGGTCTTTTTGATGTAAGTGATGATGAGCTTTGAACTTATTTTATCAAAGCGTCGACATAATAATTAGTGACCTATTGCGGAAGGGAAACCATGAGTAGCACAACCATTACATTTAATCCTCCAGCTAAGCGGTTAGTGCGTGATCAGATGGTAGATGCACTGCGTCGTGAACTCATGGGCCCTTGGCACCCAGAAGATGATACTGACCCTAGCGAAGAGTTTCCAACCGCACGCTACATTGTGGGTCGCCTAGCGCCGCAAGACTCAGAAATTGACGCTCTAGATAATGACTCTCTCCCCAGCGGTGATGATGGCGAGACAGATGAAGCCAGTTTCGAGCCACCTCAGGTGCTAGGTTTTATGCCTTCTTCGATGGGCTTATCCTTCGTAATTAATGATACCTGTGACAAAGTGGATATTCATGTTGAATGGGGCCAATACCTCCGCGCTGAAGAAGCACCTGAGCGTTCTGAAGATGGAAGCGAAGAAGGTAGTAGTGAGTGGAACGCTTCACAACGTTCAAAGTTTATTTGGCGTCGTGAGCAAAGAACCGGTGTGGTTAGAGGGCTCAATGTTTCAAAGACAGGGGCTGTCAACGTAATTAAATTGCACCCAAAATATGCTCCAGTAGGAGTTACTATTGAAGGACTTGAGGAGTCTGAAGTATCCATTCAAGGTGTCGTTTATAAAATTCACGGCCAGCGTGCGGTAAGCCTTTTTCTCGTCAATCAGCGCCTGAAAGGTGGCCCTCGTGATGCCGAGAAGGACAAACAATTCCTGATGCAAGCAAAGATGGAAGTTAAGGCTAGCGATGGCAGTGCTGCGTTTCTAGCAAAAGATGATATTCAGCTAGAGCATGATGGCTCGGAAGACCCAGAAGCACAGGTCAATAATTTGCTCTACCGTCACTCTCGTGAGTTTGCCACTGGGCATGGAGTAGCGGCTGAATGGAAAGGCCTTACAGCCGATGGCAAGGCTGTATCTAGCATTCAAACTGAGTTTATTCCGACATTTGAAATTCCAAAGGTAATTGCCGCTGACGATATTGCTGGCGGAGCCACGCTGGATATGATGGCGCTAGCCAAAATAAATGATCCTCAAGCACTCATTGATGCAATTGAACCACTCGTTCAACACTACGAAGTTTGGATTGAAGCTCGCCTAATAGAGGCCGAAGAGCCTACCATTAAAAATCACAACCTGCATTGTGAAGCGGCTGCGTCCCAATTGGATAATTGTAAGAAAGCTGCTGCCCGTATGCGAAAAGGCCTGGAGTTGTTAAAGAGTAATCCCAAGGCGCGTAATGCATTTGGCTTAGCGAATGAAGCCATGGCAGATCAGCGTGTTCACTCAATTTGGGCGAAACACAATCAAACCAGTGAACAACGAACAGATATCGCCAGTATTTGGATAGATAAAAGCCCTAAATGGCGACCTTTTCAGTTAGGTTTCTTCTTACTAAATCTGGTCGGGGTTGCAGATGATGAAAGTGAGGATAGAGCCTTAGTCGATTTGCTCTGGTTCCCAACGGGGGGTGGTAAAACAGAAGCTTACTTAGGGCTTGCTGCCTTCACGATTTTTTATCGAAGACTTGTGGGAGATCGCGATGGGATGGAGGCGGGTGCCGGCGTGTCGGTCATTATGCGTTACACATTGCGGCTACTAACGGTACAGCAGTTTCAACGTGCGGCGGCTTTGATTTGTGCCTGCGAGGTAATCAGGCAGCGCGAAAAAACATTAGGTAAAGAACCCTATCGAATTGGTCTTTGGGTAGGCGATAAGACCGCCCCCAACCGTTTTGCTGACGCAAAAAAAGCCATAGAAGATCTCAAGTCGAAGGGATATGCAAGTGGCGGTAGCCCGGTTCAATTATTGAATTGCCCGCGCTGTGGTGAATCCTTAGCCAGCGATCGCGGTGTTCCTCACGGTCAGGCGTATACGATAGATGTAGCGGCACAACGGACTCGTGTTTTTTGTCCCAACTTCCGCTGTGAAATGTCTCAAAAGAATTCTAGTGGCGAAGGTGTTCCTGTCGTAGTCGTCGATGAGGAAATTTACAGAACTTGCCCGTCCATTGTCATCGCTACTGTCGATAAATTTGCTCGTATGCCATTTGAAGGGCGCACGCAAGCGTTCTTCGGTATCCGTGATCGTTACAGCCCAACGCTAGGCCATATTACTCCTGCTGATGGCTCAAAGCCTGGTGGTAAACTTTGCCCTGACGCCAAGAAGGCTAAGCGATTGTTGCCACCTGAACTTATTATTCAGGATGAATTACATTTAATTTCGGGGCCGCTTGGCACTATGGTGGGGTTATATGAAACCGCCGTGGATTTTTTAAGTCGCCTACAAAAGGAATCGGGCGTTACCGTGCGCTCAAAAGTACTCGCATCTACGGCGACTATTCGACGAGCTGCTCAGCAGGTGCGGCAACTTTATGATCGTGATCTTCAAGTATTTCCGCCCAGCGGTCTTAGTTCCAAAGATTCCTTTTTTGCACGCGAGATTGTCACTCATGATGAAAATGGGATGGCAATTGACTCAGCAGCTGGCCGTCTTTATGTTGGCGTTAATGCCAACGGTTCGAGTTCAAAAACGCTTCTTGTAAGGGTCTATGCTGCCTTGCTACATCAAGGTCTTGACTATTTGGTCGATCCAGTAATAGCAACCTCTGGTGATCCATACGGTACTTTGGTCGGATACTTCAACAGCATGCGCGCCTTAGGTGGTGCGAAACGCCTGGTGGAAGATGACGTTACTCTTCGGCGTCTGTTTTATCTCGCCCAGCGAGATAAGTTCGCGTTGAAAAGAGCACGTCGAAATCAACGCTATATCTCTGAACCAAAAGAACTCACGAGCCGATTGGCATCATGGGAAATACCTCCTTTGCTTAAGCGAATGGATGTAACTTTTCCTCGACCAACAAAAGGGGAGAAAAAGGTCTATCCTGTTGATGTGCTTCTAGCTACCAATATGATATCCGTTGGTGTTGATATCGATAGGTTGGGTTTAATGGTATGTACCGGGCAACCTAAAACGACTGCTGAGTACATTCAGGCCACTAGCCGTGTGGGGCGTCAACATCCAGGTCTCGTTGTCACCATGTACAACTGGGTTTCGCCACGGGATACTTCACATTACGAACGATTTAAAAGTTACCACGCTGCACTTTACCGTTACGTAGAGCCTATTAGCGTTACACCTTTCTCCTCTCGAGCTCTGGATCGTGGATTACACGGGGTATTTGTTGCGACCCAGCGACTCGGACAAACTCAAGCTTCGGAGGAGTTTGCTGCAAGTCAGTTTGAGCCAACGTCCTTTTGGGCCAAAACAATGATTGAGGGAATTGCTAAGCGAGCAACCGAGCTTACATCGTTCTCTGCGCAAGGTGATCATGTCAAGAGAGTCTTGAATGAACAGAGCGATACTTGGAGTCAACTTAAAAACGCATCGGTTTCTTACTCAAAGAAAAAGGCGACTGCGGGTAACGACAAGGAGGTAGCGCATCACCGCCTCTTTCGAAATTTAGGAGATACAAGAGGAGGGAAGTGGGCGGCACCAAATTCACTCCGAGATGTGGAACCCACAGCAACTTTCTTTTTGGCCGATGATGAAGAGTCACTATCATGAGTAATAAACCCGTTGGTGATGTTCGGCCGAGTCAAATCATTACAACATTCGGCCCAGGTGCAATTGTAGATCTCCAAACCTTGTCTGTAGTTGTGGCAGGCGTTGACGAATGGCGCAAAAGTGATGAGCAACGCATTCAAGAGCCTCGACTTGAGCGTAACTTGCGTGTGAAATGTTTTTATTCTGCGCCTCCGGCAGAAAGCGACTTCCATAGTCGGACTGGAACAATCCCGTCCTATTTGTTTCCCCGCTATCAGGTTTGTTCAAATGCGCAGTGCGGCACTCTCTCCGAACCGTCAGAGCAAAACTTTAAACGGCATGAAAAGAGGCCTGTTTTTTTATGTCAGCTTTGTGGTGGAAAAAATCCTGTTAATCCTGCGCCGTTTATTGTGGCGTGCCCTAGTGGACACATGGATGATTTTCCGTGGCGTACTTTTGCGCACCGCGGACCGACAGCGTGTAAGCAGCCAATGCAGTTAATGTCTTTGGGTAAAACGGGTACTGTTCGAGATTTAGAAGTTAAGTGTAAGTGTGGCGACAAGCGAAGTGTTGGAGACGCCTTCGGTGAAAAGAAACACAAAGTTGTAGGCGTGTGCAGTAGGAAGCGGCCTTGGCTCGGTCCGACCAATTTAGATAGCCAATGTAGTCATGCCGATCAGTGTGAAACACTTCAGCGCGGAGCAACAAATTCGTGGTTCCCCGTCGTGAAAAGCGCATTATCCATTAAAGATGCGGCTACTCCGGTCGGTAAAATCATGACGAAAGCAGATCTAGATATTATTTCTGAGATATACAACGCTGATAATTTGAATACCTACTGGAAATTACTTGTCAAAAAGTTACCTGAACTCGAAAGCTACGCAAACGAGCGCCCAGCGATTCTGGAATATATTTTAAAGAGTCGCGGCGAAATTAAAACAGATGACACTGACTTGCTCTTGCCGGAATGGGAGGCTTTGCGGGATCCCGACGGATACAGCCAGGGAGAACGTTCGGATTTTTTCTCCCAAAAAGCTGAAGTACCGGAAAAACTCCGCGATGTTATCAAGGCTGTAATTCAAGTTAGAAAACTTCTTGAGGTGCGAGCGCTAACGGGCTTCACTCGTATCGAATCAAAGGGCGGTCCCTTTGCTGGCGCAGGCGAGGACGTTGATATTGCACCAATTTCAAGGGACCAAAATTTAGAATGGTTACCCGCTGTCGAAGTTAGAGGCGAAGGGTTATTTTTCGAATTTAACGGTGAGGCCCTTAATGATTGGTCAAAAGATACTGAGGTGAAAAATCGCGTAAAAAAAATGATTGCAGCGCAACAAAACAATGCAGGTGATGAGTCAGGACCAGCTACCGAGCAAGAAATTCGCGAAAAATCTCGTTTTATTGTCCTTCATTCCTTTGCTCATACAGTCATGCGGGCCTTAGCACTCGATTGTGGATATTCCGGAGCCTCTATTCGTGAACGTATTTATTCATCTGTTGAGGCAGGACGAGAAATGAGCGGCGTGCTTTTGTACACGGCAAGTCCTGATTCTGAAGGAAGCCTTGGTGGTTTAATCGACCTTGGAACGAAAGAACGTCTCGGTAGCCTTTTACAAGATGCACTTCGCGATGTGACTCGCTGCTCTTCTGATCCTCTCTGTGCGAGTCATGAGCCAAATAAGCATCGCAGCACAAATGGAGCAGCGTGTCACGCATGTGTCCTTGTTCCTGAAACAAGCTGCGAGGCCTATAATTCGTGGTTAGACCGATCACTTTTAGTTCCTACAGTCGCCAACCAGGACGTATCCTTCTTCACGCCAAAGCATCTTGGATGGATATGACGTTGACGGATATGAGTGCCTTCTCAGCAGCTTGCTCTAACCTTGTTGGGCAAGTAGCAGCTAACCAATCATTGGCAGACTCAATTGTCGCAGCTCTCGAATCCGGACGACTGACGGCAGCGAGCGGTCCAGTTGGCATTAGCAAGGTGTTAAAAGGTGCACCTGGAAGTCACAATCTCACAGAGTTCATCAAAACTTGGCGTTCGAGTGCGTCACACCTAAATACCTCAGACGTGACCGCTATAATAAAATCCTCTCTAGACTGTTACAGTCTCGCTCGAACTCGAGCTCATACAGTTGACACGGTTTGGACAGGACCTGAAGTTGCAAAGTCAGAACTTCGTAGGACAGAGGCGGTTGTGAGAGAGATTATCGACAATGCGGGAAATGAGTTGTTGATTGTTGGTTATTGGTTGGTGGTAAGTACAGAGCAGATTGAAGCTCTAATTAAACTTCTAGTTAAAAAAGCTCGTGCTGGCGTCCATATTCGTTTTGTTTTTGATCCAGGTGACAAACCAGGAGGCCGAGACAATTTTTCGGCGCTTAACAGCTTCTGGCCGGTTAACCTTGCAGAAGCTCCGCGTGAGGTCTATAGCTGGAGCGAACACATGACAAAAACAACAAGCAAGAGTGGGCAGCAATATGATCGAAAACTCCATGCAAAGGTAATAATTGCGGACCGTAATGATGCCCTTGTTACATCGGCTAACCTAACCCACGCAGGCTTTCTCGAAAACCTCGAAATGGGACTTCGAATACAGGGTCTTATGGCCGGTGCACTAGTACGACATTTTGATTTATTAATTGAGGGGGGATCTTGGAAAGGCGCGCATGACCTATCAGAAAAACATGTATCTGCATATATAATGCGTACAGCCATGTGTATACGGTATAGATGAAAAATATAGCGTAACCGCTCCATAGACCCCCAACACGTAATCCCTAATGCTGTGCTCCCGAATTATTTCCGGAGCCAGCACTTCATGATGCGTCCCCACGCTGAAGTCAAAAAACTCTAGAGATATACCCAAAATATTTAGACTTCCAAAAATGCATCGACGGCCTTGCGGCTCTGGTCAAGCTGGGTATCTAGGTCGTGGTGCTTGCCACAGTGCGTTTGTGTTCCTCAGCAAGCCTCGAAATCGAGTGAAGATTTTCTATTGGGAACGCAATGGCTTTTACGTTTGGCTAAAGCATCTGGAATCTCAACGCTTCAGAACATGGTCGGATTGTTTGGATGAAGCCATCGAGCTGGCAATTCAGGCGCTCAACAGTGTACCGGACGGTATTGATTTGTGGCGCAACCGTCCGCATCAAATTTTGACGCCTCGATTCGTCGCCTGGTTCGGTATAGTGGAAGGTATGAATTTCATGCCTCAAGACCTTCCTGACGGCCCAGTTTTGTTCAAGCAACTGAATCGCGGCTAGCTTTCCAGACGGTATGACAGGCTTCTTTGAGTCGCTCCTTGCCGGTCGCCCATTTTGTGTAATCAATGGGAATGCACTTTACCTGAGGTCCGCTATGAACGTTGATCTTTGCGTAGCTCTTCGAACTGCCATGACTTGCCTAAGCGAGTAGTGAGTAAATGCACGGTCAACACATAGTAATAGCGCGTCGACTTCGCGCACTGGCTCATGTGCTGATTCAGAAACCAAGCGAGATGTTTTCGCTGCCAGGTCCGTGGACTGTCGCGTTGCCAGCGATCAGCTATTGCTGTTTGGATAGCCTTCGCCTGACGAAGGTGGCGTTGGCGTGTGGCATGCGACCCAGTCAGGACGCCCCCCAGGAACAGCTCCATATCGAATGGCTTGCTCATGTTCGCCCTCCAATGTAAGCCGATACAACGTCTATACGGCCGTGTCCCAGATCATAGCTGATTTGCACTCGGGCCTCCCGATCGAGGCGTCGGTCGAGTTAGTAGCAGCCGCCACCGTTGATGGGCGCGGGGTACTGGGTGATTTGTTCATAGCGTTCGCACGCATAGGCCGCGCGTAAGTCGTGGAAGCCTTTGAGTTCGTGCGTATGGAGGATGTCTCGAGCGTGACGTACAGTGCCCTGTATGAAGTCCAGGTAGCTTTCGTGCGGGGCTAATAGATTGCGGCTACCGTCAGGCGAGAAATGATGGGCGAATGCCAGTGCGTCGCGGATGTGATCGTTCACCATGATCCAGCGAGGTGCAGGCGCGCCTAAGCGGCCACCCTTGGTACCCTCCTGGATATTAATTCTGCCGAATTGCTCGGCTTCATATTGTAGGCGCGAAAGGTCGGTCAAGATGGCCTCGCGTAAGCGCATGCCAATAGTTCGCGCCAACTGCGCGATGGCAGCTGCGCGAGACAGCTGATGTTCGCGGAGCGTCTGAATGGTGCGCATCACTTGTTCGCGATCTTGGCCGTGGGGAACTGTCGTACGAACGGACGTGCGCCGCATTCCCAACGCCTTGCTCGGACTCGCGACCTTCACCTACTGATCACCGCGAAGCGCAGACATGGTCCGGTTCAAGCTGGACAGTCGGTTTTGCGCAGTGGCGATGGTGATTTCACCTTTTTTAACTTGCTGGCGCAGATGTTCCGCATAGTCCAACAAGGTCTTCCGATCAATCTGCCGCGCCTCGCTAACCCCCGGCCCATCCTCCGAGCGACACCAGCGCACAAACGCCTGCCACCGATCACTGTGCGCCTTGACCGTGCCGTAATGCCCGCCGCCAAACAGGTCCCGCAATGCATGCGCCCCGGCATAGCTCAGTTGCCGACCGTAGCCAAAATTGCGTCAATCTCGCCTGCCCACCAGTGCCATGATCAAACTCCTCCCGAAGCCAAATCTTTGAAACTTTCCCCACGTCATCCCGCCACGAATGTTGAGTGTTATCAGGGATCAAGGCCCCTGCGACCTGTGAGGGTTGTCCACTAACGCGGGACTGGCGGCTCCTTACGACCGGGAGCTTGGGCATCTCATGATCTGGCCTCCTGAACACTTCCGAAGACGTGGGCGGGTGGAGGCTGCGCTGGCTGACGAGACCAATGCCGCGAGATCCTGAGTCGGGTGAAGGCAGTGATGCGATGACCGGGGCATGCCTGATTGTCAGTCAGGTGCAGTCCATTCCTTGGGCTGCGGCACCATCATCTGCATCGCTGCTGCTGGTGACTTCGGTGTTTGTCACGCCGATTGTCACGAGGGGAAATGCCGCAAAGCCTTGTACGAGTCGGGCTGCAGCAGCGGTAGGAGCGCCCGTCTCTTTCCGGAAGAAAGAGACGGGCGCAGGTTGGCGCAATGAAATGGCCAAACGGATAAGTTGCTGCAGGGGAGGAATGTAGAGGTATGAGTTGCCGCAGTGGGCACTCTGGTAGAAGTAGGCATCCATCACATCGCTGTGACCGTGCGAGCCGCCGGACGCTAATCGCACTTTGGGAGAACCACCACGATGTGGCGTAGCCTCAAAGGTTCTGGCTACCTGGGTGCTGTCGAGGACAGCGCTTGTAAGGCTCTGGTATAACGCGCGCGCTACTCGTGATCAACAGTGTTTTTTGGGTAACCATTGCGCCAATTGATAGTCCTGGAAGATCTTGGACGTCGGTGGCATGACATGGCCGGGTGGTCGTTCGTCGGTTTTTAATGTCAGCCCATGCGGGTGGGAATGCGGAGCCTTCCCGCCTGCATGGGCTTAGCCGTAAAAGTCCCAAGAGCGAGGCTTGCAACGGCGACAGTGTCCTCTGTCGCCGTCCTGCATGCCACGGATTACGAGGGTCGCCGCGGGTGTCGCCGCTGTCGCCAACAGAACTGTCACAGCATCTGGGACGTCAATTGCGGCTATCCGACTGGTCCCGGACGATCTTGCGCTTGAGGTTAACCAGCATGTAATCGACAAGGGCGTGAACCACGCGCACCTCCACCATCTTGCAGTACCTATCGAAGGTGCTGCTCGCGATGTGCATGCGCTTTGCCTGCAGCCACCTGCGAGGAATTTCTCGCATTGATGGAGGTGCTCTCCGCGTGCCAGGAGCGCATGTTCGGTCGATATCTTCAGTAGTCGTTCCGACTGACGTATGATGCCGCTTTGCCACCAACAATTGGCTGGTGCGGGTTAGGGCGTTTCATGTCTACTCTGCTGGGTAGGCGCGAACGACCGGCGGCACCAGTTTCATAAGGATGTGAGTTCGGATGTACATTTCCAAAAACTACGGGTTTTCATTTTCGGCGCAGAAAAGCGATATCGAACTCAATTCTTTCTTGTCGTCTCTTGTTGGAGTTAATGTTGAATTTTCTATTAAATCGGGTAATATTCGTAGAATAATATTGGATAGTGATGATAAGTTTTTCTATGGTGTTGTGATTACCATTAAGAATCAAAAGCGGTTTGCATCGCTAGTGAGTGATAAGGGAGAAATGAAAGTCAAGATCTCCGAACTCGCTGATTTGGAAAAAATTGCTGAGTTTAACTTTCTTGTCGTCAATAAGCTCAACGGGTTTGGGCTTTATCAATATCATTACGGTGCCTGCACCTTGCCTAATTTTGCGTCGATGATTACATCGCTGTACAGGCGGAAGCTCGAGCAAAAAAGGAAGGTTGAATTAGATGTGCTGGCCGAAGATGCTCCGCAGAAGCAAATTAAAGCGGTAAATAGTAGATTTTTTCATGGTTTGGCTTTTGAGATGTTAGTGCAGTCGCGCGATATTGAAAAGGTTTTGGCTAAATATAAAGAAATACGCTCTTTTAAGTATGAAATTGCTTCTGTTGAGGCGTATCTTAGTGATGACTCCCCATTGCATGGGTTAGTAGCTAAAGCAAGGCATGATGTTCGCTTTGATAGCTCGGTGGATTCAAGCCTTATCATCAAAGGCATTCAGAACATGATGTCGACAGTTAAGGAAAAAACTGCGAGGATTGAGGTGCTCGACGACCAAGACGAGCCGGTATCCGTGAAGATCATGGACGTCCCTGTGAATTATGGGGAAATGGCCTACGACGATTTCATTCTCGGATTGATGACATTTGATCCAAAAAAGCTTAGGGAATGCAGTCTGGTTAAAGCACTTAAGGATAAATGCGAAACGGAGTACGCCCATGTTTTCTCAAAAAAAGTCGTCGAATAACCTGAAAGAGCGATGGGTTGTCCCGGTTGCAATAGTAATTTCTGCGGCCCTGTATGTCGCCATTGTATCTGTCGCCTCTGGCCCTACCAGCGTATTAGGGTTTATATGGCTTGAGCCAGGCACTACTGCAAAGATATTTGAGTTTTACTCTAAAAATCTTCGTGGAAGCTTATTCACCGGGTTTTTAGCGTTGGGCGGATTTTTGATGTCGGCTAAAACGTTTATTATTGTTAACATGAAGAAGGAGGTTTATGATTCAGATAGCTATGAAGAAAATTGGTTGGATGGACTTAAGTTAAATGGTGCAGAGTATTACTCGTCGCTTTACTATCCGTTGCGTAGATTGAGTAATATTATTTTTTATACGATCTCATCAAGTTTTATAGCGTCAATATCGCAATTGACCGTCGGTTTATTTGAGGCGGTTCCAGCTGTTATGCTATGCCTTTTTACCGTAGTGGTAGCTGTTTGTTTTTTGATGCTGTCTCTCTATTTGATCAAAAAAAATCTAGCCACCATGTTCGATCATCTCGATAAGTCGAGTATCGAAAAGATGGAGGCTGACCGGAATGGTACGAATAAGTAATACTAGGCTTTCCACTCTGCTTACAGGGTTAAATCTGCTGCGACTTCGATGTATTTAATTTTCTTCACTTCGTGACCTTCTTAGTATTGCAGGTTCGACTAACTGCGCCATTCGGTGAGTGCTCAGCGTATCGGCACAACGTTGCGGTTCTTGGTCGGATTGATCGCAGATGCCGATAGGCTGCCTGTGGCCGCTTTCTGGATGTGCTCACTCCACCAAGCCATCATCGGCCTCCTGCGTTCGATGTAGTCCGCCCGATTGTAGGCACTTCGAACTTCGTCCTTGTCAACATGCGACAGCGCGACTTCGATCAGCTCCGGATCCCAGCCATGCTCATTCAGGATGGTGCTCGCCATCGAGCGCAAGCCGTGGCTGACTAGACGGTCCTGAAAGCCCATGCGCTTCAACGCCATGTTGGCGGTCTGGCTATTGGCATGGGTGCGGGGATTTCTATCTGAGGGGAACACGTACTCTCTGTTACCGCTGAGTTGCTTGAGCGTCTCCAGTAACGAAAGTGCCTGATCGGTAAGAGGGATTGTGTGCGGCCGACGCTTTTTCATGCGCTCCGGCGGAATGGTCCAAATGCGCTTGTCGAAGTCGATATCTGCCCATCGTGTGGTAGCTGCTTCGGCAGGGCGGGTCATCGTGTGCAGTTGCCATTCGATCAGGCAGCGGGTCATGCGCTTGATGCTGGCGTTCGCGATTTCCATCATGAGCTCGGGAAGCTCCTCAGGTGGTAACGCAGCCATGTTCTCTTTCTTGGGTTTCTTGAACACCGCCCGAATTCCATTGAGGGGGTTCGCGAATATCAGCCCGGAGTTGACCCCGTAGGTCATGATTTCGTTGAGTCGTTGGCTCAATCGTTTCACGGTTTCGAGACTCCCTTTGGCCTCGATCGGACGAAGGATCTTGATAACCATCGGAGCAGTGATTTGAGAGAGCGGCGTTGTTTTCATACTTGGGAAAACATGAAGCGTCAGCGATCTCCAAATGTCTTCGGCGTAGGCTTTGGTTACGGAGTCTTTCTTCAGCTCGAACCAGGCCGTGGCCACCTTCTCGAAAGTGTGTTCAGTCTCAGCAAGTTTGGCTTGCCTTACCTCATCACGCTGGGTTTTGGGATCAGTGCCCAAAGCGAGCAGCTCACGTGCCTCTGCGGCTTTCTTCCGGGCGTTGGCTAGCGAGAGGTCGGGGTATGGACCAAGCGCCATGTTGATACGGCTTCTGGTCAACGGCTCGCGGTAATTGAAATTCCACATCATCGAGCCGCTGGCGCGTACTCGAAGCTGCAAGCCATCGCCGTCGCTGAGGACGAAGTCTTTACCAGTTGCCTTGACCGCCTTGAGCTGGCGATCGGAGAGGCGGGTTGCGTTAGTAGGCATGGGGCTACCTCCAGCACCGTTTTGGTATCCTGAAAATAGCATTTGGTAGTCCGGGATACCACCTGGGATGCCAAAGCAGCTGGAACTCAGAAAACCTCCAAAGCTCCCGTAAGCGCTGAAATCCCCGTATTTACTGGATTTCAGGCACAAAAAAAGACGTCCGTGGACGTCTTTAGTTGATCAAATGGTGGAGCCGGGGGGATTTGAACCCCCGTCCGCCAGTACTCCGCTGTCGGTACTACATGCGTAGCCGTTTCTATTAAGTTAACCCTCAGCGACCCGAAGGGCAGGGTGCTTTGGGCGAGTTGTGTAAGTTTTAGCCGCTTCGTCCACAACGTACTGCACGGCGATTCTGTTCTATATGACAATCACTTTGGGTTTACAGACATCCCCTGGTGATTGCTGGACCCGAAGGTACCAGAAGCTCAGGGCTAAGGCTGCTTACGCAGCGAGAGCGAATTCCTGGCCGTAGTTTTCGTCATTGGCAACTATAAGAAGTTGCAACAGTGGATTTACGAGTTCTGTTACCAACTCGGCATGCACCTAAAGTTTCGCGACCGGCGTCGAATCCTAAACGGCCCCGTGCTTGTAACTCGTTGTTTCTAGTGAGTGACAAGCTTGTGCAGTGTACGCCAAACCTTCACGAAAGGCCAACCCGAAGGTCGGCCCTATCGCTTACTGACCGCCTTTCTCGCTGTTCTGCAGGTCTTGCAGGGCCTTGGAGGTGATTTCGATGCACTTCTTGTCATCACCTGCCGCATGGGCGGCCTTGGCTTGGGCGACGGCGGTGTCGATTTCGCCGCTTTTGCCACTGGTGTCGGTGGACAGCAGGGCTTTACCGTTGTTGATTTTGTCCAGGTTGATCTGGCACAGGTCTTTATCACCGGCCGCGAAAGCGGGGGATGCCAGCATCGCAGCGGTAATGAACAAGCCAGCAAGAGCGGAACGCTTCATAGGGTATCTCCTTGCGCAAAAGGGCTCGACGCTGCTGGCGTTGAGGGGCTGCCAGCGACATCACTGATGAGCCTCGTTTCTCGAGGCCTATGCAGATGACTACACCGGCGCGCAGGGGTTCTGTTTTATTTTGCGGGCTTAATGGGCGCGGGCCTGGGTGACGCGGTCCACCAGGTAGACCAGCCCGTGATAATCGATGCCGCCGTGCAGGCTCAGGCCGATCTCGCAGGTGCGGCTGGTGGAGATGCCTTCGCTGCAGTGTTGCACCGCGTCCTTGAGGCTGCGCAGTGAGTGGGCGTTGAGTTCCGGGGTGGTGAAGCCTTTGTCGCCGGCGAAGCCGCAGCAGTGAATGCCTTCGGGGATGACGACGGTCTTGGCGCAGCGTCGGGCGAGGTCGATCAGCGCCTGGCTTTCGCCCAGGTGCTGGGTGCTGCAGGTGACGTGGACGGCAATGGGCGCTTCCTGCGGCGTGAAGTCGAGGCGGTCCATGAGGTGGGTGCGGATGAAACGTACGGGGTCGTAGAGGTCCAGGCGTGTCTCGCCCAGGTCTTGCGTCAGGCGCAGGGTGCACGGGCTGGTGTCGCAGTAGATCGGGTCGAGGCCGCCACGGCTGGCGTGGAGCAGGGCGCCGATCAGTTCCTGGCGCTTGTGTTCGGCCTGTTCGGCATAGCCCTTGGAGGCGAAGGGCTGGCCGCAGCACAGGTTGTCCTGGTGGTCGGGAAAGACCACTTGGTAACCGGCTTTTTCCAGCAGGCCACGGGTTTTGTCGTACAGCGACATTTGCTCTTTATCCCCCGCCGCCGGGCCCATGGCGCGTGAGACGCACGCCGCCAGGTACACCACCCGAGGTCGCTCGTCGGTGACGGCCGGGCTGAAGCGAATGGCTTTTTCCGGTTGTGGCATGGCGTTGGTCCACTGCGGGACTTGCCCCTTGGACAGCCGGGTGACGGTGGCCGATAACTTCGCCAGGCGTGGGGCACCCAGCAGCATGCGCGCGCCGTTGGCGACGTGCAGGGTAAAGCGCGCGCCTTGCAGCGCGGTGGCGAAATGGGTGGCGAGCCAGTCGGCGGTTTTCGTACGGTCGGCATCGCGGCTGCGCAGCTTTTTCACCAGGTCGCCGGTATTGATGCCTACAGGGCAGCGTTGGGCGCAGAGCCCGGTCGCGGCGCAGGTGTCGATGCCTTGGTAGTGGAAGGCCGCTTCCAATTCGGTGGTGTCGACGCCAGCGCGTTGTTTGGCCTGGATGTCGCGCCAGATCACAATGCGTTGGCGCGGGCTCAAGGTCAGTCCTTTCGACGGGCATACCGGCTCGCAGAACCCGCATTCGATGCACTTATCCACAAGCGCGTCGGCGGCGGGCAGGGGCTTGAGGTGTTTGAGGTGAATCTGCGGGTCGTCGCTAAGCACCACGTCCGGGTTGAGGATGCCGTTGGGGTCGAGCAGGCGCTTGAGCTGCCACATCAGTTGATAGGCATCGCTGCCCCATTCCAGTTCGACGAACGGCGCCATATTGCGACCGGTGCCGTGTTCGGCTTTCAACGAGCCACCGAACTCAACCGCCACCAGCTGTGCAACGTCGTCCATGAACGCTTGATAGCGTGCGACTTCTTCCGCGCTGTTGAAGCCTTGAGTGAAGACGAAGTGCAGATTGCCTTCCAGGGCGTGTCCGAAAAGGATGGCTTCGTCGTAGTGGTGTTTGTCGAACAGTTCGATCAAACGGTTGACGCCAACCGCCAGCTGCTCGACCGGGAAGGTGACGTCCTCGATGATCACGGTGGTGCCGGTTTTGCGTACGGCGCCTACGGCAGGGAAGGTGTCCTTGCGAATCGCCCAGAGCCGGGCGTTTTCCAGCGGGTCTTCGGTGAAGTCGACCTGCTTCTCCACCGCAAAAGAGGCGAGTGAGGCCATGATCAGCGCCAGTTGTTCATGCAGTAATGAAGGAGACGCGGCGCGGGATTCGATCAGCAGCGCGCAGGCATTTTCCGATAGTTGCTGTACGAACGCCGGCATGCCCGGTTTGTTCTGTACCGAGCGCAGGCTGCGCCGGTCCAGCAGCTCAACGGCCGACACCGGCTGGGTTTTCAGCACGGTGACCGCGTTGCAGCAGGTCTCGACGTTCGGGAATACGATGAGTGCCGAGGCTTTGTGCGGGTGATCGATCACCGTGTCGTAGGTCACGGCGCTGATAAATCCCAGCGTGCCCTCGGAGCCCACCAGCAAATGGCTGAGGATATCCAGCGGGTCATCGAAATCCACCAGGGCATTCAGTGACAAGCCGGTGGTATTTTTCAGACGGTATTTGTGGCGGATCTTTGCCGCCAGTTCGGCGTTTGCCCGCGTCTCGCGGCCCAGTGTGGCCAGGCGTTCTAGCAGCTCGCCATGGGTGTGGCGGAAGGCCTGGACGCTGGCGGGGTCTTCGGTGTCGAGGCGGCTGCCATCGGCCAGGACCAGACGAATGCCTGCCAGGGTGTGGTAGGTATTTTGCGCCGTCCCGCAGCACATGCCACTGGCGTTGTTGGCAACGATGCCGCCGATCTTGCAGGCGTTGATCGACGCCGGGTCCGGCCCGATCTTGCGCCCGAATGGCGCGAGCCAGGCGTTGGCCTGAGCGCCAATGACGCCGGGTTGCAGGCGGATCTGCAGGCCTTGCGCGCGAATTTCGCGGCCATTCCACTGATCACCCAGCACGATCAGCACCGAGTCGCTGATGGCCTGGCCGGACAAGCTGGTGCCCGCCGCGCGAAAGGTCACGGCGACTCGCTCGCGCTGGGCCAGTTGCAGCAGCGTGACGACTTCGTCTTCCGACTCCACGCGTATCACCAGCTGTGGGATCAATCGGTAAAAGCTGGCGTCGGTGCCGAAGGCGAGGGTGGAAAGTGGATCGTCAAAACGACGATCCTTCGGGATCAGTTGTGCGACGTCGCTCAGGAATGCGGCAGGCAGGCTCATCGGTCCTCCAGAAATAGCTGACGCCGGAACCGTTGTCCGGCGTCGATTCTTACCCTATTGCGTGCAGGTCTCAGTGCACCAGCATACCGGTGAACCAATATGCCTGTGCCAGGGTGATCAGCCCGACGATCGTGGCGAAGAACAGGCTGTGTTTAAGGGTAAAGCGGAACAGGTCGGATTCCTTGCCGACCAGGCCGGTCGCGGCACAGGCCACGGCGATCGATTGTGGCGAAATCATTTTGCCGGTCACGCCGCCACTGGTATTCGCCGCCACCAGCAAGGTGTCGTTGACGCCGATCTGGTGGGCGGTGGTGGCCTGCAACGAGCTGAACAGTGCATTGGACGAGGTGTCCGAGCCTGTCAGGAAAACGCCGAGCCAGCCGAGGAAGGGTGAGAAAAACGGGAAGGCCGCGCCGGTGCCGGCCAGCACCAGGGCCATGGTCGAGGACATGCCCGAGTAGTTGGTGACAAAGGCGAAGGCCAGCACCATGCCGATGGACAGGATCGGCCAGCGCAGCTCGTAGAAGGTCTCTTTTAAAGTGGTAAGACCAGTTTTGACGTCTATTTTTAATACCGCCATCGAGATCAGCGCGGAGAAGAAAATCGCGGTGCCTGTTGCTGAAATCGGGTCCAGCTTGAATACCGCCGGTATGGCGGTGGGGTTGGTGACGATCGGCGTGACTTTGATTACCAGTTGATCCAGGTGCGGGATCGCAAAGTTGAACACCCAGCTGTACATCGAGCCGCCGGCGGCGAACATCGCCTTGAAGGGTTTGAGGGTCCAGATGGTCACCAGCACGGTGAGTATCAGGAAGGGCGACCATGCCTTGAAAATCTGCCCCAGGCTGTACGGTGAAACCAGGGTGTTGCGCGGCAAACCGAAGCCGCCGGCGCTGGCGGCAACCGCCGTGCTCGAGGTGGCGCCGGCAATCTGCGCGCCGGCGCTGCGTTTGGGTTGCCAGACTTTGAGGAATAAGGTCAGGGCGATCAGGCTGGCCAGTGCCGAGGTGATGTCGGGCAGTTCCGGGCCGATGAAGTTGGAGGTGAAGTACTGAGTGACGGCAAAGCTCAGGCCCGCCACCAGGGCTGCGGGCCAGGTTTCGCGAACGCCGCGCAGGCCGTCCATCATGAACACCAGCCAGAACGGCACGAACAGTGACAGCAGGGGCAGTTGGCGACCGGTCATGGCGCCGATCTTGAAGGCGTCGATGCCGGTGACCTGGCCCGCCACAATGATCGGGATACCCAGCGCACCGAAGGCGACCGGGGCGGTGTTGGCAATCAGGCACAGGCCGGCGGCGTAGAGCGGGTTGAAACCCAGGCCGACCAGTAACGCGGCGGTAATTGCCACGGGCGCACCGAAACCGGCCGCCCCTTCGAGGAAGGCGCCGAAGCAGAAGCCGATCAGCAGTACCTGCAAGCGCTGGTCGTCGGTAATCGACAGGACTGAGCTGCGGATCACTTCGAACTGGCCGCTCTTGACCGTCAATTTGTAGAGAAATACCGCCGCCACGATGATCCACGCAATCGGCCACAAACCATAGGCGAAGCCGTAGCCGGCGGCGGCCAGGGCCATGTCCACTGGCATCTGGAAGGCGAAAATCGCCACCAGGATCGACAGCGCCAGCGTGATGCTGCCGGCCACGTGCCCCTTGAGGCGGAATACAGCCAGGGCCAGGAAGAAAAATACGATGGGGATAACGGCGGCCAGTGCGGATACACCGAGACTGCCAAGAGGGCTGTAGAGCTGTTGCCAGGTTTGCATATGGGGTGGCCCCTGATTGTTGTTGTTTGTACGCTCTGGGTAATTGGTAATACCAATTTGCAGTCGCTGTGGGCTAGATTAAGAGGCTTGGCAGGGGTGTGTCAATTTGCCGCCCAGGAAACTTTGGTCGTACGAGTGGGTGTGCGGCGTTCTGATCGGGATAATCCGAGGCGTTCTGATAGGTGCCGGGAGCGCGGCGATAGGCCAGAATAGAGAGCCCGGCGCGTGGTCGGGATGGTGGAGAGCGGGTTATGGGGTTTGATCAGGTGCGTCAGCGCCGTTTGTCTGACGATATTGTCGAGCAGCTCGAGGGCATGATCCTTGAGGGCACGCTGAAGTCGGGCGAGCGCTTGCCGGCCGAGCGCGCATTGGCTGAACAATTTGGTGTGTCGCGCCCGTCGCTGCGAGAAGCGATTCAGAAGCTGGCGGCCAAAGGGTTGTTGGTCAGTCGTCAGGGCGGTGGCAACTATGTGGTGGAATCCCTGGGGTCAACCTTCAGTGACCCTTTGTTGCATCTGCTGGAAAACAATCCTGAAGCGCAGCGGGACTTGCTGGAATTTCGCCAGACGCTTGAGGCTTCCTGTGCTTATTACGCGGCATTGCGGGCAACGGAAGTGGACCGTGAGCGGCTGACGGCGGCGTTCGAGGCGTTGCAGGATTGCTACGCGCGCGTCGATGAGGTGAGTCGAGTGGAGGAGGGCGCGGCAGATGCGCGGTTTCACCTGGCCATTGCCGAGGCCAGTCATAACGCCGTGCTGCTGCATACCATCCGCGGGCTGTTTGATCTGCTCAAGCGTAACGTGGTGACAAACATTGGCGGCATGTATCAACAGCGCACCGAGACCCGCGACATGCTGATCAGCCAGCATCGCGATCTGTACCTGGCAATTATTGAAGGGCGGGCCGAGCAGGCGCGGGAGATCTCAACGCGTCACCTGCTGTATGTGCAGGAAGTGCTGGAGGAGGTTCGTCAGGAGGTTCAGCGCGTGGCTCGGGCGGAGCGACGTAAAGGCATGTAGCCTCGGGCGAGTCGCCCGAAGCTGCATCGTCACAAGGTTAGTCTTCCTTGCCTTTGTTACGCACCGCGCGATGCAATTCGCGATTGGAGTCGCGCTCGCGTTCGGTGTCGCGTTTGTCGTATTCCTTCTTGCCCTTGCCCAGCGCAATTTCGCACTTGACCAGGTGCTTGCTCCAGTACCAGGACAAGCAGATGCAGGCGTAGCCTTTCTGTTGCACTGCCGCAGCGAGTTTTTCCAGCTCGCGGGCATTGAGCAGCAGCTTGCGCGTGCGCACCGGGTCGGCAATTACATGAGTGCTCGCGGTGGTCAGCGGGGTGATATGACTGCCCAGCAGCCACGCCTCGCCATCCTTGAGCAGCACATAGCTGTCGACCAGCTGCAGCTTGCTGGCACGCAGACTTTTTACTTCCCAGCCGGCCAGGACCAGACCAGCCTCGAACCGATGTTCGATGAAGTAATCGTGTCGCGCCTTTTTATTTTGCGCGATGGTCCCTGTTGGGTGTTTCTTTTGTTTAGCCATAGGGGCGGCATTATAGGGAGTTGCGAGCGTGTCGGCTACGGTCAACCTGCGTGCTTGAGCGTGTTGGACGAATCCCGGACAATGCGGGCAGTTCTCTGGTTTTTTTCTCTCGCGGATCTGGCTGTTGTTTCGCGATGTTTGCCCGCTCAGCTGTGGAAATAACGCTCACATGACGACGCATATTCAACGTTCGGCCCTGCTGCCGTATCCCGCACAGGCGCTCTATGACCTGGTCAACGACGTGGCGCGTTACCCGGAATTCCTGCCGTGGTGCTCCACTGCCGAGGTTTTGGAGGGCGATGACGGGTACATGGTTGCCAGCGTCGGCGTAGCCAAAGGTGGGCTTAGCCAGCATTTTGTTACGCGCAATGTGCTGGTGCCTGGAAAATCCATCGAGATGAATCTGCAGGAAGGCCCGTTCACCCAGTTGCATGGGGTCTGGGTATTCAAGGCGCTGACGGACAAGGCCTGCAAGATCAGCCTGGATCTGTCGTTCGATTACGCAGGGCCGATCGTCCGCGCGACATTGGGGCCTTTGTTCAATCAGGCGGCGAATACGCTGGTGGATGCGTTCTGCCAGCGGGCCAAGCAACTGCATGGTTGAGATTGAAGTGGTGCATGCCGCCGTTGATCGCCAGGTTTTATTGCAGGTGAAGGTTCCGGCGGGCACGAGCCTGAGGGCGGCGGTGCAAATGTCGGGAATGGCTGAGCAGTTTCCGCAATGCATGCTGGCTGACTGCCCGCTGGGGATCTTCGGCAAGGTGGTTTCGGACCCTGATGCGCATGTTGTGCAGCCAGGTGATCGAATTGAGATCTACCGGCCGTTGCTGGCAGATCCCAAGGAAATACGCCGGCAGCGTGCGGCCAGGGCGGCCAAGACCAGGCAGCAAAACTCATAAATCCTTCAGACAACAAAAAGCCCGGCATGCCGGGCTTTTTGTTGAGTGTTGCTTTGTTACTGCGGGCTGGTGTCCAGAGGTTGTGGCGTCGGGACGGGCACGGTTTCCACGCCATCGACATCTTTCTGGATCTGGTCCAGCAAGGAGCCTGGCTTGGCCGGCACCTCGGATTTCGGCTTCTCGGCTTCCTGCGCAGGGGCGGTCACGCTGGTGCCGCTGTCCTTGCCCAACAGCGCTTCATCGCGGCTTACGCCAGGCATGAAGTCGCCGGACAGGCTGACAAGCTGGTCATTGCCATTGAAAATGACACTGACGCGCTCCTGTTGGCGCTCACCGCCGCCAGGCTGGAGGCTGTAGAGATAATCCCAGCGATCGGCATGGAAAGTGTCGGTCAGCAGGGGATTGCCCATGATAAACCTTACTTGCCGTCGGGTCATTCCCGGGCGTAACTGGTCTATCATGTCCTGCGTGACGACATTGCCCTGCTGGATGTCGATTTTGTAAACCCCGGGGAATGAACAACCGGCGAGTGCGAGCAGTCCCACAAAGGTGAAACTGGTTAGCAAGAGCTTGGTGTTTTGCATCGGTGGGCGACTTCCACTATCTTGGCTGGGACAACGTAAACGCCGATCATACCCGTATTAAGAGAAGCTGCGAAGCAGCATCCGCGAGAAAGCTAACCATGGTTGAAAATAGCGAACTACGCAAAGCCGGTCTCAAAGTGACTCTGCCCCGAGTCAAGATTCTACAAATGCTCGATTCTGCTGAGCAACGCCACATGAGTGCCGAGGACGTTTACAAGGCGCTGATGGAGTCTAATGAAGACGTCGGCCTGGCCACGGTTTACCGTGTCCTGACCCAGTTTGAAGCCGCAGGGCTGGTGGTTCGTCATAATTTCGACGGCGGTCATGCAGTGTTTGAATTGGCCGACGGCGGGCATCACGACCACATGGTTGACCTGGATACCAATGAGGTTATCGAGTTCACCAGCCCTGAGATCGAAGCGCTGCAGCATAAGATCGCTGAGGAGCATGGCTTCGATTTGGTCGACCATAATCTGGTGCTGTACATCCGTAAGAAAAAGTAAAAAACGACGCAGATTTGCTCTGCGCAACGATCGAAGGCGACCCCAGGGTCGCCTTCGTGCTTTATATAAGAGGGAAAATGCTCGCTCAGGCCTTCGCTGCTACGACCATCTTCTTCGCGTGCGCCAGGGACTCCTTGGTCAAATCAATACCGCCGAGCATCCGCGCCACTTCTTCCACGCGCTCCGACTTGTTCAGCTTGGACACGGCCGTGCGCGTCGCATCGCTGCCCCGCACTTTGTGCACGAACAAATGCTGATGCCCCTGGGCCGCCACTTGCGGTAAGTGGGTCACCGTCAGCACCTGGCCACGATCGCCCAGACGGCGCAACAACTGGCCAACAATCTCGGCAGTCGGCCCGCCAATGCCCACGTCCACTTCATCGAACACCAGAGTCGGTACGCGCGAGGTTTGCGCAGTGATGACCTGGATCGCCAGGCTGATCCGTGACAGCTCGCCGCCGGAGGCGACTTTGGCCAGGGCTTTGAGCGGTTGCCCCGGGTTGGCGCTGACCAGCAGCTCCACCTGTTCCAGTCCGTGGGGTTGCAGTTCATGGCTGGTATTGGCGTGCAGCTCGATAGTGAAGCGGCCGCCGGGCATGCCCAGGCGCTGGATTTCCTGTTCCACGGCACCGGCCAGGCGGGTAGCGGCCTGTTGGCGAAGGTCGCTCAGCTCACGAGCCTTTTCCTGATAATGGCGGGCGAAGGAGGCGAGTTCTTCGCCGAGGCGCTCAATGGACTCGTCGTTCGCGTTCAGGGTCTCGATTTCATCCAGCAGCTTTTGTTGCATTGCCGCCACTTCGGTTGGCTGGATTCGATGTTTGCGCGCCAGGGTGTAGATAGTGTCCAGGCGCTCTTCTATTACCTGCAGGCGCGCCGGGTCGGCATCGAAATGATCGAGGAAGCGGTTCAATTCACCCACCGCTTCCTCCACCTGGATCTGCGCGCTGGTCAGCAGGGTGGTGGCTTCACTCAGTGAGCCGGAGGCGTTAGTCACGCTGGACAGGCGATTGAGGCTGGCGGTCAGTGCGTTAAGCACATTGCCGGAATCACTTTCGCTGCATTGCTCGATCACCTGGCGACAGATACCCAGCAGCGTCTCGGCGTTGGTCAGGTTCTTGTGTTCCTGTTCAAGCTGCTCCAGTTCGGACTCGCCCAGGCCCAGGCTTTCAAGTTCTTCGAGTTGATAGCTGAGCAATTGGTGGCGGGCGCGTTGCTCGTCGCCTGAATTGGAAAGGCGTTCCAGTTCCTGGCGCGTCTGGCGCCAGCGTTGGGCCGCCAGGTGGACCTGGCGGGCAAGTTCGGTGGCGCCGGCGTACTCATCCAGCAGGCGGCGATGGGTGTCGGTTTTCAGCAGGGATTGGTGCTCATGCTGGCTGTGGATATCAATCAACAGTTCACCCAGGGCTTTCAAGTCGCCAAGGGGGCAGGGCGTGCCGTTGATGTAGCCACGTGAGCGTCCTTCGGCGGTGATCACCCGGCGCAGGATGCACGGCCCTTCGTTATTGAGGTCGCGCTCGGCCAGCCAGGCCTCGGCCTCGGGAATATCCGCCAGATCGAAGGTGGCCAGGATGTCGGCCTTGTCGGCGCCGGGGCGCACCACGCCACTGTCGGCGCGGTCCCCGAGCGTCAGGCCCAGGGCGTCGAGCATGATCGACTTGCCGGCGCCGGTCTCGCCTGTGATTACGCTCATGCCGCGATCCAGTTCGAGATCCAGATGTTCAACGATGGCGTAGTTATGTACGGACAGGTGCACGAGCATGACGGCCGCTCCCAGGCTTTAGGTCTGGTTATTTATACAGTGTTTTGTTTGAGGCTGACAATCCTGGCGCTTAGCTCGATTTGCTTGATCGGGTGCTTTTTTTAGCTCAATAAGGAATGTAGGGGCAGGAAATGATCCGAGACATGCGAAAGACTTTTGGTAACGTCCGCGCCCTTGAACCTGAAAATTGTGGCCCCATATACCGGAACAGAAGCGCGAGTTGAGTTCGCGCATGATTTTGAAAGGAGAAAGCTATGGCTGACGAACAGACGCAGGATACGCAAACGCCAGACGCCAATTCGGCTGCCGGTGATGAGCTGGGTACTCGTGTGCAAGTGCTCGAAGAGCAATTGGCCGCAGCGCAGGATCAGTCGTTGCGTGTTGCCGCCGATCTGCAGAACGTCCGCCGCCGTGCCGAGCAGGACGTAGAAAAGGCTCACAAATTCGCCTTGGAAAAATTCGCCAACGACCTGCTGCCGATTATCGACAGCCTGGAGCGTGGCCTTGAATTGTCCAATCCGGATGACGAAAACATCCGCCCGATGCGCGAGGGGATCGAACTGACCCTGAAAATGTTCCAGGACACCCTGAAGCGTTATCAGTTGGAAGCCATCGATCCACTCGGCGGTGAGCCGTTCAACGCGGAGCACCACCAGGCGATGGCGATGCAGGAAAGCCACGACCTGGAGCCCAACAGCGTATTGAAGGTATTCCAGAAGGGCTATCTGCTCAACGGTCGCTTGTTGCGCCCGGCGATGGTGGTGGTGAGCAAGGCTCCCGCACCCGTTTCGCCTTCTATTGATGAGCAGGCTTGAAATCCGCCGCAAGGCCCCCATTTATAAGTCAAGCGATTAAGTGCTACCGCAGTTAGCCACAACTGCTGCGGCAACCAAATTCAAGTTTCGGGAGAGTCAAACATGGGCAAAATTATCGGTATCGACCTGGGGACCACCAACTCGTGCGTCTCGGTCATGGAAAACGGCAAGGCCAAAGTTATCGAAAACGCTGAAGGCGCGCGTACCACGCCGTCGATCATCGCTTACGCCAACGACGGCGAGATCCTGGTCGGTCAGTCGGCCAAGCGTCAGGCCGTTACCAACCCGCACAACACCCTGTACGCGGTGAAGCGTCTGATCGGTCGCAAGTTCGACGAAGAAGTCGTACAGAAAGACATCAAGATGGTGCCTTACAAAATCGCCAAGGCCGACAACGGTGACGCCTGGGTTGAAGTGAACGGCAACAAGATGTCCGCGCCGCAGATCTCGGCTGAAGTCTTGAAAAAGATGAAGAAGACTGCCGAAGACTACCTCGGTGAAACCGTGACCGAAGCGGTCATCACCGTTCCGGCCTACTTCAACGACAGCCAGCGCCAGGCAACCAAAGACGCCGGCCGCATCGCGGGTCTTGACGTAAAACGTATCATTAACGAACCTACCGCAGCGGCCCTGGCCTACGGTATGGACAAGGCCAAAGGCGACCACACTGTGATCGTTTATGACCTGGGCGGTGGTACTTTCGACGTCTCCGTCATCGAGATCGCGGAAGTTGACGGCGAGCACCAGTTCGAAGTGTTGGCCACCAACGGCGACACGTTCCTGGGTGGTGAAGACTTCGACATTCGTCTGATCGACTACCTCGTTGACGAATTCAAGAAAGAAAGCGGCATGAACCTCAAGGGTGACCCGCTGGCGATGCAGCGCCTGAAAGAAGCCGCTGAGAAAGCCAAGATCGAACTGTCGTCGAGCATGTCCACCGACGTGAACCTGCCGTACATCACTGCAGACGCTACCGGTCCTAAGCACTTGAACGTGAAGATCTCGCGCGCCAAGTTGGAAGCACTGGTTGAAGACCTGGTTCAGCGCACCATCGAGCCATGCCGCATTGCACTGAAAGACGCCGGTATCGACGTTGGCGCGATCAATGACGTGATCCTGGTCGGTGGCCAGACCCGTATGCCGCTGGTGCAGCAGAAAGTCACCGAGTTCTTCGGTAAAGAAGCACGTAAAGACGTGAACCCGGACGAAGCGGTTGCCATGGGTGCTGCTATCCAGGGCGCGGTATTGGCCGGTGACGTGAAAGACGTGCTGCTGCTGGACGTCAGCCCGCTGACTCTGGGTATCGAAACCATGGGTGGCGTGATGACCGCGCTGATCGAGAAAAACACCACGATTCCTACCAAGAAATCCCAGGTGTTCTCGACTGCCGACGACAACCAGGGCGCCGTGACCATTCACGTGCTGCAAGGCGAGCGCAAGCAAGCTGCGCAGAACAAATCCCTGGGCAAGTTTGACCTGGCCGAGATTCCACCAGCCCCACGTGGCGTGCCACAGATCGAAGTGACCTTCGACATCGACGCCAACGGTATCCTGCACGTTGGCGCGAAAGACAAGGCGACCGGCAAAGAGCAGAAGATCACCATCAAGGCCAACTCCGGCCTGTCTGATGAAGAAATTCAACAGATGATTCGTGATGCTGAAGCCAACGCTGATGCGGACGCCAAGTTTGCCGAGTTGGCGGGTGCCCGTAACCAGGGTGACGCGCTGGTTCACTCGACGCGCAAAATGGTCGCTGATGCTGGCGACAAGGTGACTGCCGAAGAGAAAACTGCAATCGAAGCCGCTGTAGTTGCCCTGGAAGCCGCTATCAAAGGCGACGACAAGGCCGCTATCGAAGCCAAGGTTGAGGAGCTGTCGAAGGTGTCCGCGCCAGTGGCCCAGAAAATGTACGCCGAACAAGGCCAGCCGGCTGAAGGTGCTGCGCAGCAAGCAGAGCCTGAAGCCAAGCACGACGATGTTGTCGATGCCGAGTTCGAAGAAGTCAAAGACCACAAGTAACTTGGTCGCCCGGTTGACCGCTCACAAGCGGTGACTGGTAGGATGTCGCCGCGCGGGAGCTTGCTCCCGCGTTGGCGTGTCTGGGGTATGCGAATTTTTACAGTATGCGACAGCGTTCGGGTGCTGGCGGTGTGGCCGGGAATGCTCCTGCTTTCCGAGCAGTAAATACCGCGTTTTTAGTCGGGTGGCCGGCTAAAAAGTAGTAATGACCAGGATCGTTGAATTGACGTGAGTTGGGTCCGGGCCTGCATTGGGGCTCAACGAGTTTGGCGAGGCTCAGGAGGGTCTGGCCGAACGTCCTTAAGAGTGCAAAGACTTATGGCAAAGCGTGACTATTACGAAGTATTGGGTGTGGAGCGCGGGGCTAGCGAGGCGGACCTGAAAAAGGCTTACCGTCGCCTGGCGATGAAGCACCACCCGGACCGTAATCCGGATAGCAAAGAATCCGAAGAAATGTTCAAAGAGGCCAATGAGGCCTACGAATGTCTGTCTGATCCCAACAAGCGTGCAGCCTACGACCAGTATGGGCATGCCGGCGTCGACCCGAGCATGGGTGGCGGCGGTGCCGGTTTTGGTGGCCAGAACTTCTCCGATATTTTCGGTGACGTGTTCAGTGATTTCTTTGGTGGCGGCCGTGGGGGCCAGCGTGGCGGGGCCCAGCGTGGCAGCGACCTGCGCTATACCCTGGAGCTGAACCTGGAAGAAGCCGTGCGCGGCACCAGCGTTAACATCCGTGTACCGACGCTGGTCAACTGCAAGCCGTGCGACGGCTCGGGTGCCAAGAAGGGCTCTTCGCCCATCACCTGCCCGACCTGCGGCGGTATCGGCCAGGTGCGGATGCAGCAGGGCTTCTTCTCGGTGCAGCAAACCTGCCCGCGTTGCCATGGCCAGGGCAAGATTATTTCCGACCCGTGCGATTCCTGCCATGGCGAAGGTCGCGTCGAAGAGTACAAAACGCTGTCGGTGAAAGTGCCGGCGGGCGTGGATACCGGCGACCGCATTCGTCTGTCGGGTGAAGGGGAAGCCGGTACTCAGGGTGGGCCTACGGGCGACCTGTACGTGGTGATCAATGTGCGCGAGCACTCGATCTTCCAGCGTGATGGCAAGCATCTGTTCTGTGAAGTGCCGATCAGCTTTGTCGACGCGGCCCTGGGTGGTGAGTTGGAAATTCCGACGCTGGACGGTCGGGTCAAGCTCAAGATTCCAGAGGGTACGCAGACCGGCAAGCAGTTCCGTATCCGTGGCAAAGGCGTTGCGCCGGTGCGCGGTGGCGGGGCCGGCGACCTGATGTGTCGCGTGGCGGTAGAAACACCGGTCAACCTGAATCGCCGTCAGCGTGAGCTGCTTGAAGAGTTCCGCAGTTCGTTGGAAGGTGATGACTCTCACTCGCCGAAAACCACGGGCTTTTTCGATGGTGTGAAGCGCTTCTTCGGCGACCTGTAAGGAATTGAGTATGCGACGTATAGCCGTAATGGGCGCTGCCGGGCGCATGGGCAAGACGCTGGTCGAAGCCGTGCAGCAGCGCTCGCCGGCGTCCGGGCTGACCGCGGCGATCGTGCGTCCGGGCAGCACGTTGATCGGTGCGGACGCGGGTGAGTTGGCCTCACTGGGCCGTATCGGCGTCTCGTTGTCCGGTCATCTGGCGCAGGTGGCCGACGAGTTCGACGTGTTGATCGATTTCACGCTGCCGGAGGTGATGCTGGAAAACCTGGCGTTCTGTCGCAAGGCAGGCAAGGCGATGGTGATCGGTACCACCGGTTTGACGGTGGAGCAGAAGCAGTTGCTGGCTCAGGCGGGCAAGGATATCCCGATCGTCTTTGCGGCGAACTTCAGCGTAGGCGTGAATCTGTCCCTCAAGCTGCTGGATATGGCCGCTCGCGTATTGGGTGATGAGGCGGATATCGAGATTATCGAAACCCATCATCGCCACAAGATCGATGCGCCGTCCGGGACTGCCTTGCGGATGGGCGAGGCCATCGCCGATGCGTTGGGGCGTGACCTGTCCAAAGTGGCGGTGTATGGCCGTGAAGGGCACACCGGTGCCCGTGCGCGCGACACCATTGGTTTTGCCACCGTACGCGGTGGTGATGTGGTCGGCGATCACACTGTGCTGTTTGCCACTGAGGGCGAACGCCTGGAAATCACGCACAAGGCTTCCAGTCGCATGACGTTTGCCAAGGGCGCGGTGCGCGCTGCGCTCTGGCTGGAAGGGCGCGAGCCTGGCCTGTACGACATGCGTGATGTGCTCGACCTGCACTAATCGGTAGCTTAAACAGGGCCTCAAGCTTATGCTTGGGCCCCGTTTTACCCGCTAAGCGACGCCCTGTCGCATTCCCCTGCCTTTCAGGCTCATTAGCGGTGGACCAAAAAAGCCTTTTTCTGTAAGCTACAGCTTTAGTGTGTCCACTAAAAGCGCGCAGAATAATTCAGTGAAGAAGCGGGGTGACGTGTCCATACGTCACTCCGCTTTTTTGCAACCTGCGATCGCCCTTTCAGGCTTTATTTACGGGAGGTCTTCTTGACTAAGCCAGCCATACTCGCCCTTGCTGATGGCAGCATTTTTCGCGGCGAAGCCATTGGAGCCGACGGTCAAACCGTTGGTGAGGTGGTGTTCAACACCGCCATGACCGGCTATCAGGAAATCCTTACCGATCCTTCCTACGCCCAACAGATCGTTACCCTGACCTATCCGCACATCGGCAACACCGGTACTACACCGGAAGACGCCGAGTCTGATCGTGTCTGGTCGGCCGGTCTGGTGATTCGTGACCTGCCACTGGTTGCGAGCAACTGGCGTAACACGATGTCGCTGTCCGATTACCTGAAAGCCAACAACGTTGTGGCGATCGCCGGTATCGATACGCGCCGCCTCACGCGCATCCTGCGTGAAAAAGGCTCGCAGAACGGCTGCATTATGGTCGGTGAGAATATCTCCGAAGAGGCCGCGATTGCCGCAGCGCAAGGGTTCCCTGGCCTGAAAGGCATGGACCTGGCGAAAGTCGTCAGCGTCAAAGAGAAGTACGAATGGCGCTCCACTGTCTGGGACCTGAAGACCGACAGCCACGCGACTATCGAGGCCGCCGACTTGCCTTATCACGTTGTGGCCTACGACTACGGCGTGAAGTACAACATCCTGCGCATGCTGGTTGAGCGTGGCTGCCGCGTAACCGTGGTGCCGGCGCAAACCCCGGCCAGCGATGTGCTCGCCCTGCAACCGGACGGCGTGTTCCTGTCCAACGGCCCTGGTGACCCGGAGCCATGCGACTACGCCATCCAGGCGATCAAGGACGTGCTGGAAACCGAGATCCCGGTATTCGGTATCTGCCTGGGCCACCAGTTGCTGGCCCTGGCCTCGGGCGCCAAGACCCTGAAGATGGGCCACGGTCACCACGGTGCCAACCACCCCGTGCAGGACCTGGACACCGGCGTTGTCATGATCACCAGCCAGAACCACGGTTTTGCGGTGGATGAGGCGAGCCTGCCTTCGAACGTGCGCGCGATTCACAAGTCGCTGTTCGACGGTTCCCTGCAAGGCATCGAGCGCACCGACAAGAGCGCGTTCAGCTTCCAGGGTCACCCTGAAGCCAGCCCGGGCCCGAACGACGTAGCGCCGCTGTTCGACCGTTTCATCAATGAGATGGCCAAGCGACGCTGACTGAGCGGCCTGCGGGTGGTCCCGAATTTCGGTGGCCCCCGCAGGCTCTTCAAAGAATGTTCAAGACGGCTTGCCGACTGACCTGCGGATTTGAGTGACAAACCCATGCCAAAACGTACAGACATAAAAAGCATCCTGATTCTCGGCGCTGGCCCGATCGTGATCGGCCAGGCCTGCGAATTCGACTACTCCGGCGCCCAGGCCTGTAAAGCCCTGCGCGAGGAGGGTTACCGCGTCATCCTGGTGAACTCCAACCCGGCCACCATCATGACCGACCCGGCCATGGCCGATGCCACCTACATCGAACCGATCAAATGGCAGACCGTTGCCAAGATCATCGAGAAAGAGCGTCCGGACGCGCTGTTGCCCACCATGGGCGGCCAGACCGCACTGAACTGCGCCCTGGACCTGGAGCGCGAAGGCGTCCTGGAGAAGTTCGGCGTCGAGATGATCGGTGCCAACGCCGACACCATCGACAAGGCTGAAGACCGTTCGCGTTTCGACAAGGCGATGAAGTCCATCGGCCTTGATTGCCCGCGCTCCGGTATCGCCCACAGCATGGAAGAGGCCAACGCGGTTCTCGAAAAGCTGGGCTTCCCATGCATTATCCGTCCGTCCTTCACCATGGGCGGCACCGGTGGTGGCATCGCCTACAACCGTGAAGAGTTCGAAGAAATCTGCGCCCGTGGCCTGGATTTGTCGCCGACCAAAGAGCTGCTGATCGACGAATCCCTGATCGGCTGGAAAGAATACGAGATGGAGGTTGTCCGCGATAAGAAGGACAACTGCATCATCGTCTGCTCCATCGAAAACTTCGACCCGATGGGCGTGCACACCGGTGACTCGATCACCGTTGCGCCGGCGCAGACCCTGACGGACAAGGAATACCAGATCATGCGTAACGCCTCGTTGGCGGTACTGCGTGAAATCGGCGTGGAAACCGGTGGTTCCAACGTTCAGTTCGGCATCTGCCCGGATACCGGCCGCATGGTCGTGATCGAGATGAACCCGCGTGTATCGCGTTCTTCGGCGCTGGCATCGAAAGCCACCGGCTTCCCGATTGCGCGTATCGCGGCCAAGCTGGCGATCGGTTACACCCTGGATGAGTTGCAAAACGAAATCACCGGCGGCGCCATGCCGGCGTCTTTCGAGCCGTCTATCGACTACGTCGTGACCAAGCTGCCGCGCTTTGCCTTCGAGAAATTCGCCAAGGCCGATGCGCGCCTGACCACTCAGATGAAGTCGGTCGGTGAAGTCATGGCCATTGGCCGTACGTTCCAGGAATCCCTGCAGAAAGCCCTGCGCGGCCTGGAAGTCGGTGTGTGCGGCCTGGACGAGAAGCTCGACCTGAGCAACCCGGAAAGCATGAGCATCCTCAAGCGCGAGCTGACCGTACCGGGCGCCGAGCGTATCTGGTACGTGGCTGACGCCTTCCGTGCCGGCCTGAGCGTCGAAGATATCTTCGGCATGAACATGATCGACCCGTGGTTCCTGGTGCAGATCGAAGACCTGATCAAGGAAGAAGAGAAGGTCAAGACCCTCGGCCTGTCGTCCATCGACCGCGACCTGATGTTCCGCCTCAAGCGCAAAGGCTTCTCCGATCAGCGTCTGGCCAAGCTGCTGGGTGTGACCGAGAAAAACCTGCGTACCCATCGCCACAAGCTGGATATCTTCCCGGTCTACAAGCGCGTTGATACCTGCGCCGCCGAGTTCGCCACCGACACTGCGTACATGTACTCCACCTATGAGGAAGAGTGCGAAGCCGCGCCGTCGGATCGCGACAAGATCATCATCCTCGGTGGCGGCCCGAACCGTATCGGCCAAGGCATCGAGTTTGACTATTGCTGCGTACACGCCGCTCTCGCCCTGCGCGAAGACGGGTACGAGACCATCATGGTCAACTGCAACCCGGAAACGGTTTCCACTGACTACGACACGTCCGACCGCCTGTACTTCGAGCCGGTGACACTGGAAGACGTGCTGGAAATCTGCCGCGTCGAAAAACCAAAAGGCGTGATCGTCCAGTACGGCGGCCAAACCCCGCTGAAACTGGCGCGTGCCCTGGAAGCCGCTGGCGTGCCGATCATCGGTACCAGCCCGGATGCCATCGACCGTGCAGAAGACCGTGAGCGCTTCCAGCAGATGGTCGAGCGCCTGAACCTGCGTCAGCCGCCGAACGCCACCGTGCGCAGCGAAGACGAAGCCATCCGTGCAGCCAGCAAGATCGGTTACCCGCTGGTGGTGCGTCCGTCCTACGTACTGGGCGGCCGCGCGATGGAAATCGTCTACGAAGAAGAAGAGCTCAAGCGCTACCTGCGTGATGCGGTGAAAGTCTCCAACGACAGCCCGGTGCTGCTCGACCACTTCCTCAACTGCGCCATCGAAATGGACGTGGACGCGGTGTGCGACGGTACCGACGTGGTGATCGGCGCGATCATGCAGCACATCGAACAGGCGGGCGTTCACTCCGGTGACTCCGCGTGCTCGCTGCCGCCGTACTCGCTGCCGGCGCACATCCAGGACGAGATGCGCGAACAGGTCAAGAAAATGGCCCTGGAGCTGGGTGTGGTCGGCCTGATGAACGTGCAGTTGGCGCTGCAGGGCGAAGACATCTACGTCATCGAAGTCAACCCGCGCGCTTCGCGTACCGTACCGTTCGTGTCCAAGTGCATCGGTGTGTCCCTGGCCATGATCGCTGCGCGCGTGATGGCCGGTAAGACCCTGAAGGAAATCGGCTTCACCAAGGAAATCATTCCGAACTTCTACAGCGTGAAAGAGGCGGTGTTCCCATTCGCCAAATTCCCTGGCGTGGACCCGATCCTGGGCCCGGAAATGAAGTCCACCGGTGAAGTGATGGGCGTGGGCGACACCTTCGGCGAAGCCTTCGCCAAGGCCCAGATGGGCGCCAGCGAAGTGCTGCCGACCGGCGGTACTGCGTTTATCAGCGTGCGCGATGACGACAAGCCACTGGTTGCGGGTGTGGCCCGTGATCTGATCAACTTGGGCTTTGAAGTCGTGGCTACCGCCGGGACCGCCAAGCTGATCGAAGCTGCCGGCCTGAAAGTACGCCGCGTGAACAAAGTGACGGAGGGCCGTCCGCACGTGGTCGACATGATCAAGAATGACGAAGTCACCCTGATCATCAACACCACCGAAGGTCGCCAGTCGATCGCGGACTCCTACTCCATTCGTCGTAATGCCTTGCAGCACAAGATCTACTGCACCACCACCATTGCTGCTGGCGAAGCCATCTGCGAAGCGCTCAAGTTCGGTCCGGAAAAGACCGTGCGTCGCTTGCAGGATCTACACGCAGGATTGAAGGCATGAGCATAACCAAATACCCGATGACCGTTCAGGGCGCTCGCGCCCTGGAAGAGGAGCACGCCCATCTGACCAAAGTCGTACGTCCAAAGCTGAGCCAGGACATCGGTACGGCCCGCGAGTTGGGTGACTTGAAGGAAAACGCCGAATACCACGCTGCTCGCGAGCAGCAGGGTATGGTCGAGGCGCGGATCCGTGATATCGAGGGCCGCATGCAGAATGCGGTGATCATCGACGTCACGACCATCCCGCATACCGGCAAGGTGATTTTTGGCACCACGGTGGAAATCGCCAACGTCGAGACCGATGAGCGCGTTGTTTATCACATCGTGGGCGAAGACGAGGCTGACTTCAAACTCGGCAAGATCTCCGTCGGTTCACCGCTTGCCCGTGCCTTGATCGCCAAGGAAGAAGGGGACGTGGTGTCTGTGAAAACCCCCGGCGGCGTGATCGAGTACGAGATTGTTGAAGTTCGTCACATCTGAAAGACGGCGCCCGCTTCGTGCGGGCGCCATGCTTTGGCAGCTCTCCCAGATGCTTTGGGTGGGTGGCCTGTGGTTGTTGCACATTGGCGTGCTGCCGGCGCTGGGTTTGATTGGCCTGGCACCGCTGCTGATCGATGAGATCGACGAATTGCTCAGTGCGTTGCTGGTGGCTTTTGCGGCGGCGTGCGTGACCCTCCAGGCATTAGTGCTGGTCAAGGCTGAAGGCCTGGGGAGTTTGTGGCGGGATATTCGCGGCCAACTGCTATTGATGGCGCTGTATGCGTGCGCAATGTATTGCGTCGTGCATGTCTGGCTGCCGCAAGCGTTGCGCTGGCAGCTATTCAGCTATCTTGTGCTAGGGTTCTCCGGCCTGGTGCTGGTTATACAGCCCGCACCGGGATGGAGTGGCGGGGCGCGCGAAGCACGCCCCTGACCCTTGTCATCATTTGAAGCGATGAACGTTCGACAGTTGCTTGTTGACGCTGAAATTCTTGCGATACAGCAGCGCCATCTTGCCGATAACCTGAACCAGGTCCGCCTTGCCCACCTTGCACAATTCTGCAACGGCGGCCAGGCGCGCTTCGCGATCAAGGATATTGACCTTGATCTTGATCAGTTCATGATCATTGAGTGCGCGTTCGAATTCGGCTAACACACCTTCAGTCAAACCGTTGTCTGCCACAATCAGAACTGGTTTCAGATGGTGGCCAATGGATTTGTACTGTTTCTTCTGCTCTTGAGTGAGCGGCATAATCTGACCCCTGCGTCTGATCTTGTAAAAAGCGGCGGCCAGTTTACCCGAGCGAGTCCGGGACCGCCCAGTTAATCACGACCCGTTTTATTTTCGAGGTGGCCCGTGGCCCGTTCCAAAACCAGCCTTAAGTGGCTACAAGAGCATTTCAACGATCCTTACGTCAAAAAGGCGCAGAAGGACGGCTACCGTTCCCGGGCCAGCTACAAATTGCTGGAGATCCAGGACAAGGACAAATTGATCCGTCCCGGCATGAGCGTTATTGACCTGGGCGCGGCCCCGGGTGGCTGGTCCCAGGTGACCAGTCGTCTGATTGGTGGGCAGGGCCGCTTGATCGCTTCAGACATCCTGGAGATGGACAGCATCCCGGATGTAACCTTTGTTCATGGTGATTTCACCCAGGACACCGTGCTCGCAGAGATTCTTGAGGCGGTGGGAAATTCGCAGGTAGACCTTGTGATTTCCGACATGGCCCCCAATATGAGTGGATTACCGGCCGTCGATATGCCGCGTGCCATGTTCCTGTGTGAATTGGCGCTGGACCTGGCGGGTCGGGTACTGCGTCCTGGTGGTGATTTCCTGGTGAAAGTCTTCCAGGGCGAAGGGTTTGACGAGTACCACAAGAACATCCGCAAGCTGTTCGACAAGGTGCAAACACGCAAGCCCGACTCTTCCCGGGACAGGTCCCGGGAGCAATACCTGCTCTGTCGCGGCTTTCGCGGCGTTGAAGGTGCGGCGAGCGAAGAGCGTTTTTGAGAGATTCGAGGAGGGCGATAGGTTTTTTTATATCGCTTTCGTCATGAAGCTTTACGATTATTGTGTAGTCAAAGTTTCACAAAGGGTTACAGACGGCGCCTGCCAGTGGTGTAGGTAATGTAGTAAGTTAGGCCGGTGAATATCATGCGAAGCGCGCGCCAGTAGCGGAGCTTGCTTCAGAGGGTAGTTAATTGAACGATATGGCAAAGAATCTGATCCTGTGGTTGATCATCGCGGCTGTCCTGGTGACGGTGATGAACAACTTCTCCAGCCCTAACGAGCCGCAGACCCTCAACTATTCCGACTTCATCCAGCAAGTTAAGGATGGCAAGGTCGAGCGCGTGGCGGTTGATGGCTACGTGATTACCGGCAAGCGTATTGATGGCGACAGCTTCAAGACCATTCGTCCGGCCATTCAGGACAACGGTCTGATCGGCGACCTGGTGGACAACAAGGTCGTTGTGGAAGGCAAGCAGCCTGAGCAGCAGAGCATCTGGACCCAGCTCCTGGTAGCCAGCTTCCCGATCCTGGTGATTATCGCCGTGTTCATGTTCTTCATGCGCCAGATGCAAGGGGGCGCGGGAGGCAAGGGCGGGCCGATGAGCTTCGGCAAGAGCAAGGCACGCCTGCTCTCCGAGGACCAGGTGAAAACCACCCTGGCGGATGTCGCCGGTTGCGACGAAGCCAAGGAAGAAGTCGGTGAGCTGGTCGAGTTCCTGCGTGATCCGGGCAAGTTCCAGCGCCTGGGCGGACGCATTCCTCGTGGCGTACTGATGGTCGGCCCTCCGGGTACCGGCAAAACCTTGTTGGCCAAGGCGATTGCCGGCGAAGCCAAGGTGCCGTTCTTCACCATTTCCGGTTCTGACTTTGTCGAGATGTTCGTCGGTGTAGGTGCCAGCCGTGTTCGCGATATGTTCGAACAGGCCAAGAAACACGCGCCATGCATCATCTTCATCGACGAAATCGATGCCGTGGGTCGCCATCGTGGCGCCGGCATGGGTGGCGGTCATGACGAGCGTGAGCAGACCCTCAACCAGTTGCTGGTGGAGATGGACGGTTTCGAGATGAATGACGGCATCATCGTCATCGCTGCAACCAACCGTCCTGACGTACTGGACCCTGCGCTGCTGCGTCCTGGCCGTTTCGACCGCCAGGTGGTGGTGGGCTTGCCGGACATCCGCGGTCGCGAACAGATCCTCAAGGTCCACATGCGTAAAGTGCCAATGGGCGACGACGTGGCCCCGGCCGTGATTGCCCGTGGTACCCCAGGCTTCTCCGGTGCTGATTTGGCCAACCTGGTCAACGAGGCTTCGTTGTTCGCAGCCCGTACCGGCAAGCGCATCGTTGAAATGAAAGAGTTCGAATTGGCCAAGGACAAGATCATGATGGGCGCAGAGCGCAAATCCATGGTCATGTCCGAGAAGGAAAAGCAGAACACTGCGTATCACGAAGCGGGTCACGCCATCGTGGGTCGAGTTGTGCCTGAGCATGACCCGGTCTACAAGGTCTCGATCATTCCACGTGGTCGTGCCTTGGGCGTGACGATGTTCCTGCCGGAAGAGGATCGTTACAGCCTCTCCAAGCGTGCGCTGATCAGCCAGATCTGTTCGCTGTACGGCGGTCGGATTGCGGAAGAGATGACGTTGGGCTTCGACGGTGTCACCACCGGCGCTTCCAACGACATCATGCGCGCCAGCCAGATCGCCCGGAACATGGTGACCAAGTGGGGTTTGTCGGAGAAACTCGGTCCGTTGATGTATGCCGAGGAAGAAGGCGAAGTATTCCTGGGGCGTGGCGGTGGCGGTCAAAGTGCCAGTTTTTCGGGCGAGACAGCCAAGCTGATCGACTCCGAGGTGCGCAGCATCATTGACCAGTGCTATGGCACGGCCAAGCAGATCCTCACCGACAACCGCGACAAGCTGGACGCGATGGCTGATGCGCTGATGAAATACGAGACTATTGATGCCGATCAGATCGACGACATCATGGCGGGGCGTACGCCTCGTGAGCCTCGCGATTGGGAAGGTGGTTCAGGTACCTCGGGCACTCCGCCAGTGGTGCAGAATGAACGTCCTGAAGCTCCGATCGGCGGCCCGGCGGCTGACCATTAAGGTTTGAAATGATTTCTGCGTCGTCCTCCACCCGGTTGCCTTGCGGCAACCGGGTTCTTGATTTGGCCCATACGCATGTCATGGGCATTCTTAATGTAACTCCCGACTCGTTCTCCGATGGCGGCCGCTTCAGTCAGCAGGATGCCGCGTTGCGTCATGCCGAGGCGATGGTGGCTGCCGGCGCGACGTTGATTGATGTCGGCGGCGAGTCGACTCGGCCGGGTGCCCGCGTTGTTTCTCCTGTGGAGGAGCTGGAGCGGGTGGCGCCGATTGTCGAGCGCATTGCGCGCGAGCTGGATGTGATCATCTCGGTGGACACGTCAACGCCGGCGGTGATGCGGGAAACTGCACGCCTGGGAGCGGGCCTGATTAATGATGTGCGTTCGTTGCAGCGCGACGGTGCCCTCGACGCCGCTGCGGCGACCGGCCTGCCCGTGTGTCTGATGCATATGCTGGGAGAACCCGGCAATATGCAGGATAATCCGCACTACGACGACCTGGTTGGCGAGGTAAGTCGCTTCCTCGCTGACAGAGTCGCCCAGTGCGCGTCAGTGGGCATTGGCGCTGAAAAGATCATTCTCGATCCCGGGTTTGGCTTCGCCAAGACCCTGCAGCATAATTTAAGCCTGTTCAAGCATATGCAAGCCCTGCACGCCCTTGGTCGGCCTCTTCTGGTCGGTGTTTCGCGCAAGAGCATGATAGGGCAGGCCCTGAATCGCCCGGTGGGTGAGCGGCTGTATGGCGGCCTCGCGCTGGCTGCGCTTGCCATGACCAAGGGCGCTCGTATTTTGCGTGTGCATGATGTCGCCGAGACGGTGGACGTGGTGCGCATGATTGCCGCTGTAGAATCAGCCGAATAAGAATGATGGAGCACTCATGACTAAGAAATATTTTGGCACCGACGGTATCCGTGGTCGGGTCGGTGAATACCCGATTACCCCAGATTTCATGCTCAAGCTGGGTTGGGCGGCAGGCATGGCATTCCGCAGCATGGGCGCGTGCCGCATCCTGGTGGGCAAGGACACGCGTATTTCCGGCTACATGTTTGAATCCGCGCTGGAGGCAGGGTTGTCCGCCGCGGGTGCCGACGTGATGCTGCTGGGCCCCATGCCTACACCGGCGATCGCCTACCTGACGCGTACCTTTCATGCTCAAGCCGGTATCGTGATCAGTGCTTCGCACAATCCGCACGATGACAATGGCATCAAGTTTTTCTCGGGGCAGGGCACCAAGTTGCCGGACGAGATCGAGCTGATGATCGAAGAGCTGCTGGATGCGCCGATGACGGTGGTTGAGTCCAGCAAGCTGGGCAAGGTGTCGCGTATCAACGATGCCTCCGGTCGCTACATCGAATTCTGTAAAAGCAGCGTGCCGAGCAGCACCAATTTCGCCGGGCTGAAGATCGTCGTCGATTGTGCCCATGGTGCGACGTACAAGGTGGCGCCGAGTGTCTTCAAGGAGCTCGGTGCGCAAGTCACTGTGCTGTCGGCTCAGCCCAACGGGTTGAACATCAACGACAACTGCGGTTCCACGCACATGGAGCAGTTGCAGGCGGCGGTTCTGGCCGAGCATGCAGACCTGGGCATCGCCTTTGACGGCGATGGCGACCGCGTGTTGATGGTCGATCACACCGGCATGGTCGTGGATGGTGATGACCTGCTGTTCATCATTGCCCGCGACTTGCATGAGCGTAACAAGCTGCAAGGGGGTGTCGTCGGTACGCTGATGAGTAACCTGGGGCTCGAATTGGCGTTGGCTGAATTGGGGATTCCCTTCATTCGCGCCAATGTCGGTGACCGTTACGTGATCGCCGAGTTGCTGGAACGCAATTGGCTGATTGGTGGTGAAAACTCGGGGCATGTCGTTTGCTTCCAGCACACCACCACGGGCGACGCAATCATCGCCGCGCTGCAGGTGTTGCTGGCCTTGCGTCGTCGCGAAGAGAGCCTGGCGCAGGCGCGACAGGCGCTGCGCAAGTGTCCGCAGGTGCTGCTCAATGTGCGTTTCGGCGGTGGCGAAAACCCAATCGAGCACCCCTCTGTCAAGGAAGCGTGCGAGCGTGTAACCCAGGCAATGGCGGGGCGTGGGCGGGTGTTGTTGCGCAAGTCCGGCACAGAGCCTCTGGTGCGTGTCATGGTCGAAGGCGAGGACGAAACACAGGTTCGCGGCCATGCCGAAGACCTGGCAAAACTGGTAACTGAAGTTTGCGCCTGAATTCGGCTTGCCAGTGATGGTGTGGTTGGGTAACATCTGCGCCCACTTTGACCGACGGGGTACAGCATGCGTCGCACGATGGTAGCTGGTAACTGGAAGATGCACGGTACCCGCGCCAGTGTCGCTGAGCTGATCAATGGCCTTCGTCACCTGGCCTTGCCTGGCGATGTGGATGTTGCGGTTTTCCCGCCTTTCCTGCATGTCGGCCAAGTGGTTGATGGCTTGAAAGGTCAGTCGATTCAGGTCGGTGCGCAGAATTGCGCGGTGGAACCCGCCCAAGGTGCGTTGACCGGTGAGATTGCGCCGAGTCAGTTGGTTGATGCCGGTTGTGCCTATGTGCTTGTTGGGCACTCCGAGCGCCGCCAGTTGATGGGTGAAAGCGATCAGATGCTCAACCGCAAGTTCGCAGCGGCACAGGCTTGTGGTTTGATCCCGGTGTTGTGCATAGGGGAAACCCTTGAGCAGCGCGAATCGGGCAAGACGCTTGAAGTTGTCTCGCGTCAGCTGGGCAGCATCATCGAGGAACTGGGTGTTGGTGCGTTTGCAAAGGCAGTAATCGCTTACGAGCCGGTCTGGGCCATTGGTACCGGGCTGACTGCTACACCGCAACAGGCGCAGGATGTGCACGCCGCCATCCGCGCGCAGTTGGCGGCAGAAAATTCTGAAGTCGCACAAGGTGTGCGGCTTCTATACGGCGGCAGCGTGAAGGCGGCCAATGCGGTCGAACTGTTCGGCATGCCGGATATCGATGGGGGGCTCATTGGTGGAGCTTCCCTGAATGCAGATGAGTTCGGTGCGATCTGTCGCGCCGCGGGAAACTGAAAAAATGCTGGAAACAGTCGTAGTCGTTTTTCATCTGTTGGCTGCCCTGGGCGTAGTTGCCCTGGTTTTGTTGCAACAGGGTAAAGGTGCGGATGCTGGTGCGTCTTTCGGTGCAGGTGCTTCAAATACTGTATTCGGAAGCCAAGGTTCCTCTACCTTTCTTAGTAAGTTTACTGCTATACTTGCCGCCGGTTTCTTCATAACCAGCTTGGGGTTAGGTTACTTTGCTAAAGAGAAGGCTCATGTGCTGACTCAAGTAGGTTTGCCAAACCCAGCAGTGTTGGAAGTACCAAAAGCAAAACCGGCTTCTGATGATGTCCCGGTGCTTCAAGAGCAAAAGTCGGCTACTCCAGCGACTGACGTGCCTCCAGCTCAAGAGCAGAAGTAAGAAGGTTGTAAACGCTGTATTGCCGAGGTGGTGGAATTGGTAGACACGCAACCTTGAGGTGGTTGTGCCCATAGGGTGTAGGGGTTCGAGTCCCCTTCTCGGTACCAATTATCAGGAGAGCCCGCTGTTGCGGGCTTTCTTGTAGGTGGAAGGTTACATTGACCCTGTAAGGGATCGGTCGTATACTTCCGCCCCAGCTTTGTCGCGGGGTGGAGCAGTCTGGTAGCTCGTCGGGCTCATAACCCGAAGGTCGTCGGTTCAAATCCGGCCCCCGCAACCAGTTTTAGCGGAGCCCCTTTTAAGGGGCTTTTTGTTAGCTGGACACTTTCAACGCCGCTGTTCGACGGCGTTTCAAGGATGGGCGTTTCGCCCATTTTTTTATTTTGCACAGCATGCACATACATGCACGAGGGGGTTCAGGTGTCGAGCAAGCTAGAAGAGTTGCAGGCCTTGCTGGCCCCGGTGGTCGTGGCCCTAGGCTATGAATGCTGGGGTATTGAGTTTTCGGCTCAAGGTCGCCACTCAATGTTGCGCGTTTATATCGATAAAGAGGGCGGCGTGCTGGTGGACGATTGTGCAATTGTCAGCCGTCAGATCAGCGGTGTCCTGGATGTTGAAGATCCGATTTCCGTTGAATACACCCTTGAAGTTTCCTCGCCAGGCATGGAACGCCCACTGTTCACTATTGATCAGTTTGCAAAATTTGCCGGTGAACAAGTGAAGATCAAGCTGCGCTCCCCGTTCGAAGGGCGACGCAACTTTCAGGGCCTTCTGCGCGGTGTAGAAGAGCAGGATGTCGTGGTGCAGGTAGAAGACCACGAGTTCCTGTTGCCGATCGATATGATCGACAAGGCCAACATTATTCCCAGTTTTGACTGAGACGCGGATCCCGCGGATCCAATGGCTTGCGAAAGGCGAGGCGTACGATGAGCAAAGAAGTACTGCTGGTTGTTGAGTCGGTATCCAATGAAAAGGGCGTACCGGCAAACGTGATTTTTGAAGCGCTGGAGCTGGCCCTGGCCACTGCTACCAAAAAGCGTTTTGAAGATGAAGTTGATCTGCGTGTGGAAATCAACCGCCACACCGGTGCCTATGAGACTTTCCGTCGCTGGACGGTCGTCGAAGAAGCCGATCTTGATGATCCGGCGATTGAAACCTGGCCGAGCAAGGTTGCGCAAACGCACCCTGGCGCCAACGTCGGTGATGTCGTCGAAGAAAAGATCGAATCGATCGAGTTCGGCCGTATCGCTGCACAGACCGCCAAGCAGGTCATCGTGCAGAAGGTTCGCGAAGCCGAGCGTGCTCAAGTCGTTGACGCCTATCGCGAACGCCTGGGTGAAATCATCTCCGGTACCGTGAAAAAAGTGACCCGCGACAACGTGATCGTCGACCTGGGCAACAACGCCGAAGCGTTGCTGGCCCGTGAAGACATCATCTCTCGCGAAACCTTCCGTGTCGGCGTGCGCTTGCGTGCGCTGCTCAAGGAAATCCGCACCGAGAACCGCGGCCCTCAGTTGATCCTGTCGCGTACCGCGCCGGAAATGCTGATCGAGCTGTTCCGTATCGAAGTGCCGGAAATCGCCGAAGGCCTGATCGAAGTCATGGCTGCGTCCCGCGACCCGGGTTCGCGCGCCAAGATCGCGGTCCGTTCCAAGGACAAACGCATCGACCCGCAGGGCGCTTGCATTGGTATGCGTGGTTCGCGCGTCCAGGCAGTGTCGGGCGAATTGGGCGGTGAGCGTGTGGACATCGTGCTGTGGGACGATAACCCGGCGCAGTTCGTGATCAACGCCATGTCGCCGGCTGAAGTGGCGGCAATTATCGTTGACGAAGATGCCCATGCAATGGACATCGCCGTTGGCGCAGACAATCTGGCTCAGGCCATTGGTCGTGGTGGTCAGAACGTGCGTCTGGCCAGCCAACTGACCGGTTGGACCCTGAACGTGATGACCGAATCGGACATCCAGGCTAAGCAGCAAGCTGAAACCGGTGACATCCTGCGCAACTTTATCGAAGAGCTGGAAGTCGATGAAGATCTGGCGCAGGTGCTGGTAGATGAAGGCTTCACCAGCCTGGAAGAGATTGCCTACGTACCGTTGGAAGAAATGCTCAACATCGACGGCTTTGACGAAGACACCGTCAACGAGCTTCGCGCTCGGGCCAAGGATCGTTTGTTGACTAAAGCCATCGCTACTGAGGAAAAGCTGGCAGACGCCCATCCGGCCGAAGACCTGCTCTCGCTTGAGGGTATGGACAAGGATTTGGCGATGGAACTGGCGGTGCGCGGCGTAATTACCCGCGAAGACCTGGCCGAGCAGTCTATTGACGATCTGCTCGACATCGACGGCATTGACGAAGATCGTGCCGGCAAGTTGATCATGGCCGCCCGAGCCCATTGGTTCGAGTAATTAGGCGCGGCCTGAGGAGAGAAGTGCATGACGCAAGTCACGGTGAAACAACTGGCCGATGAGGTCAAAACACCGGTAGAGCGCCTGTTGCAGCAGATGCGTGAGGCAGGTCTGCCGCACACCGCCGCCGAGGAACATGTGAGCGACAGTGAGAAGCAGTCTTTGCTGACTCACTTGAAAAGCAGCCACAAGGCGAAAGTGGAAGAACCGCGCAAGATTACATTGCAGCGCAAAACTACCAGCACCCTGCGTGTTGCAGGTAGCAAGAGCATCAGCGTTGAAGTACGCAAGAAGAAAGTCTTCGTACAGCGCAGCCCGGAAGAAATCGAAGCCGAGCGCAAACGCGAGCTGGATGAACGTCGCGCAGTAGAAAATGCTGCTCGTCAGAAGGCTGAAGAAGAAGCCAAGCGTCGCGCCGAAGAAGAAGCGCGTCGCCAGCCTGCTGCTGCGCAACCTGCCAGCACTGAAGCGGTCGCCGCTCCTGTTGAAGCGGTGCGTGAGGCTGCCCCGGTGGCTGCCGCACCTGCTCCTGCAGCAGATCGCAAGCGCGACGAACCTCGTCGTCCGGACAAACCACGTGCCGACGATAACAATCGTCGCGGTGGTGGCGGTGATGGCGAGCGTAAAAACGCTCCGCATCGCGCCTCGGTCAAAGAGAAAGCGCCTGCGCCACGCGTTGCCCCACGTACCACCGACGAAGAAAGCGACAGCTTCCGTCGTGGTGGTCGCGGCAAGGCCAAGCTGAAAAAGCGCAACGCCCACGGTTTCCAGAGCCCAACCGGCCCTGTCGTGCGTGATGTGCAGATCGGCGAGACCATCACCGTTGGCGATCTTGCCAATCAGATGTCGGTCAAGGCGGCTGAAATCATCAAGTTCATGTTCAAACTGGGTACCCCAGCGACCATCAACCAGGTGCTTGATCAGGAAACTGCTCAACTGGTAGCCGAAGAACTGGGCCACAAAGTGACCCTGGTCAGCGACACCGCCCTGGAAGATTCCCTGGCCGAGTCCCTGAAGTTTGAAGGTGAGACGTTCTCCCGTGCGCCGGTCGTGACCGTAATGGGCCACGTTGACCATGGTAAGACGTCGCTGCTCGACTACATCCGTCGTGCCAAGGTAGCGGCTGGCGAAGCCGGTGGTATCACCCAGCACATCGGTGCGTACCACGTTGAAACCGAGCGCGGCATGGTCACCTTCCTCGACACCCCGGGTCACGCCGCGTTTACCGCAATGCGTGCCCGTGGTGCCAAGGCGACCGACATCGTGATCCTGGTGGTTGCAGCGGACGACGGCGTAATGCCGCAGACCATTGAAGCTGTCCAGCACGCCAAGGCCGCCGGTGTTCCACTGGTGGTTGCAGTGAACAAGATCGACAAGCCGGGCGCCGATCTCGATCGCATCCGTAGCGAACTGTCGGTTCACGGTGTGACGTCCGAAGAGTGGGGCGGTGATACGCCGTTCGTTTCGGTCTCGGCCAAAGTCGGTACCGGTGTGGACGAACTGCTCGAAGCGGTGCTGCTGCAAGCCGAAGTACTCGAACTGAAAGCAACCCCATCGGCCCCAGGCCGCGGTGTTGTGGTTGAATCGCGTCTCGACAAGGGTCGTGGCCCGGTTGCTACCGTACTGGTTCAAGACGGTACCCTGCGCCAAGGCGACATGGTGCTGGTCGGTTCGAACTATGGCCGCGTGCGTGCCATGCTCGACGAGAACGGCAAGCCAATCAAGGAAGCCGGTCCTTCCATCCCTGTCGAGATCCTCGGCCTGGACGGTACCCCGGACGCTGGCGACGAGATGAGTGTGGTTGCCGACGAGAAGAAAGCCCGTGAAGTGGCTCTGTTCCGTCAAGGCAAGTTCCGCGAAGTCAAACTGGCTCGTGCTCACGCCGGCAAGCTGGAAAACATCTTCGAGAACATGGGCCAGGCAGAGAAGAAGACGCTCAACATCGTCCTCAAATCTGACGTACGTGGTTCCCTCGAAGCGTTGAACGGCGCCTTGAACGGCCTGGGTAACGACGAAGTGCAAGTGCGCGTTGTCGGTGGCGGTGTCGGTGGTATCACCGAATCCGACGCCAACCTGGCACTGGCTTCCAACGCTGTACTGTTCGGCTTCAATGTGCGTGCCGATGCCGGCGCTCGCAAGATCGTCGAGCAGGAAGGCCTGGACATGCGTTACTACAACGTCATCTACGACATCATCGAAGACGTCAAGAAAGCCCTTACCGGCATGCTTGGCAGTGACGTCCGGGAGAACATCCTGGGTATCGCCGAGGTGCGTGACGTGTTCCGCTCGCCGAAATTCGGCGCGATCGCCGGTTGCATGGTTATCGAAGGTACTGTGCACCGTAACCGTCCAATCCGTGTACTGCGTGAAGACATCGTTATCTTCGAAGGCGAGCTGGAATCCCTGCGCCGCTTCAAGGATGACGCTTCCGAAGTACGTGCCGGCATGGAATGCGGTATCGGCGTCAAGAGCTACAACGACGTCAAGCCTGGCGACAAGATCGAAGTCTACGAGAAGGTTCAGGTTGCTCGCAGCCTCTAACTCGCGCACTTCCGGAGCCACGCCGCGTGTGGGCATGCAGATGCCCCGCGTAGCGTACGGACTCTAAACGCAACGCCCGGTCTGGCTTTTGTCAGGCCGGGCGTTTGCCGCTTTCAGACCCCACGGGTTTCACCGTGTGGCAGTAACAGGTAACAAGACATGGCAAAAGAATACAGCCGTACCCAGCGTATCGGCGATCAGATGCAGCGCGAGCTGGCTCAACTGATCCGTCGCGAAGTCAAAGACCCGCGCGTTGGCCTGGTCACCATCACCGCCGTTGAAGTGAGCCGTGACGTGGGTCACGCCAAGATCTTCATCACCGTGATGGGCCAGGACAACAGCGAAGAAATCGCGCAAAGCATCAAGGTGCTCAACGCCGCCGCAGGTTTCCTGCGCATGCAGTTGGCCCGTGAAATGAAGTTGCGCAGTGTTCCCCAGTTGCACTTCCACTACGACGAAAGCGTCGTGCGTGGCGCGCACCTGTCGGCATTGATCGAGCGCGCCGTGGCTGAAGACAGCCAGCATCCGTCCACACCTGAAGACGCCAAGGAGTAAGCGGTGGCTCAGGTCAAACGTATCCGCCGTAACGTCAGTGGCATCATTCTGCTCGACAAACCCATTGGCTTTACCTCCAATGCCGCGTTGCAGAAGGTTCGCTGGCTGCTCAATGCCGAGAAGGCCGGGCACACCGGCAGCCTCGATCCCCTGGCTACCGGCGTACTGCCGTTGTGCTTTGGCGAGGCGACCAAGTTCTCGCAATACCTGCTCGATTCCGACAAGGGTTATGAAACCCTGATGCAACTGGGCAAGACCACCACCACGGCCGATGCTGAAGGTGATGTCCTGCAGGTTCGCGATGTGACCGTTGGTCGTGCCGATATTGAAGCCGCCTTACCCGCTTTCCGTGGGCAAATCAGCCAGATACCGCCGATGTACTCGGCGCTCAAGCGTGATGGCCAGCCTCTTTACAAGCTGGCGCGTGCCGGTGAAGTGGTGGAGCGCGAACCGCGTTCTGTTACTATTGCCCGGCTGGAATTGCTCGCCTGTGAAGGTGACACTGCCCGATTGGCGGTGGACTGCAGCAAAGGCACCTATATCCGTACCCTGGTGGAAGATATTGGTGAGCAGCTGGGTTGTGGCGCATACGTTGCCGAACTGCGACGTACACAGGCCGGCCCTTTCACCCTGGCCCAGACGGTCACGCTGGAAGAGCTCGAAGCGGTACATGCCGAAGGCGGCAATGAGGCGGTTGATCGCTTCCTGATGCCATCGGACAGCGGTTTGCTGGATTGGCCATTGCTGCACTTTTCGGAGCACAGCGCGTTCTACTGGCTCAACGGCCAGCCGGTACGCGCCCCGGATGCCCCGAAATTCGGCATGGTGCGAGTACAGGATCATAACGGTCGCTTTATCGGTATCGGTGAAGTGAGCGAAGACGGGCGCATCGCGCCGCGTCGACTGATTCGGTCAGAATGACCGAACGAGTGTGGCTGTTAACAGGCATGGTCAACACTCATTTTTAGATACAGGGATTTGTCCCTGGCCTGTTGAAACCGCCCTCTGGGTGGTTTCCTGAAAAAAGGATTGCCTCATGGCTCTCGACGTTCAAGAAAAAGCACAAATCGTAGCTGACTATCAGCAAGCTGTTGGTGACACTGGTTCGCCAGAAGTGCAAGTTGCACTGCTGACCCACAACATCAACAAACTGCAAGGTCACTTCAAGGCCAACGGTAAAGATCACCACTCCCGTCGTGGTCTGATCCGCATGGTAAACCAGCGCCGTAAGCTGCTGGACTACCTGAAAGGCAAGGATCTGGGTCGTTATCAGGCTCTGATCGGTCGCCTGGGTCTGCGTCGCTAATCAGCGATTGCGCTAGAGGTTGGTTGTCTGCCGTGTGTCAGTGGGATTCCCGCTGGCCCATGGCAGGCTCCCAGCCTCAAGTTTTATCTGGATACACGTTTTACCCTGGACAAGGGTTGGGCCGATTCCCGACGTTGCCCAAGAATTTCGCAAGAAGACAAGTTCCCCAAGAGCCACAAAGAAGGTAGGACACCGTGAACCCGGTTATCAAAAAATTCCAGTTCGGTCAGTCGACCGTTACCCTCGAGACAGGCCGTATCGCCCGTCAAGCCTCCGGCGCAGTGCTGGTTACCGTTGACGACGACGTTACCGTACTGGTGACCGTGGTTGGCGCCAAGACCGCTGACCCGAGCAAAGGCTTTTTCCCTCTGTCCGTTCACTACCAGGAAAAAACTTACGCTGCCGGTAAGATCCCTGGCGGTTTCTTCAAGCGCGAAGGCCGTCCTTCCGAGAAAGAAACCCTGACTTCCCGACTGATCGACCGTCCGATCCGTCCGCTGTTCCCGGAAGGCTTCATGAACGAAGTGCAGGTTGTCTGCACCGTCGTTTCCACCAGCAAGAAAACCGATCCGGACATCGCTGCGATGATCGGTACTTCGGCTGCCCTGGCTATCTCGGGCATCCCGTTTGATGGACCGATCGGCGCCGCCCGTGTTGCGTTCCACGAAAGCACCGGCTACCTGCTGAACCCGACTTACGAGCAACAAAAAGCATCGAGCCTGGACATGGTCGTTGCTGGTACCTCGGAAGCCGTATTGATGGTTGAATCGGAAGCCAAAGAGCTGACCGAAGACCAGATGCTGGGCGCCGTGCTGTTTGCCCACGACGAGTTCCAGGTGGTGATCAACGCCGTCAAGGAACTGGCTGCCGAAGCTGCCAAGCCAACCTGGACCTGGGCTCCACAACCAGAAGCGACCGCACTGCTGGGCGCTATCCGTGCCGAGTTCGGCGACGCGATCTCCCAGGCTTACGCCATCACCGTCAAGGCCGACCGTTACGCTCGCCTGGGCGAGCTGAAGGATCAGGTTGTCGCCAAGCTGTCCGGTGAAGAAGGCCAGCCTTCTTCCAGCGAAGTCAAAGCGGCTTTCGGTGAAATCGAATACCGCACCGTTCGCGAAAACATCGTAAACGGCAAGCCACGCATCGACGGTCGCGACACGCGTACCGTGCGTCCGCTGAACATCGAAGTCGGCGTTTTGCCGAAGACTCACGGTTCGGCGCTGTTCACCCGTGGTGAAACCCAGGCCCTGGTGGTCGCGACCCTGGGCACCGCCCGTGACGCGCAACTGCTGGACACCCTGGAAGGCGAGAAAAAAGACCCGTTCATGCTGCACTACAACTTCCCTCCGTTCTCGGTGGGCGAGTGTGGTCGCATGGGCGGTGCTGGTCGTCGTGAAATCGGTCACGGCCGTCTGGCCCGTCGTTCGATCGCCGCGATGCTGCCGGCTGCCGACGTGTTCCCGTACACCATCCGTGTTGTGTCGGAAATCACCGAATCCAACGGTTCCAGCTCCATGGCTTCGGTTTGCGGCGCTTCCCTGGCACTGATGGACGCCGGTGTACCGATGAAGGCACCGGTTGCCGGTATCGCCATGGGCCTGGTTAAAGAAGGCGAGAAATTCGCCATCCTGACCGACATCCTGGGTGACGAAGACCACCTGGGTGACATGGACTTCAAGGTAGCCGGTACCGCCAAAGGCGTAACCGCGCTGCAGATGGACATCAAGATCAAGGGCATCACCGAAGAGATCATGGAAATCGCCCTGGGCCAAGCCCTGGAAGCGCGCCTGAACATCCTCGGCCAGATGAACCAGATCATTGGTCAGTCGCGTACCGAGCTGTCGGAAAATGCTCCGACCATGATCGCGATGAAAATCGACACCGACAAAATCCGTGATGTCATCGGTAAAGGCGGCGCGACTATCCGTGCGATCTGTGAAGAAACCAAGGCTTCGATCGATATCGAAGACGACGGTTCGATCAAGATCTTCGGCGAAACCAAGGAAGCAGCTGAGGCAGCACGCCAGCGCGTCCTGGGTATCACCGCTGAAGCCGAGATCGGCAAGATCTACGTCGGTAAGGTTGAGCGCATCGTCGACTTCGGCGCATTCGTCAACATCCTGCCGGGCAAGGATGGTCTGGTTCACATCTCCATGCTGAGCGACGCTCGCGTTGAGAAAGTGACCGACATTCTGAAAGAAGGCCAGGAAGTGGAAGTGCTGGTACTGGACGTGGACAACCGCGGCCGTATCAAACTGTCCATCAAGGACGTAGCAGCAGCCAAGGCTTCGGGCGTTTAACTAGCCGCAAGCGTCACGCTGCAGAAAAGGACTCTTCGGAGTCCTTTTTTTATGAGCGTGAGAAAATGGAAGAGAATCAGCTGTTTAGCCCTGCGCAAAAGCCGCAACTTGCATGCAGGCACGATGGACTTCATGCAAGTTGCACGATTCCGAAAATTAGCGTTTTTTATAACTGGTTGTTTTATAAGGGTTTTTATATTTCTGGCGACTTGGCACACTGCCTGCAATATCCCTGTTAGCGCTTCAGTACCAAGATTTATGTACTGCAGTCTTTTAATAAAACAGGAGTTACTCGTATGAAGAAGTTCGCTCTCGCTACTGCTACCGCTCTGACTCTGGCCATGGGTGCTAACGTAGCCTTTGCTCAGACTTCCCAAGCCCCTATGACTCTGGCGGCCGGCGAAGCCACCCAGGCTAAGGAAAGCGTTTCGGATACTTGGATCACCACCAAAGTCAAAGCTGACCTGCTGACTGAAAAAGGCATTCCAGGTTCGGACATCATGGTTGAAACCAACAAAGGTGTGGTTTCCCTGTCCTCCAAAGTAGCCGTTTCGGACTCGCAGAAAGCGACTGCCGTAGCGATTACCAAGAAAATCAAAGGTGTAACCGCAGTTTCTGCTGACGGCTTGCTGGCTGGCGGCGCTACCAAGGCTGACGGCATCGACAAAACCAAAGGTGCTGCTCATGACGCTGGCGAGGCGACTAGCGATACCTGGATCACCACTAAAGTAAAAGCTGATCTGGTTACCGAGAAAGGTATCCCTGGCACCGACATCAAAGTTGAAACCAACAAAGGTGTTGTGTCCCTGTCGTCCACAGCGGCTGTGACTGCTGCGCAGAAAGAAACTGCTGTAGCGATCGCCAAGAAAATCAAAGGCGTTAAAGCTGTATCGGCTGATGGCCTGAAAGCTCAGTAACGCTACCGATTGCGTCTGAACTGAATGGCGGCGGCTTAGGGTGAGTTAGATTTCCACCCGAGGCACCTCTGGAGTTCATGCGACCGACCACACGGATGTGGTCATTACAGGCCCCGGCACTTGTGTCGGGGCCTGTTTTATTGTGGGAGAGGGCTTGCTCCAGATGGCGATGTATCAGTCAATCTATCACTGACTGACCTACCGCAATCGGGGGCAAGCCCCCTCCCGCATTGGGTTACTCGGCATCCAGATGCATTGGCGCCAGCGCCCGAGCATCTTTCTCCGCCTGCCCCTGCTGAACAACACGGGCGAGGAGCAAAAAATGTGGGGGGGCTTGCCCCCGATAGCGGTGTATCAGTCAACATCTCTCTGACTGACCTACTGCAATCGGGAGCAAGCCCCCTCCCATATTTGGTTACTCGGCATCCAGGTGCATCGGCGTCACCACCCGACCATCTTTTTCCGCCTGTCCCAGCTGCGCATCAATGAAGTACACGCGGTCGTCTTCCAGCTTAGCCTTGTCCACCAGGTAATCCTTGATGGTGCTGGCCCGGTCCTGGCCGAGCTGGCGCAGCAGCACGTCACTGCCACTCCAGAACTTGATCACGCCGTCCTTGAGCCTGGCCGCGCGCTCATCGTCGCCCAGGCCTTTCCATTCGGCCGGTGGTTGTTGTTTCAGGCGTGTGCGGTAAATGCCTTCCAGCAAAGGCGCCTTTTCCTTCTCGGGCACCACAAGCAACGATGCCTGGGCCGGGACTTTATCGCCGCGACGCTGCAGGATTTTGTAGTAGTTGTATTGGTACTCACGCTCCAGTCGTTGCGCGGCCAGGAACGGGCCGTCACTGCCGGCCGCTGCGGTGCCTTCGATTTCCAGGCGCAGGGCAGGGCGTTCCTTGAGTGCCTTGGCCAGCGTGTTAAGGGCTCCTTCGGCGTTTTTATCCAGTTCACTGGAGCCCGCCGCAAACGACACACTCCCCAGGTCTTGCGAACCGCCGCCGGTGACCAGCCCACCAATGAACTTGAAGGGCGCCGTCGCGGCACGCACCACGAGGTTGCGCAAGGTCTGCCACACAATCGGCATGACGCTGAATTGCGGGTTGTTCAGGTCACCGCTTACCGGCAGCTCGATGGAAATCTTGCCGTCGCTGTCCTTGAGCAAGGCCACCGCCAGGCGAATCGGCAAGTCCACCGCATCGGCGCTGTCGACTTTCTCGCCCAGTTGCAGTTGCTCGACCACCACCTTGTTTTCAGCTTTCAACTGGCCTTTGGTGATCATGTAATGCAGGTCCAGGTTCAAACGACCTTTGCGGATTCGGAAACCTGCGAATTTGCCCGAGTACGGCGTCAGGGTGGTCAGCTCGACCCGTTTGAAGCTGGTCGCGATGTCCAGCGCCGCCATAGGGTCAAACGGGTTCACGCTGCCCTTGATGGTCACTGGCGCGTAGCGGTCCACCTTGCCCTTGATGTCGACGCTGGCCGGTTTGGCCTGGCGACTGTCGATGGTGCCGATCTGGCCGTTAAGTTGTTGAATCGCGGTAGCGAAGTTGGGCGTAAGGCTGAAGTCGGCGAAATTGGCCGAGCCGTCGTTGATCGCGACCTGTCCGACGTGGATACCCAACGGCTTGTCTTTGCTCGCAGCCGGTTTGGCTGCCGATTTGTTCCCGCTGTCGGCAGGCTGCGGAATCAGCAGGTCGTCGATATTGGTAGTGCGGTCCTCGTTGATCATGAAGCGCGCATAGGGTTGCAGCAGGTTGACCTTGTCGATCGACAGGCTGTCGCCGTGCTGGTAGTTGACGCCTTCCAGCACCAGGCGCTGCCATTTGAGGAAGTCACGGGACTTGAGGGTGTCGAGCGTGTGCAGCTGATCCACTTGCGCGCGGCCGGTGACTTGCAGGGTCAGCGGCTCGGTACTCTTGAGGTTGACATCCAGGTTGCTGCCCAGCATGCCGCTGCGCAGTTCCAGACGGATGAACGGGCTGATATAGGATTGAGCGACGCGCAGGTCGATGTCCTGGGTGTTCACTTTCAGCCTGGCGCTGACCGGATTGAGGTTGACCTCGCCGGCTGCCTGGATCTTGCCTTGCTTGCCCAGGCCGCTGTCGACCTTCAAGGTAAAAGGGCGCTGGTTGAGGCTGTCGAAGTTCTGCACATCGACGTTCAACGGCCCCAGATCCACGGCTACCGCAGGCTTGGCCTGGCGGTCAGCCAGGTGCACCTGGTAATTGCGCAGTTGCACATCCTTGAGCAGCACTTGCCAGGGTTTGTTCGGCGCTGCCGGTGGCGCTTCAGGTGAGTCGGCAGTCGCGGGCGCGGAGGCCGGTTCCGGCGTCTTGGCCGGTTTGCCGGGTTGGCTGGCGAACAGCTTCTGCCAGTCCAGTTGCCCATCAGCCTCGCGGGCGGCCCAGGTTTCGAGTTTGTTGCTGCGGATCTTGCCGATCACTATCTGTTGCTTGGCCAGGTCCACCGTGGTCTCGCTGACGTCCAGGCGCTCCAGTCGGGCCAATGGCCGGCCATCCGGCGCCTTGATCGCAAAGGGCGCAATACTGGCGGTGGTGTTGGTCAGGTTCAGTTCGGTCTCTTTGGCCAGGCTGAACTTATAGTCGGTGCTGAAATTGAGCACACCGTCCTCAAGCACCAGCGGCACGGCGTCGCGCACATACGGCCACCAGGCTTTCATTTTGCCGTCGGTGACTTTCAGCGAGCCTTCGGAGGTGATCGGCACCAGGCTGAAGTTGCCCTTCCAGTCGATCTGTCCGCCCTGGGGGCCGGCGGCCACCAAGGTCATGTCGGCGTTATCTTCCGGCAAGGTGCTGAGGTTTTTCAGCTCGAAGTCGAGTTTGTCGTAGAGAAATTCGATGGGTTCGCTGGGTCGCAGGTCCCGAAAGTGCACATAGCCGCCCGCCAGCCTGATGCTGTCGATACGCAGCGGGAAAGGCTTGGCGTCGGGATCGGCAGGGGTTGGCTCGCTTGGGGGCAATTTGAACAATTGCGCCAGGTTCAACTGGCCGGACTTGTCGAAGAGCAATTCGGTCCTGGGCTGCTCGAGTTGAACATCGGCCAGGTGCAGGGCGCGGGTCCAGAGGCTGTCGATCTGCAGGTTGGCATAGAGGCGCTCGAAACCCACCTGTTCCTTGCCCGGCTCACCGATCTTCAGGCCCCATAGCGTCAGCTCCAGGCTGAACGGGTTGAGTTCGATACGCTCGATACGCGCCGGCACCGTTGCGTAATGGGCCAACTGCTGGTTGGCAATACGAAGGGCGATGCCGGGCAGAATCAGAAAGCCCAGCACGCTATACACAGCAAGGGCGGTCAACAAGGCGCCTATGGCGCGGAACAATCCTTTGGGCATGGGTGACAGCCATCTATGTCGAACGAGAGTGCCTTGGAGTATGGCACGTGATTTCGGTTCCGAAGAACCGCCAGGCCTGGGAAACTTCCTACAATTGCAGGATCAGGGTCTTCAGCGGAGGTTGCTGGTCTTTCGACGGAAAGTCCGCGCCTGGCGCCATGATCTGCCAGTCGCGTACGGGGCGACCGGCTTTTTCCGCGCAACGCAGCACCTGTTCGCGCCAGTCGTCCATGCTCACTTTCGCCAGGTTGTTGCAGCAAATGAGCACACCATTATCGGCGGTTGCCAACAGTGCGGGCTTGAGCAGGCTTTGGTAGTCGCGCAACAAGTCGACGGTACCGAAGGCGCTTTTGGCCCAGGCGGGAGGATCGAGCAGGACCAGGTCATACTGGCGCTGTTCCAGGCGCGGATAGCTCGGCAGTTTCTGGCCACGACGCTGAGTGACAGGGAGGCCGGCCAATTGGCGAATCGCCGGGAAGTAATCGGACTGTACGAAGGCCATGGTCGGCAACTGCGGGTTAAGCAGACCGTTCTCGCGCCCCACGGCGAGGTTGCCCTCGGCAAAGTCCAGGTTGCAGACTTCACGTGCGCCACCGGCTGCCGCGCTCAAGCCTACGCCACAGGTGTAGGCGAACAGGTTGAGCACGCTTTTACCGGCGCTGTGGTCCTTGACCCAGCCACGGGTGTTGCGCAGGTCAAGGAACAGCAGCGGGTCCTGCCCGGCATGCCGCCCACGCACTCGGTAGTTGAGGCCCCATTCGTGACCGACCAGATCCTCCAGCGCGGCAGGTTCGGCGCGGTACACGCTGTCTTCACGGTCGATCCGTGAGTTGCCACGGGAGCGGTCGTTGTACACCAGCAGCAGCTCCAGGCCCAGGTATTGACTGATCAATTGGTGCAAGTCCAGCAGATCAGCGGTTTGCAGGGATTGGTGGAAGCTTTGCACCAGCAATTGCGGGCCGTAGCGATCGATCGTCAGGCCACCGGCGCCTTCCTGGCTGCCGTGGAACAGCCGGTAGCAATCGGTGCCCTGGGCATGCAGTTCACTGATCAGGTCTTGGCGATGGTCGAGGGCGGCGCGCAGCGCCTGGTTCAAGGAAGTCATGGAGCGCGCCTTGCTTGCGGGGGAATGAGGACAATGGGGGCGCGCAGTTTAACAGCCCCGGCCTGAACAGGCCGGGGGTTATTTCGAGGCTAGCGGTTCAGGCGTTGATCAGCCGCGGTGACGACCGCGGAAGTAGTTGATCAGGCCCTGGGTCGAAGCATCTTCGGCCGAGGTTTCTTCGGCGCCGGTCAAGCGATTGTAGACGCCTTTGCCCAGTTCCTTGCCCAGCTCGACACCCCATTGGTCGAAGGCGTTGATGCCCCAGATGACGCTCTGGACGAATACCTTGTGTTCGTACATGGCGACCAGCGCGCCCAAGCGGCGCGGGCTGATGCGTTCGACCACGATCGTGTTGCTCGGACGGTTGCCCGGGATCACCTTGTGAGGCGCCAGTTTCTGCACGTCGGCCTCAGGGATGCCCTTATCGCGCAGCTCCGCTTCGGCTTCGGCGCGTGTCTTGCCGAGCATCAGCGCCTGGCTCTGGGACAGGCAGTTGGCATACAGCCACTGGTGGTGGTCGGAGACCGGGTTGAAACTGACGATCGGCACAATGAAGTCGGCCGGGATCAGTTGGGTGCCCTGGTGCAGCAACTGGTGATAAGCATGCTGGCCGTTGCAACCTACGCCGCCCCAGATGACCGGGCCGGTATCGGTGGCGACCGGCGTGCCGTCCTGGCGCACGCTCTTGCCGTTGGACTCCATGTCCAGCTGCTGCAAATGCTTGGTGATGTTACGCAGGTAATGGTCGTACGGCAGGATCGCATGGCTCTGCGAACCCCAGAAATTGCCGTACCACACGCCCAGCAGGCCCAGCAGCACCGGCATGTTGTCTTCGAACGGCGCGTTCTGGAAATGCTGGTCCATGGTGTAGGCACCGGACAGCAGCTCCTTGAAGTTGGACATGCCGATCGCCAGGGCGATCGGCAAGCCGATTGCGGACCACAGCGAGTAACGACCACCGACCCAGTCCCACATCGGGAAGATGTTTTCTTCGCGAATGCCGAACGCGACGGCCGCCGCGTTGTTGCTCGACACCGCAATGAAGTGGCGGTACAGCTCGGCTTCCGAGCCACCCTGGGCCAGGTACCAGGCGCGGGCGGCCTGGGCGTTTTTCAGGGTTTCGAGGGTGTTGAAGGATTTCGACGAGACGATAAACAGCGTGGTCTCGGCGCGCAGCTTCATGGTCAGTTCGTGGAACTCGCTGCCGTCGATGTTCGCCAGGTAATGGCAGCGTACGCCCTTATGGGCGTAGGACAGCAGCGCTTCGGAGACCAGCTCCGGGCCGAGGAACGAACCACCGATGCCGATGTTCACCACGTCGGTGATCGGCTTTTCGGTGTAGCCACGCCACAGGCCGTCGTGGATACGGCCGACCAGGTCAGTGATCTGGTTCAGCACCTTGTGCACGTCGGGCATGATGTTCACGCCGTTGACCGACAACTTGTCGCCCACCGGGCGGCGCAGGGCGGTGTGCAGCGCCGGACGGCCTTCGGAGGAGTTGACCGGCTCGCCGGCATACAGCGCGTTGATCGCGTCTTTAAGGCCGACTTCGTTGGCCAGGCCCACCAGCAGGTCGCGGGTTTCGCGGGTGATCAGGTTTTTCGAGTAATCGAGGAAAAGCCCGCAGCTGCTCAGGGTGAATTCGGAGAAACGCTGGGGGTCGGCATTAAAGGCCTCGCGCATGCTGAAATCCTGCATGGCTTGGCGATGTTGATCGAGCGCGTGCCAGGCGGGCAGCGCGGTAACGTCATGAGGGGTGCGGTAGTACGCCATCGCTGCGGGTTTCCTTTTATTACGGGGACTGCCTTTAGGACACTTCAAAGCCCGAAACCTCCAGTCTTTTAACACGCGAGGGGTTTCGGACAGCGCTAACCAGGAGCGCAGGGCGATTACATTAAACCTAGCGTGTCGATATGTCTTGGCTTTGTCTGCGCTGATGCCGGTACTTTTTTATACCGGCATAGCGATGAAGGCAATTGGCGGGGTGTCGAGCAGGGTCAGTTGAGGTTCAGGTGCAGGTTGTCGATCAGGCGTGTCGTGCCCAGATAGGCCGCTACCAGGATCACGATGTCCCGGTCTTCGGGCGTGGCCGGACGCAAGTGCACGCCTTGACGCACTTCCAGGTAGTCCATGCGCAAGCCGGCGGCTTCGATCTGCCGGATGTGCTCGGCGCGCAGTGTGGCGAAATCCCGCTCACCGCTCTTGATGGCGTTGGCCATCTGGCTGAGGCTGCGGTACAGCACGGGGGCAATTGCGCGTTGCTCCTGGGTGAGATAACCGTTGCGCGATGACAGCGCCAGGCCATCGGCGGCACGTACGGTCGGCTCGCCGATGATCTGGATCGGCATGTTCAGGTCATGCACCATGGCGCGGATCACCGCCAGTTGCTGGTAGTCCTTCTGGCCAAATACGGCCATATCCGGCTGGACCATGTTGAACAGCTTGCTGACCACCGTGGCGACGCCTTCGAAATGCCCTGGGCGGCTGGCCCCACACAGGCCTTCGGACAACTGGGGGACGCTGACGCGGGTCTGGCCGGTCATGCCGCCGGGGTACATTTCATCGACGGTTGGCGCGAACAGCAGGTTGCAACCGGCTTGCAGCAGCATTTCCTGGTCGGCGGCAAGGGTGCGCGGGTATTTGTCCAGGTCTTCGCCGGCGCCGAATTGCAACGGGTTGACGAAAATGCTCGCCACGACGAAGTCCGATTGCTGCGCGGCCTTGCTCACCAGGGTGGCGTGGCCACTGTGCAGGTTGCCCATGGTCGGAACGAAGCCGATGCGCTTGCCGGCACTGCGCGCGTGGGTCACGGCGGCGCGCAGTTCACGTAGGGTTTTAACGGTGTTCATGCAGAAAATCCGTGTTCGGTGCCGGGAAAGGTCACGGCTTTGACTTCGCTGACGTAAGCGCTCAGTGCGGCGTGAATGCTGGGCTGGCCGGCCATGAAGTTCTTCACGAACTTGGGCACGTGGCCGCTGATCGACAAGCCGAGCATATCGTGCAGCACCAGCACCTGGCCGTCGGTGGCGGCGCCGGCACCGATGCCGATCACCGGTACCTTGACGGCCTGGGTGATTTCGGCGGCCAGTTCACTGGGCACGCACTCCAGCAGAATCATCGCGGCGCCGGCTTGTTCCAGGGCGATGGCATCGGCACGCATCTGGCGTGCCTGGGCTTCATTGCGGCCCTGTACCTTGTAGCCGCCGAGCAGGTTGACCGACTGCGGCGTCAGGCCCATGTGCGCGCATACCGGGACGCCGCGCTCAGCCAGCAGTCGGATCGACTCGGCGAGCCATACGGCGCCTTCGACCTTGATCATGTGCGCACCCGCCTGCATCAGTTTGCCGGCGTTCTGGAAGGTCTGTTCGAGGGTGGCATACCCCATGAACGGCAGGTCGGCGATGATAAACGCACCGTCATTGCCACGCTTGACGCTGGCGGTGTGGTACGCGAGTTCGTCGGTGGTGACGGGGAGTGTGCTGTCATTCCCTTGAAGTACCATGCCCAGGGAGTCGCCTACCAGCAACACCTCGACCCCGGCCTGACAGCTGGCGTGGGCGAAGGTAGCGTCGTAGCAGGTCAGCATGGTGATTTTTTCACCTTTGAGCTTGAGGCTCTGCAAGGTGGTCAGGGTAATGTCTGGCATGAAAAGGGTCCTCGTTCAGGCGCTTGGAAACAGCGAGTAACGCGCGTGAGTCTTCGTTTATACAGGCGCACTGTCTTGAGAGCAGTGCTTATAAGGCCTGGATTGCGCCCTTCAGCGCCGGGCTGGCGGCAGCGGGACGCCTATAGTCGTGAGGAGGACACGGGAAGTCAATTGGATGTGTTACCGCATTGTTACGATGACGGTGTTACCGCTGTTACTGACGCGATTGTAGGAGCGAGCTTGCTCGCGAAGAACGCTTAGGCACCGCGTTTAATCAGGCTGTGCGCGTTATCGTTGACGATTTTCGCGAGCAAGCTCGCTCCTACAGAGGTAAGCGTTCCAGGCCGACAAACGGGCAGTCCGCCAGTAAGTCGCGCAGGGTTGGGCCATCAGGTAATGACAGGTTCGCAGGTGCCAGTTCGACCAGCGGATAAAGCACAAACGCCCGCAGGTGCATCTGGTAATGCGGCACCTTGAGGCGCGGCTCGTCGATCAGGCGGTCACCGAACAGCAGGATATCCAGGTCCAGCGTGCGTGGGCCCCAACGCTCAAGGCGTTCGCGACCCTGGTCGTTTTCGATGCTTTGCAGCGCATCGAGCAGGTCGAGTGGCGCAAGGTCGCTGTCCAGGGCTGCCACCGCATTGGTATAGCGCGGTTGGCCCGGGAGCAGGGAGTCACTTTGATAGAAGGCGGATACACCGGCGAGGGTGGTGCCGGGCAATTGCGCCAAGGCGTCGATCGCGCTGCGCAATTGCTGTTGCGGGGCAGCCAGGTTGCTGCCCATGCCGATGTAGATACGTTCCACGTTTATTCGCCTGTTGCGCCTGAGGCATCGGCGGCGCTGCGTTTGCGCTTGCTGGAGCTGCGGCGGCGCTTTTTAGGCCCTTCGCCGGTGCTGTCGCCTTTGCTGCCGAGTTCACGAATCATCTCGCGGCGCTGGCTGTCATTGGCGTCCTGGTAGTCGGTCCACCATTCACCCAGGCCGTTGGTCTGCTCGCCGGCGCTTTCGCGCAGCAACAGGAAGTCGTAGCCGGCGCGAAAGCGTGGGTTGTCCAGCAACAGGTCGGCGCGTTTGCCGCTGCGGCGCGGCAGGCGCTCCTGCATGTCCCAGATCTCGCGGATCGGCAGGGTGAAGCGCTTCGGAATGGCGATGCGCTGGCACTGTTCGCTGATCAACTCGTGGGCGGCTTCCTGCATGGCAGGGATCGGTGGCATGCCGCGGTCCTGCAAGCGCAGTACACGCTTGGGCAGGGCCGGCCACAACAGCGCGGCAAACAGGAAGGCCGGGGTGACCGGCTTGTTCTGCTTGATGCGCAAATCGGTGTTGATCAAGGCTTCGCTGATCAGGGTGTGGGTGTACGTCGGGTTGTGCTCCAGGGCCTCGGCGCTGGCCGGGAACAGCGGATCGAACAGTTGCAGGTCGACGAGCATTTCAAAGGTGTCGGCCGCATAGCCCGAGAGGAACAGCTTGAGCACTTCTTCGAACAGGCGTGCCGACGGAATCTCCCGCAGCATCGGTGCCAGTTCGCGAATCGGTGCGGCCGTGTGTTTCTCGATGCCGAAGTTCAGCTTGGCGGCGAACCGCACCGCACGCAGCATGCGCACCGGGTCTTCCTGGTAGCGCTGCGTCGGCTCGCCGATCAGGCGGATCAGGTTGTTGCGGATGTCGTGTACGCCGTTGGCGTAATCGAGGATGCGCTCGCTGACCGGATCGTAATACAGGGCATTGATGGTGAAGTCGCGGCGTTGCGCGTCTTCTTCCAGGGTGCCGTAGACATTGTCGCGCAGGATGCGTCCGCTCTCGTTGCGGGAAGACTGATTGGTGTCTTCCTCTTCATCGTTTTGCGGATGGCCGGCGCGGAACGTCGCGACCTCGATGATTTCGCGACCGAAGTGGATATGCACCAGCTTGAAGCGGCGCCCGATGATCCGCGCATTGCGAAACTCGGCACGTACCTGTTCAGGCGTGGCGCTGGTGGCGACGTCGAAATCCTTCGGCGTGATATTGAGCAGCATGTCGCGTACGCAACCGCCCACCAGGTAGGCCTGGTAGCCGGCGTTCTGCAAACGTTCGACGATGTTCACTGCGTAACGGCTGAATTGAGCGCGCTGCAATGAATGCTGATTGCTGTTAAGCACTTCAGGCGTGCTGCGAATGTGTTGCGTACGACGCAAGGGGGAACGGAATGACTGGAACAACTTCTTCAGCATGGGATGCACTGTTTGAAGGAATGTTCGGCCATAACGAAGAATGACCGCATGATGGGCCGGGATTCTAGCATTTAGTCAGGGGATGGTGTAGGAACAAGCTGCGGGCGTTGCGCCAAAAGCGTTTGAGGGGCAATCCAGGGGCAATCTGTCGGAAACTACAAGGGGAGCCGAAGCTCCCCCAGAAGTAGTTGCGTGCTCTATTTTTATTATTGGTTTCGGGCTTCTTGTTTTTGTTGATCGCCCTCGTCATGAAGCTTCACCTTCATGACACTCCCAATCGGGAGCAAGAGCAAACGGATTGCTTTGGTCGCTGTGTTGCTGATCTACGATCCAACCAGTTCAGGCTCTGCCTTAGGGCAGTTTTTGTTGTTCTCGGCCTGGTTGCGGGGCAAGCCCCAAATGCAACGCCTCTCCAAAAGAATCAGTTAGCTGCGCCTCCGCCGTGTTGTTTTTGTTATGCGTGAGTCGATTCGTCTTATTTTTATTGTCTTGTACAAAGCTTGTTATTGTTTTTGTACTAAGCATATAGCAGGGTGCGTGCCAACTTTAGCGTTGCCCAGCAAAACCGGGGGTTTGAGGCAGATTCGGGTTTTTGATGGAGCAAAAAAAGCCGGGGCTTCGTTACCGTAAGCCCCGGCTTTTGTTACGCGAAATATCCGCGGTAACAGTTTTTTCACATCTGCACGTGTTACCTGTGGCGCGGCCCCTCAACTTTCGCTGGCGACGCCGGTCTTGCGCCGTGGAATGCCCAGGCGCTGGCGACGTTCCCACAGGCACTTGCGGCTCACGCCCAGCTTGCGTGCCAGTTCGGTCTCGGTCATGTGGTCCTGGTGCTCGAGGACGAAGTGCTGGAAATAGTCTTCCAGGGACAAATCTTCCGTCGGCTCGTGGCTGGTATTGCTGCCCGCGCCCTGTTGCGGCGCCAGGCCGATGAAGTCGTCGTCGTCCAGATCGCTGAGTTCGATATCGATGCCCAGCAGCTCGGCGGATATTTCCGGGCTTTCCGACAGGATGACCGCACGCTCGACGGCGTTTTCCAGTTCGCGCACGTTGCCCGGCCATGAGTAATGCCGGATCACCTGCTCCGCATCGGGCGCAAATTTCAGGTCGGTGCGGTTGATGCGCGCGCTCTGGCGCAGCAGGAACGCCTGGGCGATTTCGTTGACGTCGGCGCCGCGCTCACGCAGTGCCGGCAGCTTGAGCGCAATCACGTGCAAGCGGTAATACAAGTCTTCGCGAAATTGGCCGATCTTGGCCAGGCTCTTGAGGTCACGGTGCGTCGCGGCGATCAGGCGTACATCGACCTTTTGCGATTGCACCGACCCGACCCGGCGAATCTCGCCTTCCTGCAACACGCGCAGCAAGCGTGCCTGTGCTTCCAGGGGCAGTTCGCCGATCTCGTCGAGGAACAGCGTGCCGCCGTCGGCCGCTTCGACCAGGCCCGCGCGCCCGGCGCTGGCACCGGTGAACGCGCCTTTTTCGTGGCCGAACAATTCGGACTCGATCAAGGATTCGGGGATCGCCGCGCAGTTCACCGAAATCATCGGTGCCTTGGCTCGCTTGGACAGGTTATGCAGGGCGCGGGCCACCAGTTCCTTGCCGGTGCCCGACTCACCCTGGATCAATACATTGGAGTCGGTCGGCGCGACCTTGCGGATCTTGCTGTAAAGGTCCTGCATGGGCGGGCAGGAACCAATGATGCCGATCTCGCCGTTACTGTTGTCGACGCCCGGTTTGTCGGCAGCCTTGCCTGCCGGACGTTGTTCGACCGGGGCACTGCTGACCGACTGACGGTCACGCAGGATGCGGGCCACTGCCTGAAGCATCTCGTCGTGGTCAAAAGGCTTGGCGATGTAGTCCACCGCGCCCATCTTCATCGAGTCCACCGCCGAGCGCAGGCTGGCGTAGCTGGTCATGATCAGCACCGGCGTGCCCTGGCCCAGCTTGATCAATTCGGTACCCGGTGCGCCCGGCAGGCGCAGGTCGCTGACGATCAGGTCGAACGTGGGAATGCTGAACCGCTCCTGGGCTTCCTGCACCGAGCCGGCTTCGCTGACCTGGTACTGATTACGTTCAAGCAGGCGACGCAAGGCAGAGCGGATAATGGTTTCGTCTTCGACGATCAAAATGTGCGGCATTGATTCAATTCTCTCGACGGTCTCAGTTCACAGCGGACGTCGCTTCGACATGACGCGGCAAGGTCACCCGAATACGGGTGCCGCGTTGGCTTTCGGTGTCAGCCGGGCTGTCGATGGTGATTTGTCCATAATGCTCTTCAACGATGGAATAGACCAGTGCAAGGCCCAGACCGGTACCTTCACCCGGGTCCTTGGTGGTGAAGAAAGGTTCGAACAATCGGTCCATGATGTTCTGTGGAATGCCGCTGCCTTCGTCTTCCACGATCAGGTCGACCGTGTGCTCGAAAGCCTCGCTCTTGACGCGTACCGCACTGTGCGGCGGGGAGGCGTCGCGAGCGTTGGACAGCAGGTTGATCAGGACCTGGGCCAGGCGTTGCGAGTCGCCATCGACCCAATGGTCCGGATCGCACAAGTTAAAGAACTGTACTTCGAAATTGCGCCGGTTCAAGGCCAGCAGCCCAATGGCGTCCTGCGCCACTTCGGCCAGGCACACCGCTTCGTCCTGATTCTGGTGGGCGCCGGAGTGGGCAAAGCTCATCAGTGACTGCACGATGCGCGACACGCGCTTGGTCTGCTCGAGGATTTGCCCGCTGATCTCGGTGATTTCACCGTCCTCCTCGCGTTCTTCGCGCAGGTTCTGCGCCAGGCAGGCGATGCCGGTGATCGGGTTGCCGATCTCGTGAGCCACGCCGGCGGCCAGGCGACCGATGCTGGCCAGGCGCTCGGAGTGCACCAGCTTGTCTTCGAGCATCTGCGTGTCGGTGAGGTCTTCGACCAGTAACACCAGGCCGCTGTTACCGGGGGCCAGGGGCTCGTCAATGGCGGCCTTGTGCAAGTTCAGCCAACGGGTCTGGCCGTCGAGCGCCAGGTGCTGTTTGTGCAAATGCTCGTCGGGCAGGTTGATAAAACCCTGCAACAATTCTTTCCAGGGGTCGCCCAGGGTATTGAGGCGAGAGCCGACCACGCGTTGCGCGGCGATACCGGTGAGCTCTTCCATGGCCTTGTTCCACATCAGGATTTCCTGGTCCTTGGCCAGGGAACACACGCCCATCGGCAGTTCCTGCAGGGTCTGGCGGTGATAACGGCGCAGGGCATCGAGCTCGGCGGCCAGGCCGGTGAGGCGCGAGTGGTAGTCCTCGAGCCGGCTTTCGATGAAGTGGATGTCTTCGGTCACGTAGTTCTCGCCGCCCGCCTTGTAGGGCAGGAAGGTTTCCACCATGTCCTGGGACACGCTGGGGCCCATCAACCCCGACAGGTTGGCTTCGATACGGTCACGCAAACGCCGCAGGGCATAGGGGCGGCGCTCGTCGAACGGCAGGTACAAATCGCGCAAGGCCTGCTCGACTTCCTTTTGCGCGGCCTTGGCGCCGAGTGGCTTGGCCAGTTGCGTGGCGAATTCCTGGGGCGAGGCCGCATGCAGCTCGCGGCGTTGCGGGCGGCGCACGTTGTCCACCGCGCAGGCTTCGGCGGCGCTGATTTCTTCGGGGCTGGCATTGGTGAACAGCGAGATCAGCGTGAACATCAGCACGTTGGCGGCCAACGAGGCGATTGCGGCCATGTGCCAGCTGGTGTCGTCCAGCACGTAAATCATGTTCAGCAAGGGGATATAGAACCCCTGCAGGTTGCCGACCAGCGGTAGCAGCATGGTGACCAGCCACACCAGGATGCCCGCCAGCAACCCGGCGATGAAGCCTCGGCGGTTGGCGGTGGGCCAGTACAGCACCGACAGCACGCCCGGCAGGAACTGCAAGGTGGCGACAAAGGCCACGATGCCGAGGTTGGCCAGGTCCTGTCCGGCGCCCAGCAGCAGGTAAAAGGCGTAGCCGGCCATGATGATCGCGACGATCAGCGCGCGACGCGTCCACTTCAACCAGCGGTAGATATTGCCTTCGGCCGGTGGCTGGTACAGCGGCAGCACCAGGTGGTTAAGCGCCATGCCGGAGAGGGCCAGCGTGGTGACAATGATCAGGCCGCTGGCCGCGGACAAACCGCCGACGTACGCCAGCAGCGCCAGGGCCGGGCTGTTGGCCGCGATACCGATGCCGAGGGTGAAATACTCGGGGTTGGTGGTGGCCCCCAGTTTCAGGCCGGCCCAGAGGATCAGCGGCACCGCCAGGCTCATCAACAGCAGGAACAGGGGCAACCCCCAGCTGGCGCTGACCAGCGAGCGTGGATTGAGGTTCTCGGTGAAGGTCATGTGGTACATGTGCGGCATCACGATCGCCGACGCGAAGAACACCAGCAGCAGCGTTCGCCACGGGCCTTCCTGCAGCGGCGTGTGCAACGCGGCAAGGGCCGTCTGGTTTTGCAGCAACCACAATTCCAACTGTTGCGGGCCGTCGAACACGCCGTAAAGCGCGTAAAGGCCGACACCGCCGATGGCAATCAACTTGATGACCGACTCGAAGGCAATCGCGAACACCAGGCCCTGGTGTTTTTCGCGGGTGGCGATATGGCGTGAGCCGAAAAAAATCGTGAACAGGCTGATCAAGGCGCAGAAGGCCAGGGCAACACGATGTTGCACGGGCTCGCGGGTCAGGATGCTGATGGAGTCGGCCACCGCCTGGATCTGCAGCGCCAGCAACGGCAGCACGCCGATCAACATGAAGATCGTGGTGAGCGCACCGGCCCAGGTGCTGCGAAAGCGAAAGGCAAACAGGTCCGCCAGGGAGGACAACTGGTAGGTACGGGTGATTTTCAGGATCGGGTACAGCAGCACCGGTGCCAGCAGGAACGCACCGGACACCCCGAGGTAGCTGGAAAGGAACCCGTAGCCGTATTGATAGGCCAGGCCTACCGTACCGTAGAACGCCCAGGCGCTGGCGTACACGCCCAGGGACAAGGTGTAGGTCAACGGATGGCGAATGATCGCCCGCGGAATCATTCCGCGCTCACTGATCCAGGCGACGCCGAACAACGCCGCCAGGTAGGCGGCGCTGATCAGCAGCATCTGGGTGAGGCTAAAGCTCATCGGCATCTTTTTGGCTCTGCAGGATGAAAGTCACGACGATCAGGATCAGCCACAGCAGATAAGGGCGGTACCAGGCGCCCGTGGCGTCGATCCACCAGTCCATGATGGCGGGGGAAAACAGGTAGATCCCGACGACCAGCAGCAGGACCAATCGATAGATGTACATGTTGGCCTCTGATTAAAAAACTGCGGCGATGGTAACGGATGCCCGGCAAGCTGCAAGCGCCTTCAGCGCAATTGCGCTTCGGCCAGCGTGAGTGTGCGCGGGATCAGTGTGGCATCCCACTGCTGGATGCCCCAATCCAGCAATTCCCTGGGGCTCGCGTAAAGCAGTTCATCGCCGGCCGGCTGACCGAGGGCGCGCAGTGCTCTGAGCAGCAACGGCGCGGCCTGGTCTGCGGTCAGCGGTGGCGAACGGTACGACTTGCCCAGTTTGTTACCGTCCGGCTGGACGATCAGCGGCACATGCAGGTAGCGCGGCTGGCGCAGGCCGAGCAGTTCCTGCAGGTAAAGCTGGCGCGGCGTGGAGTCGAGCAGGTCGGCGCCGCGCACGATGTCGGTAACGCCTTGCCAGGCGTCATCCAGGACCACGGCCAATTGGTAGGCGTACAGGCCGTCGCGGCGGCGGATGATGAAGTCGCCCGCATCGCGCCCCAGGTGCTGTCGGAATGGGCCCTGTACCCGGTCGGTAAAATGATATTCAAGCTCGGGTACGCGCAGACGGATAGCGGCATCTTGCTGGTCGTGGCCGGCGTTGCGGCAAAGTCCGGGGTAAATCCCGTTGTAGGGCTCCAGCTGTTTGCGCGAGCAGGTGCAGGCGTAGGCCAGGCCGTGGTTGAACAAATCGTTCAGTACCTTGGCGTAGGCCTCGTGCCGCTCGCTTTGCCGGAGCAGTTCGCCGTCCCACTCAAAGCCGTAGCGCTCAAGGGCATGCAGAATTGCCGCCTGGGCGCCGGGTTCTTCCCGGGGCGGATCGAGGTCTTCCATGCGCATCAGCCAGCGCCCCTGGTTGGCGCGGGCGTCGAGGTAGGAGGCGAGGGCGGCGACCAGGGAGCCGAAGTGCAAATGGCCGCTGGGCGTGGGGGCGAAACGCCCGATGTAGGTAGAGGCAGTCATGGGCCGGATACTACTGGAAAATCGGTAAACGCCAGACACAAAAATGGGGCGTTCGCACGCCCCATTCCTTCAGCTCGGCAGGTATTACTTGCCGACCTGTTTTTCCTTGATTTCGGCCAAGGTCTTGCAGTCTACACAGAGGTCCGCGGTCGGGCGGGCTTCCAGGCGACGAATACCAATCTCGACGCCGCAGGATTCGCACCAGCCGTATTCTTCGTCTTTGATCAGTTGCAGGGTCTTGTCGATCTTCTTGATCAACTTGCGCTCGCGATCACGGGCGCGCAGTTCGAGGGCGAACTCTTCTTCCTGGCTCGCACGGTCGGCCGGGTCAGGGAAGTTGGCTGCTTCGTCCTTCATGTGGTCAACGGTACGGTCAACCTCCTGCATCAAGTCCTGTTTCCACTTGTTCAGGATCTTGGTGAAGTGCAAGCGCATGGGCTCGCCCATGTACTCCTCACCTTTCTTCTCTACGTAAGGTTCGAAGCCGCTGATGCTTTGCTTTTCTTGGGTGGACATGAATAGACCGCCTCTCACTCTTCTAATCCATTGCGCAGGATTGCAACGTCACCGACACCTGCCGGCCCTGCGGCTGCAAGCGGGCGAACTTACCAGATAGATTCGGGGTGCGCCACTCCCGGTTGTCGAGCCTGTCGCGCCGGGGTTGCAAACTGCAGGGCCCCGTCGTGGCTGGGTATGTCTTGTCTCGAATGTTGATTTTAGTCGTTTTGCCGGCGCTTGCCCGTACCGTCAAGTCGGTAGGGCAGGCAATAGAGCATGTTTTAACGCCAGGGTTCGGTAGAATCCGGATTTTGTCCTCACCGTCTAAGGAAGGCTAATGGCTCAGCCCTACAGTGCGCGCAGTCGCGCCATCGAACCTTTTCATGTCATGGCGTTACTGGCGCGGGCCAATGAGCTGCAATCAGCCGGCCGCGACGTGATCCATCTGGAAATCGGCGAGCCGGACTTCACCACCGCCGAACCGATTATCCAGGCTGGCCAGGCGGCCCTGGCCAACGGCAAGACGCGCTACACCGCCGCCCGTGGGCTGCCCGAGTTGCGTGACGCGATCAGCGGTTTCTACCAGCAGCGCTATGGGTTGAACATTGATCCGCAGCGCATTCTGATCACGCCCGGTGGCTCCGGCGCGTTGTTACTCGCCACCAGCCTGCTGGTGGATCCGGGCAAGCACTGGCTGTTGGCGGATCCAGGCTACCCCTGCAACCGGCATTTTTTGCGCCTGGTGGAGGGCGCGGCGCAGTTGGTGCCGGTGGGGCCACAGGTGCGTTACCAATTGACCGCCGACCTGGTGGCCGAACACTGGAACCAGGACAGCGTGGGCGCGCTGGTTGCCTCCCCGGCCAATCCTACCGGGACCATGCTGACTCGGGACGAACTGGCCGGGCTGTCGAGTGCCGTCAAGGCGCGTGACGGCCACTTGGTGGTGGACGAGATCTATCACGGCCTCACCTACGGCGCAGACGCCGCGAGCGTGCTGGAAGTCGATGACGATGCATTCGTCCTGAATAGTTTTTCGAAGTATTTCGGCATGACCGGCTGGCGCCTGGGCTGGCTGGTGGCGCCCCCTGAAGCAGTGGGTGAATTGGAGAAGCTGGCGCAGAACCTCTACATCAGTGCGCCGAGCATGGCCCAGCATGCAGCCCTGGCCTGCTTCACCGCGCAAACCCTGAGCATTCTGGAAGAGCGTCGCGCCGAATTCGGCCGACGTCGTGACTTCCTGCTGCCGGCCCTGCGCGAGTTGGGCTTCAGGATCGCGGTGGAACCGGAAGGAGCGTTCTATCTTTATGCCGATATCAGCGCGTTCGGCGGTGATGCCTTCGCGTTCTGCCGGCATTTCCTGGAAACAGAATATGTGGCCTTTACCCCCGGGCTGGATTTCGGGCGTTATCAGGCGGGTCATCATGTGCGCTTTGCCTACACGCAAAACCTTGATCGACTACAAGAAGCGGTGGAGCGGATTGCCCGTGGCCTGCGGAGCTGGCAAGGCTGATGCGTTTTCATCCTCCCCTCGAAGAAGGGCGGCTGATCCGCCGCTACAAGCGCTTTCTCACCGACATCGAAACCGTTACCGGCGAGTTGCTCACCATTCACTGCCCGAACACCGGTTCGATGCTCAACTGCATGGTCGAAGGTGGCCAGGTCTGGTTCAGCCGTTCCGCCGACCCCAAGCGCAAGTTACCGGGCACCTGGGAAATCGCCGAAACGCCCCAGGGTCGGCTGGCATGCGTGAATACGGCACGCGCCAATCAGTTGGTCGAGGAAGCACTGCGCGCCGGCGTCATCACTGAGCTCAACGGGTTCACTGCGTTGAAGCGAGAAGTGCCCTACGGTCAGGAAAAGAGCCGGATCGATTTTCGCCTGGAATACCCCCAGGGGGCCGCGTTTGTCGAGGTTAAAAGTGTCACCTTGGGCTTTGATGGCAGCTCAGTGGCGGCATTCCCTGATGCGGTGACCCAGCGCGGCGCCAAGCACTTGCGGGAGCTGGCTTACCTGGCGCGTGAAGGTGTGCGGGCGGTGCAGTTGTATTGCGTCAATCTCTCGGGGATCGATGCGGTGCGCCCGGCGGTGGAAATTGATGCGGGTTACGCCGCTGCGTTGCGTGAAGCCAAGGCGGCGGGGGTCGAGGTGCTGGCGTACGGTGTGCGGGTCACGCCTGAAGAGATTTACGTCGAGCGGCCGTTGAAGGTGCTGTTGGGTGACTAGAGTTCCACCCACAAGCCCTGTTCGTCTTCGCGGCCGGGCAGGGCGGTGAGGCTTTGGCCTGCGCAGGGGCCGGCGATGCACTCGCCGCTTTCGATCAGGAACAGCGCCCCGTGGGTGGCGCATTGAATCAGGCTGGCACTTGAATCGAGGAAGCGGTGCGGTTGCCATTCCAGCGGGATGCCGCGGTGGGGACAGCGGTTGATATAGAAGTAGGCAACCCCATCGCGCCGCACGGCCAACAGTTTGCGCCCGTCGATATCAAAGCCGAGGCTGCTGTCGGGCGCAAGGGCTTCGGAGGGGCAGAGAAACTTCATTTCATTCCTTAAGTGCCTTGACGTTCAAATGCAAACAATTATCAAATGCCGTTTCGCCCGTCAGCTGGTCGGGTGCTCATTACGATGCCGGGCAGGCTGTATCTGTCACATTGATGAGTGCATGAGCGGCTCTGCCTTGAAAGGAAACCCTGTTATGCGCCTGAGTGCCAGCGTTATTGCGCTTGTTGCCGGATTGCTGGTCAGCCAAGCGGTCCAAGCCTCGGAGCTGCCGCAACGCTGGGTCAGCGCCGGTGGCGCGTTATCGGAGTGGGTGACGGCATTGGGGGGCGAGTCGAAACTGGTCGGCGTGGACACGACAAGCCAGCATCCGGCGTCACTCAAGGCATTGCCAAGTATCGGTTATCAGCGCCAATTGTCGGCCGAAGGCATTCTCAGTCTGCGCCCGCAACTGCTGGTGGGTACCGAGGAAATGGGGCCACCACCGGTGCTGGCGCAAATCCGCAGCGCCGGGGTGCAGGTAGAAATGTTCTCGGCACAGCCGGATTTGGCCAGCCTGAAAACCAACCTGGCGCATTTGGGTAAGCTGCTGGACAGCGAGGCCAGGGCCAACCAATTGTTCAGCGGCTATGAGCAGGCCCTGGACCGACAGAAAGCCTGGGTGGCCAAGGCCCAGGTGACGCAAAAAGCACCGGGCGTGTTGATGTTGCTCGGGCACGCCGGCGGCAAGCCGTTGATCGCCGGTCAGGACACCGCTGCTGACTGGATAGTGCAGCAGGCCGGCGGCCATAACCTGGCGACTCACAGTGGTTACAAACTGTTCTCGGTGGAGTCGCTGGCCGGGTTGAGTCCCGATGTGCTGGTATTTGCTGATCGGGCACTCAGCGGTGAAGCGGCCCGTGTGGCGTTGTTCAAGGAAAATCCTATCCTCGCGTCCACGCCGGCGGCCAAGAGCGGTCGGGTGATTGAATTGGACCCGACGCTGCTGGTGGGCGGGCTCGGGCCACGCTTGCCGCAGAGCCTGGCGCAGTTGTCGGCCGGGTTTTACCCGTCCAGCGCGCAACCCGCCCCATGACGACATTGGTTAAACCGAAAACGCTGTTTATCGGGCTGGCGCTGTTGTCTCTGGTGGCGATCTGGCTCTCATTGGCCCTGGGCCCGGTCAGCCTGCCGTTGTTCGACACACTCAGGGCCGCATTGCGATTGATGGGGATGCCGATCAATGCCCAGGGGCTCGAACAGGCCGAGTTGATCCTGGGGCAGATTCGTTTGCCGCGCACGTTACTGGGCCTGGCCGTCGGGGGTGTGCTCGCATTGTCGGGCGTGGCGATGCAGGGATTGTTTCGCAACCCGCTGGCCGATCCTGGCTTGGTGGGCGTGTCCAGTGGTGCGGCATTGGGGGCGGCGGTGGCCATTGTCGCAGGCTCGTTTTTTGGCGGGTTGCCGGACGCATTCGGGCCGTATCTATTATCGATCTGCGCGTTTCTGGGCGGCCTGGGCGTCACCGCGCTGGTGTATCGATTGGGACGGCGCAACGGCCAGACCAACGTCGCGACGATGCTGCTTGCCGGCATTGCGCTGACGGCGCTCGCCGGTTCCACGGTGGGGCTGTTTACCTACCTGGCAGACGACGCCACCTTGCGTACCCTGACGTTCTGGAACCTGGGCAGCCTAAACGGTGCCAGCTATTCGCGATTATGGCCGTTGCTGCTGGTCAGTGCGGGCGTGGCGCTGTGGCTGCCGCGCCGAGCGAAGGCCTTGAATGCGCTGTTGCTGGGTGAGTCCGAGGCCAGTCATCTGGGTATCGATGTTGAAAAGCTCAAGCGTGAACTGGTGTTCTGTACGGCGCTGGGCGTCGGCGCAGCCGTGGCTGCGGCGGGCATGATCGGCTTTGTCGGATTGGTGGTGCCGCATCTGGTGCGGTTGCTGGCAGGGCCGGACCACCGGGTGTTGCTGCCGGCTTCGGTGCTGGCGGGCGCGAGTTTGCTGCTGTTTGCCGATCTGGTGGCGCGCCTGGCGTTGGCGCCGGCGGAATTGCCGATCGGTATCGTCACCGCGTTTATCGGCGCGCCTTTTTTTCTCTATTTATTGTTGCGGGGGCGCGCCTGATGCTGCGGGTGGAGGCGTTGCACATCCGTCGCGCAGGCAAAACCGTGTTGGCGGATGTGACCCTTGACCTGCTGCCGGGCCAAGTGCTGGGCGTATTGGGCCCCAACGGTGCGGGTAAAAGCACCTTGTTGAGTGCGCTGTGCGGTGAATTGTTGCCTGATCAGGGCAAAGTCTGGCTGGGTGCGCAGGAATTGAAGCGTTTGAGCGGCGCGCAACGCGCTCAACGCCTGGCAGTCCTGCCCCAGACCTCCACCCTGGATTTCGCTTTCCGTGTCGAGGAAGTGGTAGGCATGGGACGTTTGCCCCATCAGACCGGTCGCGTACGGGATGAGGAGATTATCCGCGCGGCGCTGCATGCGGCAGATGCAGGGCACCTGAGCGGTCGCAGTTACCTGGCCTTGTCGGGCGGGGAGCGTCAGCGGGTGCACCTGGCCCGAGTATTGGCGCAATTATGGCCGGGCGAGGCGGGGCAGACGTTGTTGCTGGATGAGCCGACATCAATGCTCGATCCGTTGCATCAGCACACGACCTTGCAGGCCATCCGCAGCTTTGCCGACCGTGGCGCGGCGGTGCTGGTGATCCTGCATGACCTGAACCTGGCCGCGCGTTACTGTGATCGTATCCTGCTGCTGGCGGGTGGGCGCCCGCATGCCCTGGACACGCCGGCACAGGTGCTGCGGCCCGAGCCGCTCAAGGCGGTGTTTGGCCTGGATGTGTTGGTGCAGTCGCATCCGGAACGTGGTCATCCGTTGATCATCGCGCGCTGAGCACAGGGTTTTCCAGGCAAAAAAAGACCCGGCAAGAGCCGGGTCAAATAACCGTGATTAGCCTGATGAGGAGATAATCTGAGAGTCCGAACCAATGGTCTTTCAGTTATCGGCTGATCTCGCGACCAGTTGTGATAATCATAACGATTCTCATTTGAGAGTCAACAGTTGTTTTATCCATTCCCGTATTTTTCTCCAACTGCCCCTGCGCAGACCTAAATCTTCTTGCGCGCCGAGAGCGCATCGAACTGACGGTTCAACGCTTCTTTGCGTTCTGCGGGAATGTCGTTCCAATGCACATCCATCAATGCGCCTTCAATGGCATACAGCAGGACTTTCGATGCTCGGAACCCGCGAGTGCGCACAGCTCGGTAGGCGTCGACCGCCCCCAGGCGGCGTAAGTCGGATGCGCTGTGGATGCCCACCGCATGCAGCCATTGCGCCGACGTCTTGCCAAGATTTTTCAGGTGCTGCAGCTCATCGTTCATCAAGCCTCCTTGCGACGGCCGAAGGGTGCGGTGGGTATCGTGACCAGGCAAGCCTGAAAATGAGTGTAGCGCTCAGTAGGAAAAGTGTGATTTTTTGCTCGGGAACGGCTCAAAAGCTTATAAGAACGCCGCCATATCTCAGGCAGGGTAAAGCGCCCGGCACGCCTGTCGCGCGGCCGGGAGCCGAAGTCTTGAGGTTATTTGGTGCGGTAACGCAGGCGTGTGCCGAAATTGACCGACATCAGGATCTCATCAGCCGTCAGGTCGGAGGAGAAGTAAGTGCCGGAAATCTGCGCGTGGGCCAGGCTGGCGCCTTCCAGTGAACATTCACGTAAATCCAGCCCGCGCAGGTCGGCGGAGCGGAAGTAGGCGTCGGTGAAGTCGATACCTGCGGTGTTCAGTTCGCGCAGGTCCAACCCTCGGAAGTCGCCGCCACGCATATCGATAACCCCGTCACCGGGGCGTTCCTGATTGAAGCCGCGGATGTCGTCCTTGTGCAGGAGCGCGTAGAGCGGGGTATCAAGAAGCTTGGGATGACTCATGACGGCGACTCCTGTTGGTATTATGGCGCCATTATAGTGCCACTATCGCAGAGTCGTGCGCCAACGTGGCGACACGACCAAGAAATATTTCTTACAGGCCGGGCAAGCGCTGACGAATATGCGCAACCAACGCATCGAGGGTCCCGCTTTCATTGGTCTCGACGCGCTTGCTCAACAGCAGCTCCTGCGCTGTCAGCGGGTCGCGATTGGCTTGCTGCTGTTCGATAACCACCAACGTTGCGTCGGACGGATCGTTTTTATCTGCCTGACGTTGTGCCAGCCAACTGGCGATGACGGCCTGGGGCGCATTGCAATCCAGAATCAGGAACGGAGCCCCGGTGGCTTCGGCAACCCGGGCCGCCGCGTCGCGTTGTTCGCGTTTGAGGAAGGTGGCATCCAGCACCACCGGGAAACCGGCGCGAAGCACGGTGTCGGCAATTTCGTTCAGCCGCGTGTACGTTGCAGCACTGGCGTCATGGTTATAGATGCCGGCCTGCGGTGTATTTTCCACAGGCTGCTCGCCAAACAGGCGCTTGCGCTCCACGTCCGAGCGCAGGCGAACAGCGCCTAATGCCTCGACCAGGCGCAGGGCGACATGGCTTTTGCCCACGGCCGAAACACCATGGGTGATTGCCAGGAAGCGCGAGGGAATCGTGCTGTAGCTTTCAGCCAGATTGGCGTAGTTGCGGTACTGGCGCAGGGTGGTGGCGCGTTGTACCGGGTCGGCTTCGCTCGGCATGCTGAACAGCGCAACTTTGGCCCGGACCAGGGCGCGATACGCCTTGTAGAAATTGAGCAGCTCCAGGCCCTGATAATCGCCGGTCAGCTCCAGGTACTGGCTGATGAATCGTCGCGCCAGGCATTTGAGGCCACGGTCTTCCAGGTCCATCGCCAGGAACGCGGTGTCGGCGTACACGTCGGTAAAGCGGAACGGCTCGTTGAACTCGATGCAGTCGAAGATCACCACATGGCCGTCGATCAGCGTGGCGTTGCCCAGGTGAATGTCACCATGGCATTCGCGGGTGAATCCATTGAGCTTGCGCTGTTGCAGCAGCGGCTTGAGGCGTTCGAAGCTGCTTTCGGCCCAGGCTTGCAGGGCTTCCAGTTGAGTCAGGTCGGCCTTGTCACTGAGGAATGGGCGGATCTGTTCGAAGTTCTGGCGTACCGGTGCCATCACTTCATCCGGGGTGCCGGCGGGGTGTCCCTGTGGGACTTTGGGGGCGTTGATGTGGAAGTGCGCAATCTGCCTGGCCATTTCGTCAATGTGCGCGCTGGTGAGTTCGCCGTTGGCTTGCAAGGTGCTCAGCATCTGGCTCTGCGGGAACTGGCGCATTTTCAGCGCGTATTCGATGACCGGGCCGTCGCCAGCCAGTTGCGGTGCGTCGGCAGTGCCGGTAATTGACAACACTTCAAGATACAAATCTTCGGTCAGGCGCTGGTTGAGGCGCAGTTCTTCGTTGCAGAAGTGGCCGCGTTTTTCCAGATCGGTGAAGTCCAGGAACCCGAAGTTCATCGGTTTCTTCAATTTATAAGCGTAAGGACCGGTCAGGATTACCCAGGAAATATGGGTTTCAATAACGTGAAATGCTTCCACCGGATGCGGGTACAACGCCGGGTTTTGCAGGGCTGCGATCAGGGACTGGCTCACGGGCGATCCTTCAAAGTCTGGGAGAAATCATGGCAGGCATTATGGCCGCTACGGGCGGTCGTGCAAACCGCTGTCCGGCTCATGTTGATCATCAATAAAGTGCGTATAATCCGCCGCCATGACTCGAACCCGATCTCCCCGTTCCCGTAAAAAACCTCCTTCGCGCAGCCTGCGCCCGTGGCTGGGCTGGGCGCTCAAGCTCGGCCTGGTTGGCCTTGTGGCGCTCGCCGGCGTTGCGGTGTATCTCGATGCCGTGGTCCAGGAGAAGTTCTCCGGCAAGCGCTGGACCATCCCGGCCAAGGTGTATGCACGCCCGCTGGAATTGTTCGCCGGCCAGAAACTGAGCAAGGACGACTTTCTCACCGAACTCGATGCGCTGGGCTATCGACGCGAGCCCGTGAGCAACGGCCCGGGCGCGGCGGCGGTCAGCGGCAATACCGTCGACCTGAACACCCGTGGCTTCCAGTTCTACGAAGGCCTGGAAAAAGCCCAGCCGGTACGCGTGCGCTTTTCCGGCGATTACGTGGCCGAGCTGTCGTCGCTCAACGGCGCCAAGCTGCCGGTGGTGCGTCTTGAACCGCTGATGATTGGCGGCATCTACCCGAAGAACCTTGAAGACCGCATCCTGATCAAGCTCGATCAGGCGCCTCCGTATCTGCTGGAAACCCTGGTCGCTGTCGAAGACCGCGACTTCTATAGTCACTGGGGCGTTTCGCCGAAGTCGATTGCCCGCGCGGTTTGGGTCAATACCTCCGGCGGCAGGATGACCCAGGGCGGCAGTACGCTCACCCAGCAGTTGGTGAAGAACTTCTACCTGACCAACGAGCGCAGCCTGACGCGCAAACTCACCGAAGCCATGATGGCCATGCTTCTGGAGTTGCATTACAGCAAGCAGGAAATCCTCGAGGCGTACCTCAACGAGGTCTTCGTCGGCCAGGATGGTCAGCGCGCGGTGCATGGTTTCGGCCTGGCCAGCCAGTTTTTCTTCGGGCAGCCGCTGTCCGAATTGAAGTTGCATCAGGTTGCCTTGCTGGTGGGGATGGTGAAGGGGCCGTCCTATTACAACCCGCGGCGCAACCCGGAGCGTGCGCTTGAGCGCCGTAACCTGGTGCTCGATGTTCTGGAACAGCAGGGCGTTGCCACTGCCGAACAGGTCGCCGCCGCGAAGAAAATGCCGCTGGGCGTCACCACCCGCGGCAAGCTGGCGGACAGCTCGTTCCCCGGCTTTATCGACCTGGTCAAACGTCAGTTGCGCGAAGACTACCGCGACGAAGACTTGACCGAAGAAGGCCTGCGCATCTTCACCAGCTTTGACCCTATTCTGCAGATGAAGGCCGAGGCGTCGGTCAATGACACCTTCAAACGCCTGACCGGCCGTAAGGGCTCTGATGAAGTCGAGGCCGCCATGGTCGTGACCAACCCGGAAACCGGTGAAGTCCAGGCCATGATCGGCAGCCGCCAGGCCAGTTTCGCCGGTTTCAACCGTGCCCTGGATGCCGTGCGCCCGATCGGTTCGCTGGTCAAGCCGGCGGTTTACCTGACCGCCCTGGAAAAGCCGAGCAAGTACACCCTCACCAGTTGGCTGTCGGACGATCCGCTGTCGATCAAAGGCGCCGATGGTCAAGTGTGGACGCCGAAGAACTTCGACCGCCGCTCGCACGGCACCGTGTTTCTGTACCAGGGGCTGGCGCATTCCTACAATATCTCGACGTCGCGCCTGGGGCTCGAAGTCGGTGTGCCGAATGTGCTGAAGACGCTGGCGCGATTGGGCATTGAACGCGAGTTCCCGGCGTTCCCGTCAATGCTGCTGGGGGCGGCAGCCATGAGTCCGATGGAAGTGGCCACCATGTACCAGACCCTGGCCAACGGTGGATTCAATACCCCGATGCGCGGTATTCGCAGTGTGCTGACCGCCGAGGGCGAGCCGCTCAAGCGCTACCCGTTCCAGATCCAGCAGCGTTTCGACGCGGGCTCCATCTACCTGATCCAGAACGCCATGCAACGCGTGATGCGTGAAGGTACCGGGCGCTCGGTCTACAGCGTGCTGCCGTCGAACCTGACGCTGGCGGGCAAGACCGGCACCAGTAACGACTCGCGCGACAGTTGGTTCGCAGGTTTCGGCCAGGACGTACTGGCCGTGGTGTGGCTGGGCCGTGACGACAATGGCAAGACGCCGTTCACCGGTGCGACCGGTGCGCTGCAGGTCTGGACCAGCTTCATGCGTAAAGCTGACCCGTTGCCGCTCAACATGCCGCAGCCTGACAATATCGTGCAGGCCTGGATTGATCCGCACACAGGTCAGGGTTCCGACGCCAACTGCCCGGGGGCGGTGCAGATGCCGTATATTCGCGGCAGCGAGCCACCACCCGGTGCCGCCTGCGGGGGCAGTGCCCCGGCTGATGCGGAGTCGGTGATGGATTGGGTCAAGGGCTGGATGAATTAAGCAAAGAGGGTTTCAAGTGAACAAGTTGTGGATTCCAGCGATTACAGTTCTGGCTTTGCTCGGCGGTTGCTCCAGCGTGCAACGCGGCTCTATTCCAGTGGTGGACGCGAGTACGGGCGTCTCCAATAGCGAGCGGATTTCGGCCAAGGGCGGGTTTCGTCAAACCGTGACCAACCGTCCGGCACAGGCCAAGCCGCAGGCAATGCCGCAGGACTCGGGCGTGGTGGTGATGGTGCCTGGCAGTGGTGCTGCTACCGCAGCCCCGATCAGCGCCGAACCCTGGACCCCGGGGCCAAGCACTTCGGGTCCGGTCGATGCCACGCCGATCCAGACCGCGCCGGTCAACCAAGGCACGTACAACATGCCGTCGACGCCGAGCGGCATTCCTTCGTCATCCAGTGCGGGCGGCCTGTCCGCTGACGAGCAACTGGATGGCCCGGTATTAGCGCTGCTCACCACCGCCCAGCAACAACAGGCCGGTGGCGACCTCAATGGCGCTTCGTCGAGCCTGGAGCGTGCCCAGCGCGTTGCGCCTCGCGAACCGCAAGTGCTCTATCGCCTGGCCCAGGTACGCATGGCCCAGGGTGATGCACCGCAAGCCGAGCAGTTCGCTCGCCGTGGTTTGAGCATGGCCAACGGTCGTCCGGACCTGCAAGCCAGCCTGTGGGCGTTGATCGGCGACGCGCGTGCCGCCCAGGGTGACGCCGCCGGCGCTGCCCAGGCTCGGGCGAAAGCCAAGGTCAACCTCTGATGGATGAACGTTTTCCGGCGATTGCCGAACAGTTGTTGCTGATCGAGCGAGAGCTGCGCGTGCAGGGCTGGTGGGACGAGGTGTCCCCCAGCGCCGAAGCGCTCGGCAGCGTCGAGCCGTTTTCGGTCGATACATTGGATTTCCACCAGTGGCTGCAATGGATTTTCCTGGTCCGTATGAAGCAGATCCTCGAACAGGACCTGCCTTTGCCCAATGCTTCCGGGATTCTGGAGATGGCCGAGATGGTCTACGCCGACCGTCCTCGGGAGAGCCTTGGCTTGCGCAATGCGCTGAAAAAGTTCGACCAATTGATCGCTGACGCTCGTTAATTGCCTGACTGCCGGTTTTTCCGGCAGTCTTGCGCATATTTCTACCGCTTGACGACATTCAGGCGAGTTTTATCCCTCCTCAAAGCCCTTTCTCCTACGTTCTCATGCGCTTAGTTGGAAAAAAGCGCAATTATTGCTTGACTTGAAGGGCCTGAAACAGAAGAATCCAAAGTCCGCTGTATCGGGACTGCCAGAAGCAGGCCCGCTCAGCAGATCATGAGGCGCACATCCGCGCCGACCTGTAACACCCGCAACGCGTTACCTCGCGCTGGGTGGGAAAAGCCCGCAACACTTGGGACGATCCCAATACTTGCTCAGTCAGTGCTGACGTAGTCGGCGACCACCGTCGCTCATGCTCTGTTGAGAAGTAAACCTATTAAGACCCGTCGGTTTTCAACGGACGGTATTCTGGCGTTTTAGAGGTGAACAACGTGGAGCTTTTATCTGGCGGTGAGATGCTCGTCCGCTTTTTGCGTGACGAAGGCGTCGACTATATCTACGGGTACCCGGGTGGTGCTCTGCTGCATGTCTACGACGCACTGTTCAAGGAACCGGCTGTTACCCACATCCTGGTTCGCCACGAACAGGCCGCGACCCATATGGCTGACGGCTACGCCCGTGCCACCGGTAAAGCCGGCGTGGTACTGGTAACGTCCGGCCCGGGCGCAACCAATGCCATAACGGGCATCGCGACTGCCTATATGGACTCCATTCCGATGGTGATCATTTCCGGCCAGGTCGCCAGCACCATGGTCGGCACCGACGCGTTCCAGGAAACCGACATGATCGGTATCTCCCGGCCGATCGTGAAACACAGTTTCATGATCAAGCACGCGTCGGAAATTCCGGAAGTCATGAAAAAGGCGTTCTACCTCGCACAATCCGGTCGCCCGGGTCCTGTCGTGGTGGATATTCCCAAGGACATGACCAACCCGGCCGAGAAATTCGAATACATCTTCCCGAAGAAAGCCAAGCTGCGCTCCTACAGCCCGGCTGTGCGCGGGCACTCGGGGCAAATCCGCAAGGCTGCCGAAATGCTCCTGGCGGCCAAGCGCCCGGTGCTGTACTCCGGTGGTGGCGTGATTCTGGGGGGCGGTTCCGCACCGCTGACCGAATTGGCCAAGCTGCTTAACCTGCCGGTGACCAATACCTTGATGGGCCTCGGCGCATTCCCGGGTTCGGACCGTCAGTTCGTCGGCATGCTCGGCATGCACGGCAGCTACACCGCCAACCTGACCATGCACCACGCCGATGTGATCTTGGCCGTGGGCGCACGTTTCGATGACCGCGTGATCAACGGCGCGAGCAAGTTTTGCCCGAATGCCAAGATCATCCATATCGACATCGACCCGGCGTCCATTTCCAAGACGATCAAGGCGGACGTGCCGATCGTGGGTCCTGTTGAAAGTGTCTTGACTGAAATGGTCGCTGCGCTCAAGGACATCGGTGAAACGCCGAACAAGGAGTCCGTTGCCAGCTGGTGGAAGCAGATCGACGAATGGCGCGGCGACCGCGGCCTGTTCCCTTACGACAAGGGCGACGGCAGCATCATCAAGCCTCAAACCGTGATCGAGACCCTGTGCGAAGTGACCAAGGGCGATGCCTTTGTGACCTCCGACGTGGGCCAGCACCAGATGTTCGCCGCGCAGTACTACACATTCGACAAGCCTAACCGTTGGATCAACTCCGGTGGCCTGGGCACGATGGGCTTCGGTTTCCCTGCGGCCATGGGTGTGAAACTGAGCTTTCCGGAGGCTGACGTTGCCTGTGTCACCGGTGAAGGCAGTATCCAGATGAACATCCAGGAACTGTCGACATGCCTGCAGTACGGTCTTCCCGTGAAGATCGTCTGCCTGAACAACGGCGTGCTGGGCATGGTTCGTCAGTGGCAGGACATGAGCTACGGCAGCCGTCATTCCCATTCCTACATGGAATCGTTGCCCGATTTCGTCAAATTGGTTGAAGCCTATGGCCACGTCGGCATGCGCATCACCGATTTGAAAGATCTGAAGCCGAAGATGGAAGAGGCGTTCGCCATGAAGGACCGCCTGGTGTTCATCGATATTCAGGTGGATACCAGCGAGCACGTCTACCCGATGCAGATCAAAGACGGCTCTATGCGCGACATGTGGCTGAACAAGACGGAGCGTACTTAATCATGCGGCACATTATCTCCCTGCTTCTGGAGAACGAACCCGGCGCTCTGTCCCGTGTTGTCGGCCTGTTTTCGCAACGCAACTACAACATCGAAAGCCTGACCGTGGCCCCAACCGAAGACCCGACCCTGTCGCGCCTGACGTTGACCACCGTGGGACACGATGAGGTGATCGAACAGATCACCAAGAACCTCAACAAGCTGATCGAAGTGGTCAAGCTGGTCGACCTGTCGGAAAGTGCCCACATCGAGCGCGAGTTGATGTTGGTCAAGGTCAAGGCCACGGGCGCCCAGCGTGCCGAGATCAAGCGCACTACCGATATTTATCGCGGGCAGATCGTCGATGTGAGCGCCAGCGTTTATACCGTTCAACTGACCGGTACAAGCGACAAGCTGGACAGCTTCATCCAGTCGATCGGGACGGCCTCGATTCTGGAAACCGTACGCAGTGGTGTCACCGGGATTGCCCGTGGCGACAAAGTACTCAGCATCTAACCCAATTAGCGAATGGCCTTACGGCCTGGATATATAGAGGAACCTCATGAAAGTTTATTACGATAAAGATTGTGACCTGTCGATCATCCAGGGCAAGAAAGTCGCCATCATCGGTTACGGCTCCCAGGGCCATGCTCAAGCGTGCAACCTGAAAGATTCCGGCGTTGACGTGACCGTTGGCCTGCGCAAAGGCTCGGCTACCGTTGCCAAGGCTGAAGCCCATGGCCTGAAAGTGACTGACGTGGCTTCCGCTGTTGCGGCCGCCGACCTGGTCATGATCCTGACCCCGGACGAATTCCAGTCCGCGCTGTACAAGAATGAAATCGAGCCGAACATCAAGAAGGGCGCCACCCTGGCCTTCTCCCACGGCTTCGCGATCCACTACAACCAGGTTGTGCCGCGCGCTGACCTCGACGTGATCATGATCGCGCCAAAGGCTCCAGGCCACACCGTACGTTCCGAGTTCGTCAAGGGCGGCGGTATTCCTGACCTGATCGCGATCTACCAGGATGCTTCGGGCAACGCCAAGAACGTTGCGCTGTCCTACGCGGCCGGTGTTGGCGGCGGTCGTACCGGCATCATCGAAACCACTTTCAAGGACGAGACCGAAACCGACCTGTTCGGCGAACAAGCCGTACTGTGTGGCGGTACCGTTGAACTGGTGAAAGCCGGTTTCGAAACCCTGGTTGAAGCGGGCTACGCGCCGGAAATGGCCTACTTCGAATGCCTGCACGAACTTAAGCTGATCGTTGACCTCATGTACGAAGGCGGTATCGCCAACATGAACTACTCGATCTCCAACAACGCCGAATACGGCGAGTACGTGACCGGCCCGGAAGTGATCAACGCCGAATCCCGTCAGGCCATGCGCAACGCCCTGAAACGTATTCAGGACGGCGAATACGCCAAAATGTTCATCAGCGAAGGCGCCACCGGCTACCCTTCGATGACCGCCAAGCGTCGTAACAACGCCGCCCACGGTATCGAAGTCATCGGCGAGCAACTGCGCTCCATGATGCCGTGGATCGGTGCCAACAAGATCGTCGACAAAGCCAAGAACTAAGTCGTACGTATCAAGGGAAAACGCGGCTTAGGCCGCGTTTTTTCGTTTGGGTAAGCGGGTTCTGGTATAAAGCTGCATCGTTTGCGGGCGAACACTCGCCGCAAGTATCTGTCGAATTTTTTTCACACCGTTGCAAGGTAAAGTCCATGAGCGAACGTCCCGAAGAGCCAAACCAGGCTTCCGACGCCGAAAGCATGCTGCCGATCGATGAACATGTCGAAGAAGGGCATGACGCGGAAGGCCGCAAGGTCCGGCATCGTGGCATCTATCTGCTGCCCAACCTGTTTACGACGGCGAACCTGTTTGCCGGCTTTTATTCCATCATCAACTCGATGAGCGCCCAGAGCGCGTTGGCGGCAGGTGATGCCGTGAGTGCCAGCAAGTACTTCGGTTTTGCTGCCATCGCCATTTTCGTCGCCATGGTGCTTGATGGCCTGGATGGTCGTGTGGCGCGCATGACCAATACCCAAAGCGCCTTCGGTGCCGAGTACGACTCTTTGTCGGACATGGTCGCCTTCGGTGTTGCCCCTGCGTTGCTGGCGTTTGCCTGGGCGCTGGGTGATATGGGCAAGGTCGGCTGGATGGTTGCCTTCATCTATGTTGCAGGTGCGGCGTTGCGTCTTGCGCGCTTCAACACTCAGGTAGGCACTGCCGACAAGCGTTACTTCATTGGCCTGGCCAGTCCTGCTGCCGCGGGCGTGGTGGCGGGTATCGTCTGGGCGTTCAGTGATTACGGCATTCAGGGTTCGAAGATGTCGTTCCTGGTAGCGCTGATGGTTGCTGCGGCCGGCATGTTGATGGTCAGCAACATCAAGTACAACAGCTTCAAGGAGCTGGACCTCAAGGGCCGTGTGCCTTTCGTAGCGATTCTTGTTGTGGTGCTGGTGTTTGCGGTGGTGTTCAGCGATCCGCCGCGCATTCTATTGTTGGCCTTCCTGGTCTACGCCGCTTCTGGGCCGGTCCAGTACCTGCTGCATCTTCGTCGGGACAAAACATTGCCTTAATGTAATTTCCCCCATACTCCGCAGTCTATTGGTGCACCTGTCCTCCAATGCTGCGGAGTTGCCATGTTAATCAAATTGCCCAAAGCGTCCGATTGCCACGAATCGGATGTCACCCCTGAATCCTTCTATCTCTCTCGCCGCAGCTTGCTCGGTGGCGCGCTCGCCGGTATTGCCGCCAGCAGCTTGCCTCGTTTGGCCAGTGCAGAGGAGGCCGCACGCTATGCCGACGTCGAGCCGGGCAGGGCGCCTGACTGGTTTGCGCAAAAGCTCCCCGGCACCAAGTGGCAGGCAGTGACCGTCAAGGACGAGGCCATCACGCCGTTCAAGGACGCAACCCACTACAACAACTTCTATGAATTTGGCACGGACAAGGGCGACCCGGCGGCAAATGCCGGTTCACTCAAGACCGAACCGTGGAGCGTTGTGATTGATGGTGAGGTGGCCAAGCCTGGGCGCTACGCACTTGAAGACTTCATGAAGCCTTACCAGTTGGAAGAGCGCATCTATCGTCTGCGGTGCGTTGAGGCGTGGTCGATGGTTATTCCCTGGATCGGCTTCCCCATTTCCGCCTTGCTCAAGCAGGTTGAGCCCACCTCCAAAGCGAAGTTCATCCGCTTTGAAACGCTGCAGGATCCGAAGAGCATGCCGGGTCAGCGCTCCAGTTTCGGCTTGATCGACTGGCCTTATATAGAAGGGCTGCGCCTGGACGAGGCGATGAATCCATTGGCGATCCTTGCCGTTGGTATGTATGGGCGAGAGCTGCCTAACCAGAACGGTGCACCGTTGCGGTTGGTCGTGCCATGGAAATACGGCTTCAAGAGTGTGAAGTCGATTGTGCGCATCAGCCTTGTCAGCGAGCAGCCGAAAACGACCTGGCAGAGTATTGCCGCCGATGAGTATGGCTTCTATGCGAACGTGAACCCGACGGTTGACCATCCGCGCTGGACCCAGGCGCGGGAACGTCGTTTGCCGAGCGGTCTTTTCAGCCCGAACGTGCGCGAGACCCAGATGTTCAATGGCTACTCCGATGAGGTCGCCTCTTTATATACGGGCCTCGACCTGCGGAAGAACTATTGATGCGCTATCCGCTCTGGCGCATTGGCGTTTTTATAGCGGTCGCGGTATGGCCGTTGTTCTGGCTATATGAAGCCTGGAGTTTTGCCCTCGGGCCCGACCCTGGGAAGGTGCTGGTGGATCGCCTCGGCTTGGGCACCTTGATTCTGTTGCTGATCACGCTTGGCATGACTCCGCTTCAGAAACTGAGCGGTTGGGCGGGGTGGATTGCGGTACGCCGGCAATTGGGGTTGTGGTGCTTTGCCTATGTGACGCTGCATTTGGCAGCCTATTGCGTGTTTGTCCTCGGGCTTGACTGGTCGCAGTTGGGCGTGGAATTGCGTAAGCGCCCGTACATCATTGTCGGCACGTTGGGGTTTGTGGGCTTGCTGGTTTTGGCTGCGACCTCCAATCGTTACAGTCAGCGACGGTTGGGGAGCCGCTGGAAGAAACTGCACCGTTTGGTCTATGTGATTCTCGGACTTGGTTTGCTGCATATGCTCTGGATAGTTCGGGCTGATTTGAAGGAGTGGGCTGTCTACGCGTCCATTGGTGCGCTGCTTCTTCTATTGCGGGTGCCACCGGTGATGCGCCGAATCCCCCGCCTTATTGCTAAAAAACCGTCTTCTGCAACAAAACTGTAATTAGCCCTTGACGGCAGATTCTGTGCGCCTATAATTCGCCCCACTTCCGGCGCAGTCGAAACGGAAAACTCCTTGGTAAACAACGAGTTAAGTAGGTTTCGACAGCAAGTCGCTTCAGTTCATCGAAGCCAAAAGGAAGTTGAAAAAGAGGTGTTGACAGCAGCGTGTAACGCTGTAGAATTCGCCTCCAGCTTACGAGAGATCGCAAGCGCAAGTGGTTGAAGTTGTTGAAGAAATCTTCGAAAGCTTCTGAAAATAACTGCTTGACAGCAAATGAGGCTGCTGTAGAATGCGCGCCTCGGTTGAGACGAAAGATCTTAACCAACCGCTCTTTAACAACTGAATCAAGCAATTCGTGTGGGTGCTTGTGGAGTCAGACTGATAGTCAACAAGATTATCAGCATCACAAGTTACTCCGCGAGAAATCAAAGAATAACCAACGATTGCTGAGCCAAGTTTAGGGTTTCTTAAAAACCCAAAGATGTTTGAACTGAAGAGTTTGATCATGGCTCAGATTGAACGCTGGCGGCAGGCCTAACACATGCAAGTCGAGCGGTAGAGAGAAGCTTGCTTCTCTTGAGAGCGGCGGACGGGTGAGTAAAGCCTAGGAATCTGCCTGGTAGTGGGGGATAACGTTCGGAAACGGACGCTAATACCGCATACGTCCTACGGGAGAAAGCAGGGGACCTTCGGGCCTTGCGCTATCAGATGAGCCTAGGTCGGATTAGCTAGTTGGTGAGGTAATGGCTCACCAAGGCGACGATCCGTAACTGGTCTGAGAGGATGATCAGTCACACTGGAACTGAGACACGGTCCAGACTCCTACGGGAGGCAGCAGTGGGGAATATTGGACAATGGGCGAAAGCCTGATCCAGCCATGCCGCGTGTGTGAAGAAGGTCTTCGGATTGTAAAGCACTTTAAGTTGGGAGGAAGGGCAGTTACCTAATACGTGATTGTTTTGACGTTACCGACAGAATAAGCACCGGCTAACTCTGTGCCAGCAGCCGCGGTAATACAGAGGGTGCAAGCGTTAATCGGAATTACTGGGCGTAAAGCGCGCGTAGGTGGTTTGTTAAGTTGGATGTGAAATCCCCGGGCTCAACCTGGGAACTGCATTCAAAACTGACTGACTAGAGTGTGGTAGAGGGTGGTGGAATTTCCTGTGTAGCGGTGAAATGCGTAGATATAGGAAGGAACACCAGTGGCGAAGGCGACCACCTGGACCAACACTGACACTGAGGTGCGAAAGCGTGGGGAGCAAACAGGATTAGATACCCTGGTAGTCCACGCCGTAAACGATGTCAACTAGCCGTTGGGAGCCTTGAGCTCTTAGTGGCGCAGCTAACGCATTAAGTTGACCGCCTGGGGAGTACGGCCGCAAGGTTAAAACTCAAATGAATTGACGGGGGCCCGCACAAGCGGTGGAGCATGTGGTTTAATTCGAAGCAACGCGAAGAACCTTACCAGGCCTTGACATCCAATGAACTTTCCAGAGATGGATTGGTGCCTTCGGGAACATTGAGACAGGTGCTGCATGGCTGTCGTCAGCTCGTGTCGTGAGATGTTGGGTTAAGTCCCGTAACGAGCGCAACCCTTGTCCTTAGTTACCAGCACGTTATGGTGGGCACTCTAAGGAGACTGCCGGTGACAAACCGGAGGAAGGTGGGGATGACGTCAAGTCATCATGGCCCTTACGGCCTGGGCTACACACGTGCTACAATGGTCGGTACAGAGGGTTGCCAAGCCGCGAGGTGGAGCTAATCCCACAAAACCGATCGTAGTCCGGATCGCAGTCTGCAACTCGACTGCGTGAAGTCGGAATCGCTAGTAATCGCGAATCAGAATGTCGCGGTGAATACGTTCCCGGGCCTTGTACACACCGCCCGTCACACCATGGGAGTGGGTTGCACCAGAAGTAGCTAGTCTAACCTTCGGGAGGACGGTTACCACGGTGTGATTCATGACTGGGGTGAAGTCGTAACAAGGTAGCCGTAGGGGAACCTGCGGCTGGATCACCTCCTTAATCGACGACATCAGCTGC